>CP073344.1:3930363-4249033 GCA_024397875.1 Amphritea atlantica
TTTAGCCTGATACTGGCCTCTGACATCAGACATATCAGATCCGCCAAAGTCCTCAACCTGTCGCTCTGCAGCGATGACCGGAGAGATCAGGGCGGCAGCCGCCAGATGGTTACTGACCTCCAGTAGCGACCGGGCAGCAAATAACCCCAGCCCGGTTACCAATCCCGCTTCCTGAGCATTATCACTGGCGACCCACAGGCTACGTTTAGCATTCCGACAGCTAAGCGCCACCGGCAACACCCCGGATACCGGGCGCAGATCACCCGACAGAGCCAGTTCAGCTAAGAACTCAAAAGGTTCTGCACAGTTTTGCGGCAGCTGACCACTGGCAATCAGAATGCCGATCGCTATCGCCAGATCATACCGTCCCCCCTCTTTAGGCAGATCGGCAGGTGCCAGATTAACCGTGATCCGCCGGGCCGGAAACTCAAAACCGCAATTCAGCAGCGAGCTTCGCACCCGTTCGCGACTCTCCTTGACACCGGTTTCCGGCATTCCAACGATTGAGAAACTGGGCAGACCGCCCGAAAGATGAACCTCCACCGCAACCGGTGGGGATTGAATACCGAGCTGAGCCCGGGTGTAAACGATTGCCAGTGCCATACGAATCCATCCATGGATATGGGTTTAAAAGGTTGTTATACCAAGGCCTTTATTCAGTGCTCCAGATCTAACCGTTCGATCAGCTGTTCCAGTGTCAGCTCACGTCCGACATATTTACCACTCATCCGCAGACAGCCCTGCTGCGTGAGCCGGGTCATCTGGCCTGTGGTGCGGACCCCCTCAGCCATCACTTCCAGATCATTGTCCCGCGCCATTGAGATCAGCGCTTCGACATCCCGGACAGACCGGTCATCACGCATCTGCTGCTCCACAAGGCCTGCGTTCAGCAGCAACATATCGGGAAACAACTGCGCTGATAAGCGCCCCAGCGAGTACTTCTGCGGATCCAGCAAAATCAGTACACCATGGGCTTTAAGCTCTTCAATTTCATCAGGAAACAACTGCAGCTGAACGAAACTCAAAATAACCATCAAACGCTGCGGTGGTATTCCGGCCTTCACCATCTGCCGAATCAGATGCTCAATGACTTCCGCAGAGAAAAGTTCCTCATCCTGTAATCGGATACAAAGATTATGAAACTGTTCAAAGCCACTCCAGAGGCTGATCAGCGGCAATAACTGACGCTCCAGCTGCTGGTGATAATCCTGCAGTAATCCATAACGGGATAACTGAGGAATAAACTGCTCCGGTGACAGGATCCCCTGCTGCGGATGACTCAGCGTCAGCGAAACCTCTGCCGCAGCAAGATGATGCCCCTGCAGAGAGTAAACCGGATTAAACCTTAGCTGCAACCAGCCCTCTGACACGGCCTGACTCAGGGTATCCCGACTGAGCACGGTTCCACTTCCCAGTGAAGCATCATAGAGGCGAAAGCCGTTATGACTGTCCAGGGTGCGCAACACCAGCCGGGCCCGGTCCAGCATCAGTTCAGCACTGATCCCGCCACTCTCTACCAGTACGCCGCCCATAGCATGATCAAACCCTAACGTCTGGCCATCGACATCGACCGGCTCCTGAAGCACCGCGGTCACCCGCTCAGCAAACTGCTCAAGCGTCATCTCATCGGGACAGTCTTCCAGAATAAAAACAAAATTATGCTCCTGATCCACCGCTAACAGATCGCTTTCCCGCACCTGAGCACTGAGCCGGGCTGCAAGCGCTGTCATAAGCTGCGCAGATTCCCCCTCACTACTTTCCAGCTGTAACAAGATAAGTCCCCGTCCCCGGTGCCCCAGGCTATCTCTCAGGAGTTGCTGATTGAGCTGATCCAGCAGCGTATACTCATCCGGCAACCCGGTCAGGGCGTCATAGCTGGCATGGCTATAGCGGTTCTGGTCGCCATAGGAGCTGCTGATATCGGAAAACTGAGCAACAAAGCCATCGATCTCCCCGCTCTCGTCCCGTTGCGCCATCAGGGAGTACCAGGCCGGATAACTACGGCCATCTTTATGCCGGTTCCACAACTCCCCTTCCCAGAATCCCCTGTGCATCAGTTGCTGCCACAGATGATCGAACATTTCCGCAGAGATCTCCCGGTTAGTCACAATTCCCGGCCCCTGGCCAACAACATCCTCAAAGGAGAAGCCGGTAATTTCTGAAAAACCGGGGTTTACCCGATAGATCCGGTTATCGCCATCCAGCAACATAACCGCCTGAGGGGTATAGTCAAACAAACCATGCTCGGGATTCTGGGCAAGTATCCGCCCCGCCGCCTGTCCTGTTCGCATGGCATTGACAATATACAGGCCGGCGACCGGGTTCCAGCAGATCTCCAGCTGCAACCAGAGATTGTGATTTTCAGCAAAAGGCTGCCAGGAGAGTGTGGCGGTACCCTGTGAACGGGCGAGCATCATCCCATGGCGCAACTCAAACAGCGCCGCCTCAGAATGAACCCGAGACAACGACACGCCGCTCACCTCGCCCTGCCAGCCGAGCATGCCAAGATATTCCTGAGTAGCAAACTGATAACTCAGATCAGGCAGGATGCAGGCATACATAGGCTGATGCATAGGGTTTCCTTGGTGTGTGACTAGGCTTTGTTAACGGTCTGATCGACCATCTGATCCAGTCGCTCAATCTCTGACTGCAACTGTTCAAGTTTAGCGCGGCTACGGGCCAGTACCGCACTCTGAGCATCAAATTCGTCCCGACTGACCAGATCCATCCGCCTGAACGCGCTCTGTAATAGTGCACTGACCTGCTGCTGAACCTCAGACTCTGCTGAACTGTGCCGGGCCTGCTCAAATAACTGGCCGATCTGCTCACTGAGCCCTTCCAGTATTTTGTGATTAATCATATCTCATGCATCCAAATAATATCGGTTGATCATCTCCATTAAGACTATACCAATAACCGGACAATAACCCGACCCACATTTAACGGAAAGCCTGTACGCACCGGCAAACGCACCAAAAAAGTGCCTGCACAACAATTGTGCACCAGTGATTCATCAAGAAAGCCTTAAAAACCGCTAACACCGAATCACACAACAGCACTAAATCATACCAACCAGCTGTTTTTAAACAAAAAAAACTTTATGGCATGTTCAATGCTTAGTATGGATCAACCGAATATCGCTGCGCTGGTAGCCAGCGTAGCCCTTAAAAACAGTTTTACTCAGTGGAGATCAGATCCCATGAAACTTATCTCAGCAATTATTAAACCATTCAAACTGGATGATGTGCGTGAAGCGCTTTCCGAAATCGGTGTACAGGGCATTACTGTCACCGAGGTGAAAGGCTTTGGTCGTCAGAAAGGTCACACAGAACTCTACCGCGGCGCGGAATATGTTGTCGATTTTCTGCCCAAGGTAAAGGTCGACGCTGCTGTGGAGGACAGCATCGTTGATCAGGTGGTTGACGCGATCAGCAAAACGGCTCAGACCGGCAAGATCGGCGACGGTAAAATTTTCGTGATGCATCTTGAAGAAGCTATCCGGATCCGTACCGGCGAAACCGGCAATACCGCACTGTAACAACTGACTTACAACCTAAAATAGCTCTAAGCGTTTGCTTCAGGGGGAAGTGATGGAAAATCAAATTTTTGAATTACAATATGCAATGGACACCTTTTATTTTCTGGTGTGTGGTGCATTAGTTATGTGGATGGCGGCAGGTTTCGCCATGCTCGAAGCGGGTCTGGTGCGGTCTAAAAACACCACCGAGATCCTGACTAAAAACGTGGCTCTGTTCTCAATTGCCTGCGTTATGTACATGGTGTGCGGTTATCACATTATGTATGGCGGCGACCTGTTCCTGAGCACTATTGGCGAACTCGATGTTGATCAGGTTCTGGCCGACTCTGCTGAAGAAGGATTCGATGGTGGCTCTGTTTACTCCGGTGCATCTGACTTCTTCTTCCAGGTAGTCTTTGTTGCTACCGCCATGTCTATCGTTTCCGGCGCGGTTGCTGAACGTATGAAGCTGTGGGCATTCCTGGCTTTCGCTGTGGTAATGACTGGCGTTATCTACCCAATGGAAGGTGCATGGACCTGGAACGGCGATGACGTTTTCGGCATGTACAACCTGGGCGACCTTGGTTTCTCTGACTTTGCCGGTTCAGGTATCGTACACATGGCAGGTGCAGCCGCTGCACTGGCCGGTGTTCTGCTACTGGGCGCACGTAAAGGTAAATATACCGCTAATGGCGTAAATGCTATTCCGGGTGCGAACCTGCCACTGGCGACTTTGGGTACCTTTATCCTGTGGATGGGCTGGTTCGGTTTCAACGGTGGTTCTGTACTGAAACTGGGCGATGTTTCTAGCGCTCACTCTGTTGCAATGGTGTTCCTGAATACCAATGCAGCAGCCGCTGGTGGCTCTATCGCAGCCCTGATCACTGCCCGCATGCTGTTCGGTAAAGCGGACCTGACCATGCTGTTGAACGGTGCTCTGGCTGGCCTGGTTGCCATCACTGCTGAACCCTCTACGCCTACGGCTCTGCAGGCAACTCTGTTCGGTGCGATCGGCGGTGTACTGGTGGTATTCGCGATCATCACTCTGGACAAACTGCGTATCGATGATCCTGTCGGTGCGATCTCTGTACACGGCGTGTGTGGTCTGCTGGGTCTGCTGCTGGTACCTGTAACCAACGGTGACGTCAGCTTCAGCGGCCAGCTGATCGGTGCTGCTACTATCTTTACATGGGTCTTCGTCACCAGCCTGGTTGTCTGGGCAATCCTTAAAGCGGTTATCGGTATCCGGGTCAGCGAAGAGGAAGAATACGAAGGTGTTGATCTTGCTGAATGCGGTATGGAAGCCTACCCAGAGTTCACCTCTGGTAAGTAATTCAACAAGCGATATATAGATATCTGTAAAAAGGGGAGCCTCGGCTCCCCTTCTGACGTTTTATTAAGTTATTGATTCTGGTTATACTAGGCCCAAGATTGATCTCCAACCGTCTGAGGCCTGCAGGCATCTCCTGTCAGAACAACAGATCCAAGCGAGGATAATAATGATGAAACTGGTAAGTGCGGTAATCAAACCGTTCAAACTGGATGACGTGCGTGAAGCTCTGTCAGAAATAGGCATTCAGGGCGTCACCGTTACCGAAGTAAAGGGCTTTGGCCGTCAAAAAGGCCATACCGAGCTTTACCGCGGAGCAGAATACGTTGTGGACTTTCTCCCGAAAGTAAAAATTGAAGCGGCTATCTCTGATGATTTAGTCGATCAGGTGATTGAAGCGATCGCCTCAACCGCTAACACCGGTAAAATTGGCGACGGCAAGATCTTTGTTACGCCACTTGAACAGGCGATCCGCATCCGTACCGGCGAAACAGGCACTGACGCACTATAAGCTACTGAATAATTTATTTTTTAAAGGCACCCGATGGGTGCTTTTTTTTGCCCAAAACGGGACAAATAGTACTGTCCAATCTTTTCCAGCGTCTAAACTTAGAGATAAGTTTTTCCAGCTGATAAGGATTATTGACAGTATGATCAAGCGTAACACGTTCAATGAGGTAATGGTTCCCAACTATGCTCCGAGCCCGATCATCCCGGTTCGGGGAGCGGGTTCACGAGTGTGGGATCAGTCAGGCAAAGAGTATATCGACTTTGCTGGCGGTATCGCCGTTAACGCACTGGGACACTGCCACCCTGAGCTGGTTAAAGTATTACAGGAGCAGAGTCAGAAACTCTGGCATCTCAGCAATGTCTGGACCAACGAGCCGGCAATCAGGCTGGCGCGGCAATTGTGCGACGCTACATTTGCTGAACAGGTCTTTTTTGCTAATTCCGGCGCCGAAGCCAATGAAGCCGCGCTGAAGCTGGCACGCAGATATGCCAAAGAGCATTTTGGCCGCGAAAAAACCGAAATCATCGCCTTTAATAACAGTTTTCATGGCCGCACACTGTTGACTGTCTCCGTGGGCGGTCAACCTAAATATACCGAAGGCTTTGAGCCACTTCCGGAGGATATCACGCACCTGCCCTATAATGATCTGGCCGCGTTTGAATACCATATTTCAGATCACACCTGCGCCGTGATAGTTGAACCGATCCAGGGCGAAGGTGGCATTATTCCCGCTGAAGCGGTCTTTCTTGAGGGCCTGAGAGCCCTCTGTGATAAGCATAATGCACTGCTGATTTTTGATGAGATACAGACCGGCATGGGTCGTACTGGCAACCTGTTCGCCTACCAGGGATATAACGTTACCCCGGATATTCTGACCAGTGCCAAAGCACTGGGGTGCGGATTTCCAATCGGCGCAATGCTGACCACTAAAAAAATAGCCGCGAGTTTCAGTTTCGGTAGCCATGGCAGTACTTTCGGCGGTAATCCACTGGCCTGTGCGGTGGCCTCAAAAGCACTGGAGCTGATCAATGACCCCACTCTTTTGTCTGGAGTCAATCAGCGTCAGCGGATGTTTATCAATAGCTTAAATATACTCAATGAGAAGATAGGTCTGTTCCGTGATATCCGCTCAGAAGGCCTTTTAATAGGCTGTGAACTGAAAGAAAAGTGGCACGGCAAAGCAAGCGAACTAAAACAACTAGCGGAAAAACAGGGTGTAATGGTTTTAACCGCCGGTCCGAATATTCTGAGATTAACTCCCTCGCTGGTTATTCCGCCAAAAGATATCAATCAAGGCCTGAAGCAACTGACTGAGGCCATGCTAGCCCTGAAAATGGGTTTACCAGGTACCTAATGATGACCCGCCCGGTGAGCGCCCTATCGACTAGGGAAAAGTCGCTAATAGAGTCTCTTATCAGGTTGTCTGAGATTAACTCCGGCACCCTCAACGAGGCCGGAGTTAATCAGGTCGGCGCATTGCTGAGCGACATGTTCTGCAAGCGACTCAGTTGTGACCATCAGCAACGAACTCTGCCTCCCTATACGTTGTTTCGTTCCGATGGCCGTGCCGTCGAGAATCCCCTCGGGGATCTGCATATTCTGAGCAAACGCCCGGACGCCCCATTGCAGGTATTGCTCACCGGCCATCTCGATACCGTATTTCCGACAGAATCAGAATTTCAGCAGTGTCAGTGGCTAGATGACCAGACGCTGAAGGGGCCGGGAGTAAGCGACATGAAGGGCGGGCTGTTAGTCATGCTGGAAGCCCTGAGCGCATTTGAACAATCCCCCCTGGCGCAACGAATCGGCTGGACCGTTATTCTGAACCCTGATGAGGAGATCGGCTCACCCGGCTCTGCACCGATTCTGGCACAACAGGCAGAACATCATGATGTGGGGATGATCTATGAACCGGCACTGCCCAATGGACAACTGGCCGGTGAGCGCAAAGGCAGCGGCAATTTCACGGCGATTATCGCGGGCGTAGCCGCGCATGCCGGCCGGGAACACCATCTGGGTCGTAATGCAATCTGTGCTATGGCCGAGTATATAACAGCAATTGATCAACTGAACGGGCAACGCGACGGGGTCACCATCAATGTTGGCATCGTCAATGGCGGAGTGACCACCAATCAGGTACCCGATCAGGCCCACTGCCGCTTTAATATTCGCACCCGGATCCGCGCAGATGAACAGTGGTGTCAGCAGCAACTGCAAACAATCGGACAGCAGATCAACAGCAAAGAGGGGATTTCACTGGCTCTGCATGGCAGTTTCGGTCGCACCCCAAAAATGTTAGACCAGGCCCACCTCGCGCTGTTCCAGCTGGTTACCGAATGTTCGGGACAACTCGGCGTGCCTCTCTCATGGGAGCCAACCGGAGGCTGCTGTGATGGTAATAATCTATCGGCGGCGGGGCTGCCCAATGTTGACACCCTGGGTGTACTGGGCGGCAATATTCACAGCCACAGGGAGTTTATCCGGCTTCCCAGCCTGGTCGAACGCGCCCGACTGAGTACACTGATACTGTTGCGGCTGGCCGAGCAACCGGAAACCTGGCGCAGACAACCTATGCAGTAAGTTTTTATCTGCTGTTGCAGCTAAGCTTTACTTCAGAACGAGACAGAGGAGATTAGGGATGAACGATATCAGTATAATTCGCCCCATCAGATTATCAGATCTGGATCGCCTCTGTGAGCTGGCCATGGACAGCGGTCCGGGATTCACCTCACTGCCCGGCAACCGGGACCTGCTTGAAGCCAAAATCATGGCCTCTGAAGTCGCCTTTAGTCAGACCACAGCAGACCCGCTCGGCGCCAGTTACCTGTTCGTTCTCGAAGCTGCACAGGATAGCAAAGTGATCGGCGTCTGCGGTATCGAGTCTGCGGTTGGCCTGCGGGAACCGTTTTATCATTATCGCCTGGGAACGGTTGTTCATGCATCCCGCGAGCTGGGTGTGCATAACAGTTTTCAGACCCTCTACCTCTGTAACGACTACACCGGCTGCACCGAAGTCTGTACCCTTTATCTGGATCCGGAATACCGGCGCGACAATTACGGCAGTTTACTGTCCCGCTGCCGTTTTTTGTTTCTGGCTCAATTCAAACAGCGCTTCCCCGGCAAGGTGATCGCGGAGATGCGCGGCGTCAGTGACGCTCAGGGTCTTTCCCCCTTCTGGAATGGTCTGGGGCGGCACTTCTTCAGTATGGAGTTCTCTGAAGCGGATTACCTCACAGGGCTAGGCAATAAAGTATTTATTGCTGAGCTGATGCCGAAACACTCAATCTATATACACCTGTTGCCGGAAGCCGCCCGACAGGTCATCGGAGAGGTCCATGAGCAAACAGTCCCCGCCCGCAAGCTACTGGAAAGTGAAGGGTTTCGCTATGAGGAGTACATCGATATTTTTGATGCGGGTCCCACTCTGGCCTGTGAGCTTAAAGATATCCGCGCCGTCAGAAAAAGCCGTTATGTGGAGGTCCATATCGGACCCTTTCAGCAACATACAACCCCTTTCCTGATCAGCAATACATTGCTGCAAAACTTCCGCTGCACCGTGGTAGAGATAGCGCCCTCCGAAGGCCGGATAACCCTGACAGCAGAACTCGCACACCTGTTGCAGGTCAGTGAAGGCGACAGGGTAAGGGTTGTGCCCTTAAAGAGCAGGAGCTAAGTCATGAAAGCAAACGCATCTCTGTTTATAAACGGCCGCTGGGTTCAGGGAAAAGGCGAACGCTTTACCTCACTGAACCCTGCAACAGCCCAGAGGATATGGCAGGGCCATAGCGCCACCGGATCGCAGGTCAGTGAGGCGGTGGAGATCGCGCGTAACGCATCCGGGCGCTGGTGTGACATGACACTGGAACAGCGCCAGAGTTATATACTGCGCTTTACCGAGCTGCTGAAAGAGTATTCTGAACTGCTCGCCGATACCATCGGTCAGGAAACCGGAAAACCCCTGTGGGAAAGCCGCACGGAGATAACCGCGATGATCGGGAAAACCGATATCTCTATCCGTGCCCATAAGGAGCGTTGTCCGACCCGGATCGAACACGGTCCTCAGGGGGATCAGGTTCTGCAACATAAACCTCACGGCGTGGTCGCGGTATTCGGTCCCTACAATTTTCCCATGCATCTGCCCAATGGGCATATTCTTCCAGCACTGCTGGCAGGCAACACCGTGGTCTTCAAACCCAGCGAGCTGACCCCTCGTTGCGCTGAACTGATGTTACACCTGTGGCAAAAGGCAGAGCTGCCTGACGGCGTACTGAATCTGATCCAGGGTAACAGCGAAACCGGTAAAGCACTCGCCTCGCATCAGGGCATTGATGGCTTGTTTTTCACCGGCAGCGCAGTGACCGGTCAGTTACTGCACCGCCAGTTTGGCGGCCAGCCGGAAAAAATTCTGGCACTGGAGATGGGCGGCAATAATCCGCTGGTGATTACTCCGGTACACAACCTCAAAGCGACACTTCACGATACGATTATCTCTGCATTTATCAGTGCCGGACAGCGCTGCACCTGCGCCCGTCGCCTGTTGGTGCCGGACTCCGACTGGGGGGATCACTTCGTGGATAAACTGGTACAGCGGTGCCGTAAAATACGGATCGGTGCCTACAACGGAGATCCGCAACCGTTTATGGGGACCCTGATCAGTACACAGGCAGCTGACTCAATCCTCACGGGGCAACAGAAACTGATTCAGAACGGCGCCTCTGTTCGCCTCGAGACGCAGCTGCAAAACAGCGCTGGAACACTTTTGTCACCGGCAATCATCGATACCTCTGCCGTAGGAACGTTACCCGACCAGGAATATTTCGGTCCCTTGCTGCAGGTGATCCGCTACCGCAGTTTCGATGCCGCTATTAGCAGCGCTAACGACACAAGTTACGGCCTTTCTGCCGGCCTGTTTAGTGATGACAGAGAACAATATGAACACTTTAAACGCCATATCCGCGCCGGCATCATCAACTGGAATCGTCCCCTGACAGGGGCCAGCAGTGCGATGCCGTTTGGCGGTTGTGGTATCAGCGGTAACCATCGTCCGTCGGCCTATTACGCAGCAGATTACTGTGCCTACCCGGTGGCATCCATCGAAAGCAGTTCACCCTGCCTGCCGGATAAGCTCAGTCCCGGGCTGGAACTGTAACAGGGTCACGGAGGCGCTATGCTTTATCGGGAAGTTAACTTCGACGGACTGATCGGACCAAGCCATAACTATGCGGGCCTGTCGCCGGGGAATATCGCCTCAGATCAACATAAAGGGGAGATCGCATCACCGCGACAGGCAGCCCTTCAGGGGCTGGAAAAGATGTGGCGCCTGGTGCAGCTGGGGCAGGTACAGGGGGTTTTACCGCCCGCTTCCCGCCCCGATATTGAGACGTTGCAGCGTTTCGGCTTCAGCGGTTCAGTTCCGGAGATTATCGGACAGGCATACCGTCAGGCGCCCCATTTACTGGCCGCATGCTACTCCGCATCCACCATGTGGGCCGCCAATGCGGCGACCGTTTCCGCCAGCAGAGACTGCCCGGACGGCAGAGTTCATTTCACCCCGGCCAATCTGATCACCACCCTACACCGCTCGATTGAAACGAACTACAGCGCCGACATGCTAAAACGGATTTTCAGTGATCCGGCCCATTTCTGTCATCACCCATCACTCCCTTGCCAAAGCGATTATGCAGACGAGGGTGCGGCCAACCATACGCGGCTGTGTGATTCTCACAGCCAGCCCGGGATAACCCTGCTGGTCTACGGTCGTGGCAGCAATAATCCACCCCCGAAGCGCTATCCTGCCCGACAGACTCTGGCGGCCTGTGAAACACTGGTACGACAGCATCAGCTGCCGGCGGCTAATGTCGTTCTTGCACAACAAAACCCGACCGTTATCGATCAGGGCGTATTTCACCATGATGTTATCGGTGTCGGCCACCGTAACTTTCTGATGCTGCATCAGGACTCGTTTTTCAACCAGACTCGGGTATTGCAGCAACTGCAACAGCAGTGGCAACACCCCGACTACTCCCGTGGTGAGCCCCTGATTATTACTGAGTTCAGTCAGGACCTGCTCAGTGTCAGGGAGGCGGTTTCCAGCTATCTCTTTAATAGCCAGCTGATCAGCGTATCGCCGCCCGTTAGTTCACCTCATCCCCCTGACAAGCAAAGCCCTGATATTCAGAGCCCTGACATATTGAACGCTGAAGCCAAACAGATGCTGTTACTGGCGCCAACAAACTGCCTGGCTTCCGACGCAGCCCTGAAAGCCATTGACTGGTTAATTGCGGGCGATAACCCGGTAGCGGCCGTTGAGTATATCGATCTTACCCAGAGTATGAACAACGGTGGAGGCCCCGCCTGCCTGCGTCTCAGAGTTCCGCTGAGTCAGACTGAGCAAAATGCAGTACATCCGGGCGTTATGCTTGATTTCACCCTCTACAACCGGCTGAAAAGCTGGATCAACACACACTATCGGGAGCAACTCACAGCGGATGATCTGGCAGATCCCTGTCTCCCGGTTGAGATTCAGGCAGCCCTGGATGAACTAACGGAGATACTGGAGCTCCCGGGGCTCTACCCGTTTCAGGTATAAAAACACACACTTTTAGTATAATCATACCTATACTCTCACAATGACTTTTAAGATGACCGGCCGAGTGTACATTGCTGTCCTGGTATATATTGCCTGGGTAGTTCTTTATCTTGTGTGGGATTACTCACGTGAACAGAGTCGTATCTATGAAAAGATTGATAGCACTCTGACTACCAGCGCCCTCGCCGCTCCTCTGTTACTGCCCTACAGTTTCCATCACCGGGACATGAAACCAGGCGATATCGATCCGGCAAACGACCTGAAAAACACACTACAGCTATCTCAATACGCTCAGAATACTGACGCTATCTACCTCTATACCCTGATAAAAAAGGGGAACACCGTCTATTTCACCAGTTCCAGCGCGACAGAGGCTGAACTGGCGTCTGGTAAAGAGCTATACAGCTATTTCGAACCCTACGAGACTGCTGATCCCAGAATAAATGAGGTCTTTGCCAATAAGGTACCGCTTTTTCTTGATATCACAGATAAGTGGGGAAGTTTCCGGAGCGTCTTTATCCCTCAAACATCCCCCGATGGCAGCTTCTTTATCACCGCCGCCGATATGGAAATAAGCCAGATTGAATCCCTGTTGAACCAGCGACTCGCTCAGCAACTGGGGCTGGCCATTATATTTTTACTTTTTTTGTCGCCGGTCATGTTCACCTTCTCTGCCGCACAGCGCCGCTGGGCAAACAATCTTGAAGCCAGTGTCCGGAAGCGTACCCGGGAGTTGCATGACAGCGAGAAACGCCTCAGTTCAATCATTGAACACTCGCCTGTCGGAATTTTCCACTATAACCAGGATTCAGTCATTACCATGATCAACCAGCGCTTTGGAGAGATTCTTGGCTCCTCCGATAAAGTACTGGTGGGTTTCAACATGCTGGACAAGCTGACCGATGAAAAGCTCCGGGCAGCCCTGCAAGATGCATTAAATGGCAAAGTCGGTCTTTTCGAAGGTCCTTATGTCTCAGTCACAGGCCAGCGAAAAATGTATCTGATCGCTGAGTTTGTTCCTCTGCGGGATGCTCAGGGCCAGATAAATGGTGGTGTCGGTGTATTCAACGATGCAACAGAGCAGCAGACCACCACCAATACGCTGAAAAAACTGTCGATGGCTGTCGAACAAAGCCCTAACGTTGTGGTGATAACCGACAAAAGCGGCCAGATAGAGTACGTTAACCCCCGTTTCACGGATATTACCGGTTATTATCCGGATGAGGTGATCGGCAAAAATCCCCGGCTGCTCAACTCCGGAGAGACCACAGCAGAGATCTATGGAGATCTGTGGAAAACTCTGCTGGCCGGGCAGGAGTGGCGCGGCGTATTTCATAACAGAAAGAAGAACGGTGAGCTTTACTGGGCCGAAGAGGTTATATCCCCGATCACGAATAACTTTGGCGAAATCACTCATTTTATTGCACTGCAGGAAGATATCACTGAAGTACGCCGAATTTCCGATGAGATAAACTTCCAAACCACCCATGATTCACTTACCGGGTTATTAAACCGCCGACAGTTTGAAAATGAGCTGACCCGGATCGTGGAACACGCCCACAATCACCACTCCCACCATGTCCTCTGCTTTATCGATATCGACCAGTTTAAGATCGTCAATGACACCTGTGGACACATGGCGGGGGATGATCTGTTGCGCCAGATCAGTAACCTTATCAGAGATAAGCTTCGCCGCCGTGATATCCTCGCACGCCCAGGCAGCGATGAGTTTCTGATATTGCTCGAGAATGCTAGCCTGGCGCAGGGTGAGCGGGTCATACAGATGATCATGAATGACCTGAAAAAATTCCGTTTCCAGTGGGAAGATCACAACTTTCAGGTTGAGATCAGTGCCGGACTCACCGTGATAGACCCGCAGACATCCAGTGCTATTAGCGCGATGCAGGATGTGGATACGGCCTGTTACACTGCAAAAGATGCCGGCCGCAACCGGTTTCATATCTACAATGACAATGATGAGCAGCAACTGATTCGCAAAGGCTATATACAGTGGGCCAGCGAGATCCACCACGCCCTGGATGATAATCGCTTCCAGCTCTACGTTCAGCCGATTGTGCCGTTGCAAAAAAAGCAGAACACTGGCTATGAAGTGCTGATCCGGCTACTGTCTGAATCGGGCGATCTGGTCGCTCCCGGCGCCTTTCTCCCGGCCGCTGAACGATACAATATTGCGTCTCAGATTGATCGCTGGGTGATCCGGAATACCCTGCAGTGGATGGCAAAAAATATTGATCACCTTGACCATATTGATAGCCTGGCGATTAACCTGTCTGGCCAGTCATTGGGCGATGACGCCTTGCTGGGGTACATTATCCGCAGCATTGAACAGGGGGTTGTTCCGGCACGCATGATCAAGTTTGAGATCACAGAAACGGCGGCAATTGCCAATCTTAAAGATGCCCAGATATTTATCCGCTCACTGAAAAGCCTGGGTTGCCGCTTTGCCCTTGATGACTTCGGCAGCGGCCTCTCCTCTTTCGCGTACCTGAAAAACCTGCCGGTGGACCTGCTCAAAATCGACGGCATATTCGTGCGGGATATAATCACCGACCCGATCGACGAAGCGATGGTTCGTTCAATCAATGAGGTCGGCCATATCATGGGGATGGAAACCATTGCCGAGTTCGTTGAAACGGACGAGATTATGGAGCGACTCAGACAGTTGGGTGTCGATTATGCTCAGGGCTACACTATCAGCCGTCCGCGCCCGATCAATACTATTCTGGACACCGCTACAGCGACAGCAGAAACCAGCTCAGAACAAGCCTGATCCAATCCTCTCAGGCCGTCGGAAATGACAGCAACAGTTCCAGACCCTTGCCCAAATCACTGCGGGCAGTGAGCGTTCCGCCCAATAACTGTACCGCCCGCTGAGCGATACTCAGACCGAGACCATAGCCGTTCTGCTGCCCGGTAAAACGGACAAAGGGTTTAAACATCTTGTCTAATTGTTCAGCACTGAGTCCCGGCCCTGTGTCAGCAACCCGAATCAGGACTTTTCCTGCGACAAGCTCTGCCGAAATCGTAATGTCAGTGTCTGCCGGGGTGTGCTTAACGGCGTTTCCCAGAATATTACTCAGCGCCCGCTCCAGCAACGCCGGGTTACCTTTTATGCGATAGTCGACCGGGGTCCAGTGAACCGGATGATGTGGCGCGCTAAAGCGAAAATCCTCTACCAGAGTATCGATCACCCGGGTCAGCTCAAAGCTCTGATCTGAAACTTCCATCTGCTCCAGCCGGGAAAGACTGAGAATCTCATCTATCAGCCGGTTGATCCGGTCACACTCCTGATTGATCCGTTCAATATACTGTTGACCGGCTTCGGGAATTTTCTGCCCAGCCAGCCCTGCAGCCATCTGCAAACGCGCCAGCGGAGCGCGCAGTTCATGAGAAACATCCTGCAACAGATGAGTATTGGACTGCAATGTCTGTTCGACATACTCCGCCATACGGTTGAACTCACGGCTCAGTTCACCGATCTCATCTCCGCGACGGCTGAGACCATCATCCGTCCGGGCACTGAGATCACCGTTATAAAGGTCACGGGTATACTGACGCAGGCGGTTAACCGGTCTGACCACCATCAGGCTGATCAGCAGTGCGGCGATTGCAGCAACCACCATCAACAGTACCACCTGAACAGAGAGAAAGAAGCCGAACAGCTTCGCTGTCAGATCCGGACGGGTGCGGGTCTCGGCCACCACCTGATACTCCCGGTTAGTGTCAGAAATCACGGTAAACATCACCGGATTTCGGAACTTCCTGCTACCTTCGCGACCGAAGATAACCTGGCCGGTATTCAGCTCGGTAATCTGCACCCGGGAGGGGAAAATCCGTGGTGCCTTATGATCATGATCATCATCGTGACCGCGGCGCCACTCTTTCGGGGAGGGCAGGTGACCGTCGCGCTCATAGCGATCAATCAACAGTTCCGCTTGCCCCAACACCCGGGCACTGAATACATCACGATCACGTTGCTGGTCTGAAAGGTGACCGATGACAAAGGCAGTCAGGGCGATCACCAAAAAACTGGTCAGCCAGACCGTCACAAATATTTTCAGAAAAAGTCGTTTATACCAGCGAATCGCCATCAGTGTTTCCTGCCTTGCTCGCGTCTCACGATATCATTACTCGTTTACCAACATATAGCCCGCGCCACGAACCGTTTTAATCAACTCCCGACCAGGCAGCACCCCCGCCAGTTTTTGCCGTACCCTGCTGACATGCACATCGATCGCCCGGTCATAGGCGGTCAGTTTGCGATGCAATACTTTCTCAGTAAGATCATCTTTACTCACAATGGCGCCTGCCGAGCGCATCAGCTCTGCCAGCACATTAAATTCGGCACTGGTTAACTCAAGTTCTGTGCCAGACACCTGAACCTGGCGTTTACCGGAATCCAGTTCAATGCCATGCATCTCTAACCTGTCAGAACTCTCCCCGGGTGCGAGTTGCTGTCCACTGCGGCGCAGAACCGCCCGGATGCGGGCCACCAGTTCACGGGGATTACAGGGCTTACCCAGATAATCATCGGCGCCCATCTCCAGTCCGATAATCCTGTCAATATCTTCACCCCGTCCGGTCAGCATGATCACCGGAGTTTTAATCCGGGGGCGGACCTGCTGTAACAACTCAAGACCGCTCTGGCCTGGCATCATAATATCGAATATCAGCAGATCATAACGGCCATCCTGCTGCAGTAATGGCAGTGCCTGTTCAACGCTATGGGCGAAACTGACCTCAAAGCCTTCAGACTGAAGATACTGCCCCATCAGCTCACACAGCTCCTGATCATCATCAACCAGCAACAATTTAAGGTTATCACTCATAATTCGTTCCCTTTCCAGATAATGCCAGAGTAATCAAGCCAGCGGGGGATTTCACCTGTCAGCGCCTCCCTTTACCAAACTTTACACCGCCTTTACCCAACTTAGCAGGGGCCAGAGTCATACTGCACCCATCGAAACACGTCATGCTTCAGGAGAACAATCATGCGTAAACAACTTATTATCGGTATCACAGCCACCATCATCGGCGCCGGCGCCCTGAGCGCAGGTCTGGCGTCAGCTAAAGATGGCTGGGATCGTTGCGGTGACCGCCACGAGGGTGGGCACCATGGCAAGTATGAGCAGATGGAAGGCAAACATTCCGCCAGACGTTTGGATCAGATGGCAGACAAGCTCAGCCTGACGGCTGAACAGAAAAACCAGATGCAGGAACTTTTCCAACAACAGCGCGGTCAGAGACAAGATCAGCGAGGTGCAATGCGAGATATGCATCATGCCCTGAGGAATCTGGATGTTAATGCCTCTGACTACGACCAGCAGGTCGCCGACCTGGTCACTAAAGCGCAGGAGCAAACGGCACAGATGATTCAGATGCGTGCTCAGCAGAAAAAAGCGATGTTTGAAATTCTGACGCCGGAACAACAGCAAACGTTTATGGAGATGCGACCAGAGAAACCCCGCTCTTAATCGCTTAAGCTTTATCAGGGCCGGCTGGATCAGGCGCCAGCCGGCCCGCTTGTTAAATCTGTTTTTACTATATGACTCTCATCATATATTCATCGTCGCCTTTAAACAGGCCACTTGCCCTGCTTTATGCAGGGCATTTTTTTTACAGCTGCTGTCGCAGATCAGACTCGAGATCTTTCAAATAATGGCGCTCCATCTGCACCGCCTGTTTTTGCCGTTTAATCGCTGTGGCGCGTACGCGCATATCATGCTGCAACGCGTCTATCTCGAGCAGCAGAAAAGAGCGGGCCTGCGTGGAAATGCCATCCGCGACCAACTGCTCCCGTTTTTCATTAAGCTCCCTGTCATCCGAGCGCTGCTCCGATCTCATCGTACTGAGTTCACGCTCTGCATCCGCCAGCTGCACCGCCTGTTTATGTGCCACTGAACCCAGCTCAAAGCCCCGGACAAATGCCAGGCCGGGTCCGCCACTGCAAACCGCATTCAACTGTTTTCCAGCCCGGGCAGTCCGGTAGCCATTGGTCGCGGTGCAGTAACGTGAAACACCCCGGTCATATCCCTGCAGATAATCATCCATCTGTGGCGCGATACCATACTCACTGCAGGCATCGCGGTGCTGCTCCAGACGGCTGGCTTCATAGCCTGCCACACCATCATTAAAGCCAATAAGTTGCCAGTCTGCCGTCAGACAACTGTCCCGGTCCAGCGTGGCACAGCCCGATACCCCGAGCGTCATAATTAATATAAGAATTCGGCTATGCATGCCCATACATCCTCTGAACGTTTCCGGTGACCAGTATGCCTGATCAAAACTGAATCAGGGCAAAATACCCGACAGCGGCACAATTCAGGGATTCAGGGCATCAATCATCGCCGCACAGATAAAATCATTCTCTGACAGACCGCCGATAGCATGGGTGCTGAAGCACACCACACAGTGCCCATAGCCGACCTCAAGGTCAGGATGATGATCCTAATTGTGTGCGATCCACGCCAGCAAATTAACGAACGCCATGGTGCGGTAGAAATTTTTAAAGCGGAACTTTTTGCGGATTTCCGTGCCAGCTTCATTCAACGACCAGCCGGACGCCAGCTGCGCTAAGTGTTGCTCACTCTCGGCAAGTGTCAGCGCCGGCGTAGTGCCGTCACAGGGCACACACCGGCGCTCTTTAAGGGGGTATTTCTCAGTCATCTGCCTCTCCGTAAAGGGTATCTGATGCACAGTATAGACCGGTATTGGCTCAGCCTTGGCCACCAGGCAGATTGATTAACCTGATAGCTGAATTCGTGTTAAAGTGCCTCCCCAAACAAGACTCGATCGTGCAGGAAATCAACAATGCCGACGTATGATTATCGTTGTGACACCACCGGGGCGGTGATTGAAGTGCGCCATCCAATGGCGATTAAAATATCAACCTGGGCCGACCTGTGTGATATTGGCGGCTTAGACGCCGGAACAACACCCGCTGACGCGCCCGTCACCAAGCTGCTCAGCACCGCTGGCGTAATCAGCAATAAAACCCTTAAAAACCCGGAAAACCCTCCCTGTATGAGTGGCGGTGGTTGTCCCGGACGTTGTGGAATCTGATATGTTTTTTAAACGTTTAGGCAAAATAACACTGGCACCTTTTTTTATGGGGCTTTTGCTGAGCCTGTTGCTCTCCACCAGTGCTACCGCCGGGGCCTTAAAGCCCACCATGAAAGAGATGCGGCTGTACTATAAACAGGCTCTCGATACCCAAGACCCCGCCGTTTTCAACGACAAAATCAGCCAGTTTTTAACCGAATTACAGACCGCCCGGGCGTTTGAATTCTCACCGGAGCGCAAAGCACTCTCCCTGGAAGGGTTGAACAAGGTGCAAACCCTCGTCAGTGGCCTGCCAGAGGCAACTGAAACCAACCTTTCTCAGCTGCAGACGCAACTCAAAGAGGTCGATCAGTTACGGATCGAATACCATAAGAAAGTGAAACCCGGTGTGTTTGAATTATTACTCGATACGCTGAAACAGTCCCTGGGATTCTGATACAACATTATTTTTTAACGTTCCACGAAAACTGCTGTCAGACATTATTCAAGCTGTGATATAGATATGGGTATCCTTTATGTCACAGAGTCGGCGGTTTCTGCTCATGTTCTGCAAAGCTCATATCCTGTTACTCGGGGCTATCCTGATACTGTCCGGTTGCGATCAGCAATCGCCTGCTAAAGTACGTCAGCCAAAGCCCCATCTGGTGGAAGTTCTGTCCGCGCAACCGGTGGATATTGAACTTGTACGGATCCGAACCGGTACCCTTGAAGCCTTTCAGACCATCAACATCTATAACCAGGAAGAGGGTATTGTTACACAGATTCGCTCCCGCGAAGGCGATACCGTTCGTCGTGATGAGTTGCTCATCACACTTGATGACCAACTGCTGAGTGCCCAGTTACAACGTGCCCGGGCGGTGCGTCAGCAGGCCGAGAAAGAGCTTCAGAGAATCAGCGGCCTGATAAAACGAAACCTGACGGCACGATCAGAACTGACACAAAAAGAGACCGATCTTGCGGTGGCCAGGGCCGATGAACAGGTGATCGCCACCCGCCTCGGCTATACCCGGATAAAATCGCCGATTGACGGTGTGGTGACCTCCCGTCATACCGAACCGGGAAACCTTGCCGAAAAATCGTCTCTGCTGCTGACCGTCGCCGATCTGGACAGTCTGCTACTTAAAGTGGATATCTCAGAGTTGCTGCTCAACCAGCTTGCCATCGATATGCCGGTGGAAATAGAGATAGATGCGTTGCGCACTGCCAACCGGAGCAACGCCTTCGCGGTCTCCGGAAAAGTCAGCCGCATCTACCCGACCATAGACCCGGCAACCCGTAGCGGCACTCTGGAGATCAGTCTCAAACCGGCTCCGCAGGGGGCCCGCCCAGGTCAGTTTGCCCGGGTAAAATTTCAAATTCCCCGACAGCAGGTATTGCTACTGCCCTTTGCCAGCCTGCGCCAGTCTGACAACGGCAGCTATGTGTATATCATTGATAATGAAGACACAGTCCGGATACGCCCGCTGCAAACGGGCCTGAAGGCAGGCGAACAGATTGAGGTACTGGCCGGGCTTGAGCCGGGAGACCGGGTGATCACCCGCGGCTTTACCAACCTGAAACCGGGCATGCAGGTGACAGTTGTTAAGCGGGCGGCGGATAGCCAGACTGACGGGACGGCCGCACCGTGAAACAGAAAGCGATGCGTCACTCCCAGGGACTCGCTAACTGGTCCATTCATCACCCTGTCGGAGTGGTGATGATCGCACTGGCGGTGATTGTACTGGGCGCTTTCGCCCTCAATCGTCTGGCGGTTGACCTGTTGCCCCATATTATTTATCCCGAGATCAGGGTCAGGGTCGTCGACAGCGGTGTGCCCCCTCCCGTGATGGAAGACCGGGTCACCCGCAAGCTGGAAGAGCAGCTGGCAATCACCGAAGACGCTATCCATGTTCAGTCAACCACCACTCAGGGCAGTACTACCGTAGATCTGGCCTTTGAGTATGGCAAGGATATCGATATCGCCCTGCGAGACGCCAGTACCCGGTTAGACAGGGCCAGGCGCACCCTGCCGGAGTCGATCGATGCCCCGGTCATATATAAGCTCGATCCCTCACAAATTCCGGTTATGGAGTTTGTTATCAGCTCGCAGATTCGCGACAGTGCCGCCCTGCGCCAGTGGTCTGACGATGTCATCGCAAAATGGCTGCTTAATCTGCCCGGGGTGGCTGCCGCTGAGGTGGGTGGTGGCGTCGTCCGTGAAGTACATGTGATCCCGGATCAACAGCGGATGGCCGCTTACGACATCAGTTACAGCACCCTGATCTCTGCGGTAAAAGAGGGCAATGGCGATCAGGCGGCTGGGCGGATCACCATGCCCGGTCATGAGCTGAACAGCCGCATCAGTGGCCGCCTCATCTCATTAGATCAGTTACGCCAGCTACCCGTTGCCCGCAGAGGCGACTCGACCCTGACCCTTGCCGATCTGGCGCAGGTGGATTTCAGCACCGAAGATGAACGGATTCTGATCCGCGCGGATGCTATCCAGGGCATAAAACTATCGATCCAGAAGCAACCTACCGCCAACACCACCTATGTGGCCGATCAGGTCAAACAGCGGCTGGCGTGGTTGCAGCAACAACAGATTATTCCTGAAGATATCAGCGTTACCCAGGTTTCAGATCAGTCGATCTATGTCAGACAGGCCCTCAACAATGCCGCCACCGCAGCGATCAGTGGCGCGTTGCTGGCGATGACCGTGGTTTATCTGTTCCTCGGCAATCTGCGTCACACCCTGATTATTGGCAGCGCCATCCCGATAGCCATTATGTTTACCTGCGTGCTGATGGGGCTGGGCGGCCTGACCCTGAATATTATGACCCTCGGGGGCCTGGCGCTGGGGATCGGCATGCTGGTGGATAACACCATTGTGATGCTGGAAAATATCAATCGCCATCAGAAAAACCATGAACATCCGCTGGCCGCCGCCAACAACGCCGCCACCGAGGTTAACAGTGCGATTATCGCCTCGACCTCAACCAATCTCTGCGCGGTGCTGCCCTTCCTGTTTATCGGCGGACTGACCGGACTGCTGTTTCAGGAACTGATTATCACTATCTCGGCGGCCATTTTTGCCTCCATGGTAATTGCACTGACACTGGTGCCGGCACTGGCTGCCGCGACCCGACAAGCGACTAATGGTGGCGGCATTCGGCATCTGACCGACCGTTTTTTACGCGCATTGCAGCACAGCTATACCGCCATTCTCAGCAGACTGCTGCAATATCGACTGTTAACACTGCTAAGTTTTGTCGTTGCGCTGGGGATTTCCGCTCAGGTATTTGTCAGTGGAAAACAGATCTTCCTGCCACCACTGGATGATGGCCGGGTTACCGTGAGAATTACAGCGGACACCGGCATATCCCTGACCGAGATGAACAACCGGGTACAGCAGCTGGAAGCGCTGTTTTCCAGTCAGCCGGAAACCGCAACGGTGTTTACCCTGGTGGGCGGTTCCGTTTTCGGCCGCTCTCAACGGGAACGTTCCAACCGCTCCACGGTGATTGTGCAGCTGAAATCGGTCACCGAACGGGATCTGTCCAGCAACCAGTGGATCGAACGGCTACAACAGCAGATCGCTAAACTGCAACTGGCAGGATTCTCGGTACGCATGACACAGCGCGGTATCAGAGGAATCCGCACCAATAGCGGCAGCGAGGACATCAGCCTGCGTCTGCAGGGACCGGATAATAAAACCCTCACCCGTCTGGCGGAACAGCTGACAACCCGGCTTAAGAAGCTGCCTCAGCTGCGCAACCTGAGCCACTCGGCGGAGGATCAGCTCAATGAGCTGTCGATCACCCTCGACCGGGTACGTGCCAGTCAGTTGGGTATAGAGCTGGCAGACCTGATAGAGGCAACCCAGATCGCACTGCAGGGTAAAGTGATCAGCGAATTTATCACCGATGACCATGCCTACGATATCCGTCTCAGACTGGCTGAACAGCACTTCAACACCCCGGAATCGATGGAGACGCTGCTACTGTTTCCCGGTACCGGCGCCTCACCACCGGTTCACCTGTCAGATGTTGCCAGCCTGCAGCTGATCGAATCACCGGCCAGTATTCAGCGGGATAACCAGATGCGTATCGTCGAGATATCCGCTGCACTGGCAGCAGATATCACCCTGGGAGAAGCGCTGGAGGCCGTGAATAAGGTGCGCGAAAGCTTTGCGATGCCTTCGGGCTACACCGTCTACGACGGGGGGTCGGAAAAAGTGCTGGCAGAGCAGAATAAACTCACCAGCCTGCTGCTGGGGCTGGCACTGTTTCTGGTCTTTGTGGTGATGGCGATCCAGTATGAATCGCTGCGCAATCCGCTGATCATTATGTTTGGTGTGCCCTTTGCCGCGATTGGCGTTGCCGCAGGGATCTGGCTACTCGCCCTGCCACTCTCGATGCCGGTCTGGCTGGGGATGATTATGCTCACCGGTATTGTGGTCAACAACGCCATCCTGCTGGTGGAGTATATTGAACTCTCAAGAGATCAGGGCAACAACATCTCTGATGCGATCCTGGAGGCCGCCAGACTGCGCCTGCGGCCGATTATCATGACCACCCTGAGCACGGTAGCCGGCATGCTGCCACTGGCTCTGGGCTGGGGCGACGGCGCCGAGATGCTTCAACCCCTGGCCGTGACTGTGATCTGGGGACTGAGCTTCTCAATGCTGGTAAGTCTGGTGCTTATTCCGGTCACCTACCATCTGGTCAATGACAGAACTTCAGTCCGGAGCTAGTCACTTGCGTGGGACGGTTAAAATCCATTTACCGGTCATGTCGGCCAGCGAAAGAGGTTTTCCTGCCGATAACACTGCCAGATCAATCTGCTACTTCAGCCCCTGGCGGTCGATCGCCGTGATCCGGGGCTGAGCGTCTCAATGCTGGCGGGTCTGATGATTCCGGTGATTTATAACCTTACATAATTTCCGGAATCATCAGGCCGCAACAAGAGCCTGCGGATTTAAGGTCATTCAGGAATGTGCAGACCATCGCTTAAGAAGGGGCTGTAAATGGTCGATTCCCTTTAATAAGATCCCGTTAAACCCTGCAACAGTAAACGAATCAGAAATGCCACTTCAGCAGTAACGATGGGTTGCGCTCATCGGCACCCTCAATTCCATACTTGTTGGTCCAGTGTGAGTACTCAATACCCAAATATACGGGCGACGCAGTGCCGATCAGCTTGCCTGCATTCCACTTCAGCTGAGAGGTAAAGTTGGTCTCTGACGCGTGATCGTCCTCTTCAGTTGACCAATCGATAAAGCCATCATAAAGAAACTCTGCGTCGCTAATAGAGAAAGGTATACCCCAGGTTAATGTCAGCATGACATCATCCGAAGTCGAGTCATTATTAACCTGATAAATATTCGCGTTCGCATATTGAAAACCAGGCAGGTCGAGACTGACACCCACACCTGCCATATAGTTATCAAACCCATCACCACTCTCCCAGGTGCCCGCCAGAAAAACATCCTTGACCAACCCCAGAGAGAGATCCGCTCCTGTCACATAACCCAGGCTTAGACGGGGCGAAAACTCAAAATATGTCGAGGTATCACCATCATCAGATTCCTGGCGATCAACGAAGAAGAAAGTATCACCCCAGTTATGACCGCTGGCATGCTCTACGGTGATGGTCTGCTGATCAGGGTCAACAACCTCAAATTGACTTCCTTTCACGTAACTAAGACTAAAATCGCTCCACAACTGCTTAGCGGATGCCCCCGTTGAGACTGCGGCACAGCAAAGAGCACACATTAGTTTTGTTTTCATTTTAAACCTCTCTAATTGTTTTTATACGAGTCAATCTGTACATCGACTAGAAGATACTAGAGGTTTTTTTACCTAATGGTAAACACATCTTTGTAACCAAATACTCATGTGAAAACTTAACTAGATTAAGCAAATGGTAAACAAAAAAAAGCCTGGAGAATTCCAGGCCATAACTGTAAGCAAAGGGCAGTTAAAACTGTATAGATTATGCGGCTGTTTCAATATCATCCACCCGACAAGAGATTGCGTAGGAAAGATATTTTTCAGGCAGGTTTTTATATTGTGGATATATAGCCAGACGCTCTTTGAGCCTGAAGCCACACTCCGATGATTTGAATTCCAGCGATTTAATATTAGGCCAGGCTCGCTCAGGGTTAATATGATCAATGGTAACCGGGGAAACCCCTCCCCAGTCATTAATTCCGGAGCGCAGATAATCTCTGTAATGCTCCTGCAGGTTGGGCGGAGCCTGAATACTGATAGTGTGATCAAGAATCAACCGGGCTACAGCGAGCGTTTTCAGCATATCCTCATAACTGGGTTCAGGTGCATCCGCCATGGCCGTACCCGGTTTAGCTTTAAAATTCTGAATAATGACTTCCTGAATATGTCCATACTGTTTATGGATCTCATTAATAGCGATCAGACTGTCAATTCGCTCCTGCCAGGTCTCACCGATGCCAATCAGAATACCCGTGGTAAAAGGCACGTTATGCTTTCCTGTCAGCTCCAGCGTGCGTAACCGTTGCAGCGGAACTTTATCCGGACAGGCATAATGCGCCTGCCCCTTCTCCATAAGCCGACGGCTGACATTTTCCAGCATCATTCCCATACTGGCTGAAACCGGACGCAGTTTAATAATATCCTGTTCAGATAAAGTGCCGGCATTTATATGAGGCAGCATGCTGGTATTCTTGATGACCAGCAGGCACATATCATAAAGATAATCGATAATCGTACTGTAACCTCGCTCAGCCAGAAACTTTCTGGCTTCAGGGTAGGTTTTCTCAGGCTTCTCTCCCAGGCTGAAAAGGACCTCCTTACAGCCTTGTTTTTCACCCTGATAAACAACCGCCATAACCTCTTCCGGTGTCATAATGTTCGCTTCAGCAGAGCCGGGAGGTTTTACAAAGGTGCAATAACCGCAAGTGTCACGACACATATTAGTCAGGGGCACAAATACTTTTCTGGAGTAAGTAACAACATCACCCCAGTGCAGATCACGCAGTGCTGACGCCTGATCTCTGAGTTGTTGAATCTGGTGACTATCGGCATTTTCAAGATTATACGCTTGCTCAACAGTGATCATCGGAAAGCCTCCCGGGTTATTGTTTTTGTAATCAGGCAGCATGACGGCGCCACTAGATGATTCCTAGGATCAATATAGAATAATTTTACCATCTGGTCAAATATTCTATATTGCTTTCATTCCTGCAATAATTTCAATAACTTAAGCTTATAGCCAACTGAGTCCTGTTGTGTACTCTGAGCTTTTTAAAAATATCTGACACGTGCCTTTTTACTGTCGATTCCCGAATACCCATTTCAAATGCAATCTCTTTATTCATAAGACCTACTTTCAAGTAATTCAGTACATCTCTTTGTCGCTCAGTCAGATACTCAAGCTTGTCTTGGGTAAAAAGTGTATTGGCTACAGGGATATGCTGAGCTAAATAATCAGCTACATTCGTTTTTTCAGTTTCATAACAATGTGGATACGAAAGACAATCTGACTGATTTCTGCGACTGAGAAAATCGAACACGCGGGTTACGATTGTCTCGACAGGTTCGCTATTTTTTATGACTCCGGAAGCATTTAAAAACTTTAGTTTTATATCCAGCTTTTCACTTATTTCTTCACAGATGACGATAATGGGACTATCTGTTTTGTACAGGTAGGCAGTTATCATTCCATGATTCGCGGTCAATAAAATGCTTTCATGCACTAAGATAAGATCAAAGGCCTTTGAGTATCGGGCGGCTTTAACAAACTCGCACTCATTGCCTGCATCGATAAAACCTATAGCGTGATCTGTTTGTCGAAGAACACTCTTTAAGCCCTCTCTTAATAAAGGCCTGGGATCGATAATAAGAATTTTTTTAAGTCTCATAGCTACCTTCACTCTTGTTTTTATAAAGGTGTCCCTACCAATCCACTGGTGAGCATCATGCAGATGAATCCTTGCTCAGCAGGCCTCTCGGCTAAACACCGACAAGCCTGCTTTGCTGATTATCCATGCTGATCACAGAATAGATCAGCCTGATGGTTTTTTATGAGAACAGACGCCCCCTCTCAGCTGGGAAACGAGAAGGATACGCCTTCACGCACCCCGCTGGACGGCCAGCGCTGAGTGATGGTCTTGCGCTTGGTGTAGAAGCGCACAGCATCCGGACCATAGGCATGCAGATCACCAAACAGAGAGCGTTTCCAGCCACCGAAGCTGTGATAAGAGACCGGTACTGGCAACGGCACGTTGATACCCACCATACCCACCTGAATATTGTCAGAGAAGTAGCGTGCCGCTTCACCGTCACGGGTGAAGATACAGGTACCGTTACCGTATTCATGATCGTTGATCAGCTGCATCGCCTCCTCCATGGTATTCACACGTACAACCTGCAACACCGGCCCGAAGATCTCCTCCTGGTAGCTCTGCATATCGGCAGTGACCCCGTCGATCAGTGTCGCGCCAACAAAGAAACCGTTATCGAAGCCAGCCACTGCAGGGTTACGGCCATCGACAACAATCTTCGCACCGTCCGCTTCAGCGCTATCGATATAACCGTTTACTTTCAGCTGATGCGCCCGGGTAATCACCGGACCGAAGTCATTATCGCGATTACTGTAAGCCCCGACCTTCAATGGCGCCATCGCTGTACGCATCTTCGCCACCAGTGCATCGGCCGCTTCATCACCGACGGCAACCGCTACCGAGAGCGCCATACACCGCTCACCGGAGGAACCAAAGGCAGCCCCCAGCAACTGGTTCACCGCATTATCCATATCCGCATCCGGCATGACGATGGCATGGTTCTTCGCCCCACCCAGCGCCTGACAACGTTTGCCGTTAGCGTTCGCGGTGCTGTAGATATATTCCGCAATCGGTGTCGAACCGACAAAGCTCACCGCTTTAACACGGCTATCGGTCAGCAGTACGTCAACGGCTTCCTTATCACCGTTGACCACATTGATAACACCAGCGGGCAGACCCGCTTCCTGCAGCAGCTGAGCGATAAACATCGTCGAGGATGGGTCACGCTCAGAAGGCTTCAGTACAAAGGTGTTGCCGCAGACAATCGCCATCGGATACATCCACAGCGGCACCATCGCCGGGAAGTTAAACGGTGTAATACCCGCCACCACACCCAGCGGCTGAAACTCACTCCAGGAATCAATGCCCGGGCCGACATTGCGGCTGTGCTCGCCTTTCAGCAACTCAGGGGCACCACAGGCGTATTCAACGTTTTCAATACCACGCTGTAGTTCACCGGCAGCATCATGGGCAATCTTGCCATGCTCTTCACCGATCATTTCGCAGATCTTATCGGCGTGCTGTTCCAGTAACGCTTTAAAACGGTACATCACCTGCGCACGCTTCGCCGGAGGGGTATTACGCCAGGCAGGAAACGCCTGTTCAGCGGCGGCAATCGCCTCCTCAACCGTGGCCACGGAGGCCAGCGCAACCTGCTTGCTCTCCTCACCGGTGGATGGGTTATATACTGCCTGTGTCCGCGCTGAACCTGTACGCATCTCACCGTTAATTAAATGACCTAAAATTTGCATAGTAACCTCGTAAATATTTATATTTTTAGCGGAGATAAATCACGTTAAGAATCGTCTGTTAATCCAACTCAAGAATGGATTCGCCAATGGCATTAATGACGTTATCAATCTCTTCCCGTTCGGTAATAAAGGGCAGCCCCAACTGGATGGTGTCGCCGCCGTAACGCACATAGAAACCTTTTTCCCAGCACTTCATGGCAATCTGGTAAGGACGCAAAGCCGGTTCGCCGGGAGCTGACTCAATGGTAATTCCGCCAGCCAGACCATAATTACGAATGTCATTAATGTACTGAGTGCCTTTAAGGCTGTGCAGCGCCTGTTCAAAAACCGGACTCATCTCTTTAACCCGGGGAATCAGCTTGTCATTTTCCAGAACATCTAAAGATGCAAGCGCAGCCGCACAAGCCACCGGATGACCTGAGTAGGTGTAGCCATGTGGAATTTCCATCATATATTCCAGCCCACCGGTCTCCATAAAGGTCTGATAGATATCTGTTTTAGCAACCACAGCGCCCATAGGCACAGCACCATTCGTTAATTGCTTTGCGACATTGATCATATCCGGCACGACGCCGAACTCCTCCGCGCCGGTATAAGACCCCATACGACCGAAACCGGTTATGACCTCATCGAAAATCAGCAATATATCGTGTTGATCACAGATCTCCCGCAGCCTTTGCAAATACCCTTTCGGCGGTGGAATTACACCTGCCGACCCCGCCATCGGTTCGACAATAACTGCGGCAATATTGGATGCATCATGCAGCGCGATCAGTTCCAGCAGCTCGTCAGCTTTCTCGACACCGTTTTCCGGCATGCCTCTGGAAAAAGCATTTTCTTTCAGCAATGTATGAGGCAAATGATCGGCATCGACACCCAGGCCGTACAGGGTTCGGTTAGCACCGATCCCCCCCACACTGAAACCGCCAAAATTGACCCCGTGATAGCCTTTTGAACGTCCGATAAGTTTGGTTTTGGTCGGCTGACCTTTCTTACGCCAGTAAGCACGGGCGATCTTCAGGGAAGTATCTGCGCTTTCAGAACCGGAACCGGTAAAGAAAACATAATCCAGTCCTTTCGGGGTCAGCGCCTTAATTCTGTTTGCCAGTTCAAAAGCTTTTGGATGGCCATACTGGAAAGCGGGGGCGTAATCCAGCTGACGAAGCTGCTGCGAAACAGCTTCAGCAATCTCTGGACGGCAATGACCGGCACCGCATGTCCACAAGCCTGACAAGCCATCAAAAACCTGCCGACCATCGGCATCAGTAAGGTAAGCGCCTTTAGCTTCAACAAACATCCGCGGGTCATTTTTAAACTGGCGATTCGCG
Source organism: Amphritea atlantica (assembly GCA_024397875.1). Lineage (NCBI taxonomy): Bacteria > Pseudomonadati > Pseudomonadota > Gammaproteobacteria > Oceanospirillales > Oceanospirillaceae > Amphritea > Amphritea atlantica. Next base: position 3,960,274 of record CP073344.1, read on the forward strand.
GTATAGGGCATCCAGTAAGCTTCCAGCTGCTCGCGAGTCAGGCCCGCGGCTTTACCAGCATCAAATTCAAACATATCAATTACCTCGATAAGGTCTTCTTATTATCAGGCTGAGGCTCAGACATCGCGACGATCTGCCTGGATACACAGCGGTTAAGTGGTTACATCATCTACCCGCTCCGCGAACGGTTAAATGCAAAAGAATTTACTTTCAATCAAGCAAATACTTACCATTTGGTAAAACTTATGTGTATTTTATATACCTTCGATTGCTATTCAGTCAAATCCAGGTTGGGGTGCATATGACAACTAGAAATGTAATAGGACATATTGCCGGGGCTGATATCAGGACGATCAAAATATTTAAAACAGTCGTGAACTGCGGGGGCTTTTCTGCCGCCGGAGCAGAGCTGAATATCAGCCGGGCCGCAATCAGTATTGCGATGTCTGATCTTGAACAAAGGCTATCGTTAAAGCTCTGCAACCGGGGAAGAAGTGGTTTCTCTCTCACCGATGAAGGGGAACAGGTTTACCTGGCTGTTCTGAAGCTGCTCGCCTCTCACCAGGAGTTTCAGCAGCGCATCAACTCCATTCATTCAGAGCTTAAAGGCGATCTTGCGATCGGTATTACCGACTGCCTGATTAGCCTGCCCAGCATGTATATAACGGATTCACTCAAGGCGCTTAAACATCAGGCCCCGGAAGTAAATATAAATATTGAGATGATTCCAGCAAACCAGGTTATTAAAAACCTGCTCGATGGGCAGCTACAAATAGGTGTGGCCCCGGTATTCAGTAAGAACCCGAACCTGAAATATGTTCATCTTTACGATGAACAATCGTATCTGTACTGCGGTAATGAACATCCCCTGTTTAACACCTCAGAAAAACATATAAGTGCAGAACATATTACCGAATATGAAATAGTCTCCCCCTCTTCTCAGCAATCCCCGGAAATCAAAAAACATCTAAGGAGGTTTAGCAATAGTGCCCAGGCATCAGATAGGGAAGGGGCCGCTTTCCTTTTATTAACCGGTTGTTATATTGGCTACCTGCCCGCCCACTTTGCTCAAAGGTGGGTTGAGACAGGCCAGATGAAACCACTGTTGCCCGAGGAGTTTAATTACTCTACGCCCTATGCTGCAATCGCTCGAAAAGACCTGGCCCCAAACCTGATTCTCTCCTGTTTTATGGACCGGTTAAATCAGTTAATTGAATCCCCCTTACCAAGAAACCGCGGTGATAAAAATCAGGATCACACCAGAAAAAGTCAACCAGAATCGAGCACCTAAAAACAAAAACCTTAATAATCAATAAGTTAAAAACAACCAAGTTAACAGAGTCATTCAGGCAAATAAATTTGCCACAGGCATCAATAAAAACTATATTTACCAAACGGTAAATTTTTAATTGCCGTAAATACACTCTTTACAACACTAAAGTTCATTTAGAATTTTAAAAATAAGAATAAGAGGAAGTCCCATGAAGAACGCATCAGCTGACTCTTCATCCGCCATAAAAGTGGGTGAGTTCTACGAGCTAAAGACCGGCTCCGATGTCTCCGATAGTGCCCACTACAACGAAGACATCGCCCCCACTCAAGTAAAAGAACGCACCTGGAATGTATGGAATGTTGCCGCCCTTTGGGTAGGGATGGCGATCTGCGTCCCAACCTATACCCTCGGTGGCGTTCTCACTGCGTATTTCGGTTTGTCCGTGATGGAAGCACTGATGGCTATTTTGGTAGCCAATATCATCGTGCTGATTCCACTGACACTGAATGCATTCCCCGGCACAAAGTTCGGCATACCCTTTCCGGTTCTCCTGCGATCATCTTTTGGCATGGTCGGCTCCAATATCCCCTGCCTGATCCGGGCGATGGTCGCCTGTGGCTGGTTCGGAATACAGACCATGTTCGGTGGCCTCGCCATCCATATCCTGCTCTCACACCTGCTGCCTGGATGGGAATCCCTGGGTGGTACCGGTGAAGTGATCGGCTTTTTCACCTTTCTGATGCTCAACCTCTATATCGTGATTAAAGGCGCTGAGTCGATTAAGGTTCTGGAGACCCTGGCGGCCCCCCTGCTGTTGGCGGTGGGCATCGGCCTGATGATGTGGGCCAGTCCTAAAATCTCTTATGAAGCGCTGCTCGCGATCCCTGCCAACCGTCCGGAAGGGGCTTCTTTCTGGGGATACTTCTTTGCCGGCGTCACTGCCATGGTTGGTTTCTGGGCAACCCTGTCGCTTAATATTCCTGACTTCAGCCGCTATGTGCGTTCACAGAAAGACCAGATTGCCGGACAGATTATCGGCCTGCCGCTGACCATGTTCTTCTTCGCTGCGCTGGGCGTGGTACTGACCGCAGCATCCACCACGCTGGTAGGGGAAACCATCTCTGACCCGGTGACCCTGATCGGTAAAATAGACAGCCCGGTGTGGGTGGTGATCGCCATGGTGATCATTATCATTGCGACCCTGTCGACCAACACGGCAGCGAATATCGTTTCCCCGACCAACGATTTCCAGAATGTTGCACCCAAGAAGATCAACCAGACCCGTGGCGTGCTGCTGACCGGTCTGATCGGCGTTGTGTTGATGGCCTGGGAACTACTGAAAAAACTGGGACTGATTGAATCCGATGTCAGCGTTGAAGCGATGTACAGTGGCTGGTTACTCGGTTATTCATCACTGTTAGGGCCGATTGCCGGCATCATGATCGTTGATTACTTCGTCATTAAACGCCAGCAGCTCAGCCTGCCTGATCTGTATAAGACCCACGGTATCTACAGCGGCTTTAACATTAACGGCTTTATCGCTTTCGCCATTCCTGTGGCGCTGACCCTCTATTCGCTGATGACCGGACAGCTCAGCTGGTTCTACCAGTACGGCTGGTTTACCGGATCAATTCTCGGCGGTTTAACCTATTGGTTCTGCGCTAAAAATTTCTCCGCAGCAACCGTCAGTCTGGTAACGCAGAACGACTAAGCCAGGGCCCTCTGTTCCTGTGCAGAGGGCAGTTTTACCCGTTAGCGTTGTTATTTTTAATGGCAGACAACTGCTCTGCCAACCCCTAATACACTGAGGAGTTGTGTCTATGTCCACTATCATCCGAAATGGCACTGTCGTTAACGCCGACCAGACGTTTCGTGCAGACATCTACTGTGAAAATGGCAAGATTGTAGCCATCGGTCCTGATCTCGATGTTCCATCCAGTGCTGAAATCATCGATGCTTCAGGCCAATATGTGATGCCTGGCGGTATCGACCCTCATACCCATATGCAGCTACCATTTATGGGTACTGTCGCGACCGATGACTTTTTCACCGGCACCGCTGCGGGTCTTGCCGGAGGCAATACGACGATTATTGACTTTGTTATCCCGGCCCCACAGGAGTCACTGCTGGACGCTTACAAAAAATGGCGTGAGTGGGCTGAAAAATCTGCCGCGGACTATAGTTTTCATGTTGCGATTACCTGGTGGGATGATTCGGTAGCGGCGGATATGGAAACGCTGGTTAAGGAGTATGGCGTGAACAGCTTTAAGCACTTTATGGCGTATAAAAATGCCATCATGGCCGATGATGAAACCCTGGTGAAGAGTTTCCGCCGTTGCATGGAGTTAGGCGCTATGCCAACGGTCCACGCCGAAAATGGCGAATTAGTCTTCCAGCTACAGCAAGAACTGTTAAGTAAAGGAATAACCGGCCCGGAAGGCCATCCGTTATCCCGTCCGCCTATTGTAGAAGGTGAAGCGGCCAACCGCGCAATCCAGATCGCACAGGTCATGGATGTACCCATCTATATCGTCCACGTGTCATGTAAAGAATCCCTTGAGGCAATCACCCGCGCCCGTAACGAAGGCCAGCGTGTTTATGGCGAATGTCTGGCAGGCCATCTCGTTATTGATGACAGCGTTTATCGGAATGAGAGTTTTGAATTTGCTGCGGCCCATGTCATGAGCCCTCCCTTCCGCTCCAGTGAACATCAAAGCGCACTCTGGAAAGGTATTCAGGGTGGCAATCTGCATACTACCGCCACTGATCACTGTGCTTTCTGCGCGGACCAAAAAGCTGCGGGGAAAGATGACTTTTCCAAAATACCTAACGGTACCGCCGGGGTAGAAGATCGTATGGCTGTCCTTTGGGATGAAGGGGTCAACAGCGGTAAGCTGACGATGAATGAGTTTGTCTCGGTAACTTCAACCAATGCCGCCAAAATTTTTAACATCTACCCACAGAAGGGCTCCATCTCTGTGGGTGCCGATGCTGATATTGTGGTCTGGGATCCAGAGGGCACACGTACCATCTCAGCCAAGACCCACCACCAGAATGTAGACTTTAATATCTTTGAAGGTAAAACAGTGAAAGGTATCCCGACCCACACCATCAGCCGGGGTAAAACAGTCTGGGCGAATGGTCAGCTCAACGTCGAACAAGGGGCCGGACGCTATATCAACCGCCCCGCCTTCAATCCGGTGTTTGAAGCACTATCAAAACAAGCTGAACTGAATACACCAGTCGCCGTGAAACGCACATAAAACCGCGTCATCAGTACCGGGGGAGCGATCCCCCTCAGCTTCGCTTAACCCATTAAGATAGAGCAATTGCACCATGATAGTTTGGCTTAGTATGCTTGCAGCACTCTTCGCAGGAAGCATGTTACCGCTTCAGGCAGGGGTGAATGCCCAACTGGCCCGTGCCGGTGGAAATGCGCTTTGGGCGTCTGGAATCTCTTTTCTCGTCGGTACCCTGACACTCCTGATGGTATACAGTAGTCTGCGGCTCACCTGGCCCTCTTTTGATGAACTCAAAGAAGCACCGCTATGGGCCTGGAGCGGCGGCCTGATGGGAGCATTTTTTGTTACCTGCATGGCCTTTTTCGCTCCCAGGCTTGGTGCAACGACACTGTTGGCACTGGTCATTAGCGGGCAGATTCTCGCTTCACTCTTGCTCGATCACTTTGGCGCTGTCGGTTTCAATGTTCATGAGATTAATCTCTGGCGAATCCTCGGCGTCATCCTGATAGGGACCGGTGTATTACTGGTCCGAAAATTCTGACGACTGTTATCAGTCTGCTTTAAAGTAACGATTTCGCTAATGATCACCCGCGCACTGCCTTGGAGCAGATCGCACTATAAATACGCAGAAAAACAGTTTAATTCGGCAGAGCGTTCAAATTAAAACCTCTGAACAGCATTTCAACCCACATCTGTAACACTTCAACTCATTGAAAATAAGTCTTATTTTTAGCGCGTCCTATATATTTTACAGATGGTAAAATAATGGCACGCTATCTGCAGCACTCTTGTTAGAACCTTTCCGGCTCAACATGAGGAAGCACAATGAGTATAAATAAGCCAGACAGATCATCCGCCATAAAAGTGGGTGAGTTCTACGAGCTAAAGACCGGCTCTGATGTCTCCGATAGTGCCCACTACAACGAAGACATCGCCCCCACTCAAGTAAAAGAACGCACCTGGAATGTATGGAATGTTGCCGCCCTTTGGGTAGGGATGGCGATCTGCGTCCCAACCTATACCCTCGGTGGCGTTCTCACTGCGTATTTCGGTTTGTCCGTGATGGAAGCACTGATGGCTATATTGGTAGCCAATATCATCGTGCTGATTCCACTGACACTGAATGCATTCCCCGGCACAAAGTTCGGCATACCCTTTCCGGTTCTCCTGCGATCATCTTTTGGCATGGTCGGCTCCAATATCCCCTGCCTGATCCGGGCGATGGTCGCCTGTGGCTGGTTCGGAATACAGACCATGTTCGGTGGCCTCGCCATCCATATCCTGCTCTCACACCTGCTGCCTGGATGGGAATCCCTGGGTGGTACCGGTGAAGTCATCGGCTTTTTCACCTTTCTGGTACTCAACCTCTATATCGTGATTAAAGGCGCTGAGTCGATTAAGGTTCTGGAGACCCTGGCGGCCCCCCTGCTGTTGGCGGTGGGCATCGGCCTGATGATGTGGGCCAGTCCTAAAATCTCCTATGAAGCACTGCTCGCGATCCCTGCCAACCGTCCGGAAGGGGCTTCTTTCTGGGGATACTTCTTTGCTGGCGTCACTGCCATGGTTGGTTTCTGGGCAACCCTGTCGCTTAATATTCCTGACTTCAGTCGCTATGTGCGTTCACAGAAAGACCAGATTGCCGGACAGATTATCGGCCTGCCGCTGACCATGTTCTTCTTCGCTGCGCTGGGCGTGGTACTGACCGCAGCATCCACCACGCTGGTAGGGGAAACCATCTCTGATCCAGTGACCCTGATCGGTAAAATAGACAGCCCGGTGTGGGTGGTTATCGCCATGGTGATCATTATCATTGCGACCCTGTCGACCAACACGGCAGCGAATATCGTTTCCCCGACCAACGATTTCCAGAATGTTGCACCCAAGAAGATCAACCAGACCCGTGGCGTGCTGCTGACCGGTCTGATCGGCGTTCTGTTGATGGCCTGGGAACTACTGAAAAAACTGGGACTGATTGAATCCGATGTCAGCGTTGAGGCGATGTACAGTGGCTGGTTACTCGGTTATTCATCACTGCTAGGGCCGATTGCCGGCATCATGATCGTCGATTACTTCGTCATTAAACGCCAGCAGCTCAGTCTGCCCGATCTGTATAAAACCCATGGAATCTACAGCGGCTTTAACATCAATGGCTTTATCGCTTTCGCCATTCCGGTGGCACTGACCCTCTATTCGCTGATGACCGGACAGCTCAGCTGGTTCTACCAGTACGGCTGGTTTACCGGATCAATTCTCGGCGGTTTAACCTATTGGCTGTGCGCCAAGGGGCACGCCGTAGAAGCCGGCAAAATGATCCCCCAGAGCGAATAACACTCAGATATCACACCGCCCCCTGCGCCACGCCGGGGGCAGCCTTTCCAGCTCAGTCGCTACCTTAACTCGCTAACCCCGAGATGCTTTTCCCAAACGGATGTAGTTAAGAGGGCACTCCCGGCTTATGATTTGTGAACCGTTCGAACCCGTGAATAGTCATGGCAAAACAGATAAAGTCCGCTGCCGATAACTATCACGCCCCCCAGATATGCAGGCAAGTCAGGAAGATCTGCGAATAATAGCCACCCCAGAGCCAATGCCCAGAATATCTGAGAATACATAAAGGGAGCTACCGTCGTTGCCAGTGCGTATTTATGGGAGATAATTATCAGGCTATGGGCCATTCCACCAAATAACCCAATGCAGAGAAGAGCAGCCCATACCAGAAGGGATGACGGCATCTGCCAGACAAAAGGAACAAATAAGCTTGCTGTTATAGCACCGACCATCGCGGTATAAAACAACGTGACAGGCAGGGGGTCATTGCCCGACAACTTTCGCGTAGTCACGTTATAAATAGCTGCGCAGCACGCCGAGCCAAAAATGCACAGAGCACCTATCCCGGTCTGAGCAGAATTCAGATCATTCATGCCGGGCCGGACAATAATCAGGGTACCAAGAAACCCGACCGCAATAGCAACAATTGAAGCGATACCAACCCGCTCGCCCAGCAATGGAACTGATATCAACAAGACTAACAATGGCACAGTGAAAAAAATGGCGGTCGCTTCGGCAAGACCCAGCATCGTCAAGCCGAAAAAAAACAACACCGTATCAATCAACAGGATCAGTGAACGACCAATCTGAGTGAATAGCTGTTCAGACTTCAGCAGCTTCGCACCATGCCGAGGCCAGAGAAAGACTATCATCAACACCAGATGTCCCAGATAACGTGCCCAGACGACCTGCGCCACAGGTAAGAACTCACCTAAATATTTCGCCAAAGCCTCCTGAACAGAGATCAGCAGCATGGCGCCCATCATGCAAAAAATGCCGCGCAGAGGGTTCGTTTCCATAAAGTCCTCAAGACTTAAAATCACATCTGCATCAGAGAGTACTAATGCGTAAACCCGGGTACGTCATCAAAGGCACAATGGTTACCACATCGTGGTAAGAAGCTATCCCGCCTCCCGCAACAAAGCCCCAAAGATCAGGCAAAAAACCCGGTCTGTGATTATCCAGCCGGGTTGTTAAGTTTATACACGTAAAAATCAGGCTGCTTCGTGCAATGCAGCAGTAAGATCCATGATAGCCTGTTTGCCATCACCAAACAGCATCACCGCATTATCCATAGCGAACAGTGGATTCGGCAAACCGGCAAAGCCTGGACTCAAACTCCGCTTAACGATGACCACACTCTTTGCCTGATCGACGTTCAGTATTGGCATGCCATAGATCGGGCTGCCTTTATCTTCCCGGGCCATCGGATTAGTTACATCATTAGCGCCAATCACAATCACCACGTCGGTTTTACCAAAATTGGGATTCGACTGCTCCATGGTTTTCATACTGTCATACTCAACTTCCGCCTCTGCCAATAAGACATTCATATGGCCAGGCATCCGACCGGCTACGGGGTGTATAGCAAACTCAACGGTGATACCTCTGCTCACAAGGGTATCAGCCAACTCCCGTACCGCATGCTGTGCCTGCGCCATCGCCAGCCCAAATCCCGGCACGATGACGACTCTTTGAGCATCTTCCAGCATCATACTGACCTCATCCGGCGAAGACGAAGTCACCTTACCTTTATACACTTCATCGGCATCAATACTATTGCCATCAGCCTCGGCCATCTTACCGAAGAGGACATTCAGCAGAGACCGGTTCATCGCCACACACATTATCCGGGTAAGAATAATACCTGAAGCACCCACTAGCGCTCCCGAGATGATCAGAACATTGTTGCCCATAATGAACCCAGCCGCCGCCGCAGCAATACCTGAGTATGAATTGAGCAGGGCGATCACCACCGGCATATCAGCACCGCCTATCGGCATCACCAGGGTGACACCCAATAGCAGCGATAACGCGACTAAAAGGATAAAGCCTCCCATGCCAGCCTGACCCGTGATCAGCAGAAGGGCCACAGCCAACGATGCCAGCAACAATCCCAGATTGACAAACTTCATACCGCTAAAGCCGATCGCCTGGCCCGGCAAAATCTCCTGTAGCTTACCAAACGCCACCGCACTGCCGGAGAATGTCACCGTACCAATCAATATCGCCAGCATCACTGCACAGTTGGCCACAATCAGAGTAGCGCTGGACAGTTCGCTGTCTGTCGCCATAAAGGAAAAATAACTGGCAGCCGCCACCCCCAGGGACGCGCCGCCCCCCAGTCCATTGAGGATCGCAACCATCTGCGGCATAGCCGTCATCTGGATCTTAACCGCCATCAACGCGCCCATGAGCGTTCCGAGCGCCAGCCCTGCAAACACTATTTCATAGTGGATCACTTGCCGGTCCAGCAGAGTAATGACAATTGCCACCAGCATTCCCAGTGCCGCCATGCGGTTACCGCTGACCGCGGTTTTCGGACGCGTCAGACCTTTGATACCCACCACAAACAATAATGCGGCAACAAGATAGAAGAGATTAATAATCACGCTGTTCATTATCAGCTCCTCCGCCTAAACATCTTAAGCATACGATTAGTGACCATAAAACCGCCCACCACATTGATCGTTGCAAACACAATCGCAACAAATCCCAGCAACTGGACAATGACGCCAGACGCATCACCAGAACCGGCCGCCAGAATAGCACCGACAATCGTAATACCTGAGATCGCATTACTACCGGACATCAACGGGGTATGCAGGGTTGGTGGCACTTTAGTAATCAGTTCAACGCCGAGAAACACCGCCAGCGCAAACAGTGATAGTAAAATAATGAAGGCTTCCATTAGGCGACCTCCTTCAGCAAAGACTCACGCCCCAGTAGCAGCAGATTCAGCTTTTCACGAATCCTGTTGTTGAGGATATCCCCAGCATGAGTCACTACTGATTCCTGAATAATCTCGTCATCAAAGTCCAGCGCATGGCGTCCCTGATCATCAAGAATGTGGTTAAGCAGATTCTCTATATTATTACCGTACATCTGGCTGGCATGATGCGCGACGGTTGAGGTGATATTGTCCGGGCCGATGATAGTGACACCCTCTGCAACGATCACTTTGCCATACTGAGTCAGCTCACAGTTGCCCCCCCGTTCTGATGCCAGATCGACAATCACAGCGCCCCGCTTCATCTGTCGGACCATATCAGCCGTAATGAGAACCGGAGACTTAGCACCGGGAATCGCAGCGGTCGTGATAACGATATCCTGCTGACTTAACACGTCCGCCATCAACTCCCGCTGGCGCTGGAGAAACGCCTCCCCCTGCTCCTGAGCGTAACCGCCCTGATCTTCAGCGGTGTTCGCGTCAAGTTCCAGCTCAATGGGCTTAGCACCCACAGAGATGATCTGTTCCCGGGCCGCCGGACGCACATCATAGGCTTCAACCACAGCTCCCATTCGCTTTGCAGTCGCGGCAGCCTGCAGACCGGCAACGCCCGCCCCCATAATGAATACCCGGGCAGGGCTCAGGTTACCTGCCGCCGTCATCATCATTGGGTAGATCCTCTGTGACGCACTGGCCGCCAGCAGTACCGACTTATAACCGGCAATCGTTGCCATAGAGGAGAGCACATCCATACTCTGTGCCCGGCTGATCCGGGGAATCAGCTCCATAGCGATACTGCTTACGCCCCGCTCTGCCAGAGTAGTAAACCGTTCGGGTTCCGCTAAAGGATCCATCATGCCTATCAATAATTGCTTGCTCTGCAGCGAGGCAGATACCGTATTTAACATTTGGCCGGACAGATTCACCCTCACCAGAATATCCGACTGCCGATAGATATCCTCTGCCGACAGGTTTATCTCTGCGCCGGCATCCCGATAATCCTGATCGCTAAAACCGGCCGCAAGGCCCGCACCACTTTCAACCGCAAATGTTGCACCTGAGCCCGACAATCGCGCTACATTTTCAGGCGTTAGCGCAACTCTGGACTCATTTGCCGATGTTTCTTTTGCAATACCAATTCTCATATCGATACTCCCTAAGCGGCCCGTTTATTCAAACAATAGAAGGCCTGTGCGCGTGTTTTTACACGCACAGGCATCTCTTTTAAGTGAATGAGTGTCCGGAACCGGACTTATTTATTTTTAGATTTATTATTAGAGTTTTGTGAAGCGATCAGTTACAGGCCTGATTCAGAACCGCCTGAAACAGTACATTGCACCCGGCATGGAGATCTTCGGGCTTAGCATTTTCTTCTTCGTTGTGGCTGATACCATTTTCGCACGGCACGAACACCATCCCGGTAGGGGCGACACGGGCGATATAGCAGGCATCGTGGCCGGCACCACTGACAATATCCCGATGACTATATCCGGCATCCATTGCAGCCTGACGTACGGAATCAACACAGCCTTTATCAAAAGGAACCGGCGGTGAATACCAGATCTGCTCAAACTTCATCTGCAGACCCATCTGATCTGCAATCTTTGCCGTCACTTCGCGTAACTCAGCATCCATTTTAGACAGCACCTCGTCATTCGGATGACGGAAGTCGATGGTGAAAAAGACTTCACCCGGGATAACATTACGAGAGTTCGGGAAGACCTGCAGCAGACCGACTGTCGAACAGGCATTAGGCTGGTTCGTCAGACCGATTCGGTTAACTTCATCAATGATCCTGGCAGCGCCCAGCAGCGCATCCTTGCGACGCAGCATCGGCGTAGGGCCCGCATGGGCTTCCTGCCCCGTCAGCGTGACTTCATACCAGCGCTGCCCCTGAGCATCAGTGACCACACCGATCGTGGTTTCCTCCTCTTCAAGAATAGGACCCTGCTCGATATGCGCTTCAAAGAAGGCTTTTACCGGGCTGCCAACCTCATGCTCACCGGCATAGCCAATACGCTGCAACTCTTCGCCCATCGTCTTGCCATCGAGATCAGCACGACTTAAACCATATTCAAGATCGAATACCCCGGCAAATACGCCAGACGCAACCATCGCGGGAGCAAAACGGGAGCCCTCTTCATTGGTCCAGATAGAGGCCTCAACCGGATGATCTGTTTCGATATTGTGATCATTCAGGGTACGGATCACTTCCAGTCCGGACAGTACGCCATAAACACCATCAAATTTACCGCCGGTAGGCTGAGTATCAATATGACTCCCCATAACCACGGGAGGAAGATCATTATTCTTTCCCGGACGGCGGGCAAAGACATTACCCATCTTATCAACACGTACGGTACAACCGGCCTCTTCACACCATTGAGTAAACAGATCACGCGCCTGCTTATCCAGATCGGTCAAAGCCAGTCGACAACAACCACCTTTTTCGGTGCCACCGATTTCGCCCATCTGCATCAGGCTGTCCCAAAGTCGCTGCTCATTTGTAGTTATGTTTTTCATCGCTAAAGGCTCCTATTTAACTCTATTGGGGATGCCCGAAAAAGGGCTGCATAATCTTTCCCGTCAGGTAAAACTAGTTTATTTTTACCACTTGGTCAAATTATTTTTAATACGTACCCACTAAGACAAAAGATCTCTCAGACTCAATAAATCAGGTTTAAAAGTCGACTGATACAGAGGCCACTTCCCCTGCAGAAACGCCATGGCCACACAGGACCAGACCGCATAAAACCAGTGAAAAATGCTATAGATTAACCAGATGACCCATGCGGATCTGCTTAGTTTTCATATAGCCCAGATTCTGATGATGATAATCAGCCTGAAGCGGCAGGCGGTTAACTTCCAGCCCGTGCGCTTGCAAGCTGATAACTTTTTCAGGGTTGTTCGTCAGTAAACGTAGTTTTGATATCCTCAGTGCTTTCAGTACGGCGGCTATCAATCGGTAAACCCAGTTGCAGATTTGCATCGACGGTATCCAGCCCATGATCCTGTAGCTGATAAGCTCTGAGCTTATTCTTTAAGCCTATGCCCCGCCCTTCCTGACGCAGATAGATCAGAACACCGCATCCCGCATCACTGATAATCCTCAACGAACTATCAAGCTGTTCACCACAATCACAACGGGAGGATGCAAACAGATCGCCGGTGGCACATTCCGAGTGAACCCGGATGATAGGCTCAGAAACCTGTGAAGGTTGTCCCATAACCAGATAAATATGTTCTTTACCATCAGAGGGATCGGTAAAGACCGTCATCGCGAATTCACCATAGGCGGTCGGCATCGGCACCGTGACAGAATCAGTGAGGTCGGGCAGACTGGCTTGTTTATCCATAGACACTCCGTATAAACATTTTGCTGAACCCCTTTGCGCCAAAATCCGACACACTAAGCCCCGACTTTAAGTACATATGCAGACCCGACCCGGGCCCTCACGGGCCCGGGTATTCACAGGATTATTGAGTGAATTTTGGAATAATGTGCTTACCGTATTTTTCTACGATACTTTCCTCATCACCGTTATCCAGATAGATGTTGAACTGCGTGGTGCCTGCCGCTGCCAGATCTTTCAGCTTGGCGATATGATCCTCTACAGAACCCAGCACACAGAACTCCTCAACAATATCGGGAGTGATGAAATCCAGGAACGGGTTATCACTCTGTCCATGCTTCGAGTAGTCATAGCCCTGACGGTTCTTGATATAGGAGGTCAGGCTTTCCGGAACCTGGCCACTGCTGTCGCCATACTTTTCAACAATATCGGCAACATGGTTACCCACCATCGCCGGAAACCACTTGGTGGCTTCCAGGCAACGCTCTTTGGTACCAAAATAAGCAGGCGCTGAGGCAATTACCTGATAGTTACTCATATCACGACCCGCGGCTTCACCGGCTTTCACGGCCTGATCCTTGAACCACTCAACCAGTGATGGAGAGCCTATCTGCAACACCACACCGTCACCAACCTCACCGGCTGTCTGAAGCGCTTTAGGACCGTAGGCACCAATATAAACGGGCAGTTCATAGCCTTCAGCCCATGGGAATTTAACCGGCGCGGGACAATCGTCATACATCACCTCTTCACCCCGCACCAAGGCCTTAACCTTGGTGGTGAACTCAGCAACCCGTGCCAGGTTGGCCGGCTTTTTACCCAGCACCCGAACACCACTGTCACCACGCCCCAGACCGACATGAAAACGGCCATTACTTTGCAACGCCAGGCTACCGAACAAACTTGCCGCCTGAGACCAGTCACGCGCATTGGGGTGCGTTACGCAGGGACCAAAACTGATCTTCGACGTATGCTCCATGCACATCGCCATAGCTGGATATGACTCGCGCCACAGAACATGAGAATCATAGAACCAGCAGTGTGTAAAACCCGCATCTTCCGCTTGTTTAGCCAGGTTACGTGCCCGCTCTGGGCTAATAAAACCTTTAAAAGTAATACCGAAATCCATAGTTATTCTCCTGATAAGGATTTTTTTGTTGTCGTGTCAGTGGTGGCAATTAATGATCAGGCGCCCAGATCTTCACCCCGGCGTGGGAGAACGGCACCTTTTTAGAGATATTCAGGCGAATCAGAATCGGGGTAATCGCTTCGATGCAGCGAGCATTAACCGCTGGCCCCGCGTTGTAGGCATTCACACCCAAAGTGCTAATCAACTCCATCACTTTCTCTTTGGCAGCCAGGTCATTACCGCATACCAGAATGTCGCAGTTGATTGTCTGTTCCAGCTTGTTCAGCGTAGCGGCCGATACATTGTGCAGCGCACCGACTACCGGAATATCATCACCCAACAGCGCCTGAGCCGCTTCCGTGGCAGAGCCTTCCGCAGGCATATCGACAGCTTTGGGGTCGCCCTCCGCCAGAGGGACAACGATATCCACCAGAATTTTCTGACTCAGTTCCCCTTTAATCGCCTCAAGCGTGGCATTGTGAGCTGAAAACGGAACCGCCAGAATCACGATTTCATCCGCTACTGCCGTAGCACCTCGGTTATCAGCACCACTAATCACACCGGTTGCCTCAGGCTGTTTCTCATTCAGTTCCTGAGCAATCTCTGCTGCCCTTTCACCATCACGAGAGCCCAGAGCAACATCAATACCGGCAGCAGCAAAACGCAGAGCCAGCCCTTTCCCTTGCGGGCCTGTTCCACCCAAAATAGCAATTTTCATCGAAATAGATCCTCTTGTTGTGGGCGCAGCAGGTCACGGGCAGAGCTGTCACTCGCCTGCCAGTCAACGCCTTTAAATATCAAAACCGGCTTTTTACCGTTTTTACTCATCAGCAAGCCGGAAGCGGCTGCAATTTCATCCGCCAACGCGGGAACTGTTACCGAAAGCACCCGCCCATAGGCATCCGTGTCACCAGCCAGATCAACTTTTGCGGGAACATTGGCGAGCCCAACAGCCACATTCACCAGCCCCATGCGCCATGGACGCCCAAAGGTATCGGTAATGATGACGCCCAGGGCTTTACCTGTTGCCTGCTCGATCGATCGACAGATCTCCCGGGCGCTGTGATCAGGATCATGGGGGAGAATAATGACTTTGCCTGCGGCATCGACATTGGATTCATCAACGGCGGCATTGGCACAGATAAAGCCCAGACGGTGCTCTGCAATAATGGTGCCTTCCTGTTGTTCTGGTCGTTTCGATGCCCTGACTAAACGCTTCGATTCTGATAAAACCACCTGAACTTTTCGCGGGTCTTTATTCAGCTCTGTGCCAAGCTTCAGAGCCTCTTCGGTAGGGGTAACGTCATCCAGATCAATGATCTGGCCTTCCTGTTTTGACACCACCTTATGCGCGATAACAAGGATATCGCCGTCATCGAGTTGATATTGATTCTTATCGATGGCCGATAGAATGATGCCTGGCAGATCATCTCCGGGTTGAATATCCGGAATCCCATCGAGTGCATGAATACTGACCTGGTTGTGATTGTTGTTATTCATAATAAGAGGTCCTATGCGGATATTTTTTCAGGCCAGAGATCAACCCGGTCCAAATCTTCCGGACGGTCAACATCAAAAGAGAGGCTCTCGAGGAAAAGGCGCGTAAAGTGCAGCCCTTCTTCAAAAGCAGCAAGCAGATGTATCTGGCAGGAGTCCGGTCCGAAACTAAATGGCAAAACATTGGGGGGGGTCGTCATAATTGCATTGGTACCGCCATCGTAAGAGGGACAGACAACAACCGAAGGGACCGAAAGACGATGGCTAAGAAGACATTCGATCTCATTAAAATCGATTGCTTCTATATCCCCCGGTATAACCAGCTGGGTTTCAATCCCCCGCCTCGCGTTATACTCTGCCGCCAGCGTGACCGCGGCGTTTAGTCCTGCCAGCTTCTCCTCCTCTAGCAGTACCTCCGCTCCGTGGCTTTCAGATATCTCCTGGATACGTTTAGATTCGGTGACAACCAGCAGGTTATGTTGAGGATATCTCTGCCGGAAAAAACGCAGGTTTTTTTCAAACAATCCAAGCGTTAACTTTTTCCTCTGGTTCCGGCTTAAAACCTTTGCAAGCCGGCTTTTCGATCGCTCTGGGCTTTTCATCGGAATCACGATAGATAACTTCATAACAGTGTCCTCAACTACACCGCGATCTTTCTGCCAGTGTCACTGGAGAGATGCGCTAACGAAGGTTTTTCAGCGCTATCCTTTATATTCGCAGCCTGGTAAACATGAACCAGCGTTTCTGCCAGCCGGATCTTGTTTTGCCGGTTAAACATCAGCGTGTCGGTTGCCAACACATGTTCCACGCTAGCCGACAATTCAGAAACCGCATTACGGTCCTGCTGATCGATGACCAGTGCATCGATGAGACCACTATAGAAGTCGGCAACACCGATCACATCGCTGCGATAACCAGCAACTTTCATCATCTGATCAGCCGGTCCCTTTACGGTCTCACCATTAATCAGGGGCGAGACAGCCACCTTGAACGCGGCAGAACTCATCAGGGCTTCGGTAATTCCCGGCACCGATAAAATCGGCTTAATACTGACAATTGGATTACTCGGCGCAATAACAATAAGATCGGCTTCAGCAATAGCCTTGAGTGCCTCGGGCGTGGCTATGGCAGCCTCAATCCCCGTTATGTTGAAATCCAGCACTTCCGGAAGGCAGGCATACTTTACGAAGTAATCCTGAAAGTCGATCCAGCCGCTGTTAGTCATCACCTGGTTATGAATACAGCTGTCTGTCGGCAGGATAATCGGCGTTTTAACACCATATGAGCGAGCAATCTTTGCCGCTATCTCACTGGGTCTGATCCCTTGTCTGCGCAGCTCTGTACGGTAGATATGTGTGGCGAAGTCCTTATCACCCAGATACATCCAGGTATCGGCTCCCAGCGTCTTCAGCTGATCCAGAACCTGATTGCTTTCTGCTTGCAGCCCCCAGCCCTTTTCTGTGTCGATCTGTTCTGCCAGGGTATAGGTCAGCGTATCAATATCCGGCGAAACCCACAGACCATGAAACTCCTGATCATCAGCAACATTACCAATCACACTAAACTGCTCTGCAAAGCGGCTGAAGGCAAAGCCTTCCGCCATTTTGGCACCACCGACACCGCCACTCAGTAACACAATCTTCAATGGCTTATTCATGACGCAACCCTCACCACGTCTGCCGAGGACGCAATCAGCTGTACAGTTGCATCACTATGAGTCAGTGTCCGGTTTCCGCTATTCCGCTCATACTGTTCAATAACACCATACAGCGTGTTGCGACGCACAGGATCACGTCCTGCAGCACTGATCATCCGAATCATATCTTCAGGCACAATTTCCTGTTCGTTCTTTCCACCTGCGGCCCGGGAGATACTTTCATTCATCAGCGTACCGCCCAGATCATTAGCGCCTGCCCGCAGCATCTGTTGGGCATACTCAGGCCCAAGCTTGACCCAGGACGCCTGAATATTATCAATCCAGCCATTCAGCATCAGACGGGCTACCGCATGCATGCGGATATTTTCTTCCGGCGTGGGGCCTGGCCGGACATTGGGAATATTCATATAGAGCGGCGATTCGTAATGCACGAAGCCCAGAGGCACAAACTCGGTAAAGCCACCGGTCTGTTTCTGAATCGCCCTGATTTTACCGATATGAGATGCCCAGTGTTCCGGCCCATCGATATGGCCATACATGATGGTGGCGGTGGTGGGTAAACCCAGTTGATGAGCGGTGGTGATAATGTCTATCCATTGCTCGGTGGTCAGCTTATCCCGGGTTAACTGCTGACGAATCTCAACATCCAGAATCTCAGCGGCAGTTCCCGGCATTGACCCCAAACCATGATCCATAAGATCCTGGATAAATTCAGCCACTGAAACCTTGCTTTTCAATGCGCCAAACCAGATTTCAAAGGGCGAAAAGGCGTGGATATGCATACCCGGAATACGTTTTTTGATCGCTTTCAGAATTTCACGGTAATGGCTGCCATCAATATCCGGATGCAAGCCCCCCTGAATGCAGACTTCGGTAGCGCCCCGGTTCCAGGCCTCTTCCGCCCGGTCGGCAACCTGCTCAAAACTAAGCAACTCGGCAGTCGACTCTTCCTTACGTTTTGCAAAACCGCAAAATTTGCAGCCCATATAGCAAACATTAGTAAAGTTAATATTCCGGGTAATGACAAAGCTGGCCTGGTTTCCGACGGCCTTATTGCGGATGAAGTCGGCTGTTGAAATAAGCGCGTCGAGTTCTGCACCGGTCACACCGAACAGGGTCACTGCATCAGGCTCAGATAACTCAGCCCCCGCTATAACAGAGGTCAAGATGTTGCGGATGCTCATGTCAATATCATCCAACTGAGCTGTCAGCTTATGCTGATCAGAGACGCTGTGATTCAAACTTAAAATACTTGGAGCGTTCATATTTCTGTCCTTAACTTAAATTCAATGGCACCTAAGAAAAGACGTGGTGTTCATATTCTGCGGGCAATGCTGGACTGCCACGACGCTGAACCAACCGTCCGGGAATAAGACTTCACAATGAACGAAACAGAGAGAACAGTTCCACGTTTTACTACGTGCTTAAACGCGCGGACTGAATAGAAAGCGGTGTTACATACCAACTGCTGATGACGCGGGAATACTTCAATATTCATCAGTCTCATGACTCCGTGCTTATTCTTATTCTCGGTATAGGTCTGCATCCACAAACTTTTTACCAAACGGTAAAATAATACTAGACCAATATTTACCGCTTGGTCAAGAATTTATTCAGGGATATTTATCTCATACCAGGAATGGACATAAGCCATTGAAATAAAATAAATATATTCTAAGAATACTGAACCTGGTGAGATTTCACCGGACATGAAAGACAAAAAACATCAGCTCCCGAGCTCAGTTTTCAGACAGATACCTGACTGAAAAAGTTGTTTGACTGCTGTCATAATCGGAGATTTAGAAACGAAGAGTAAAACGAAGAGGGATGTCTGTCAGATATAAAAAAACCAGATAATGCCAGGTTATGAGCATTATCTGGTTCCTGTTTTTCTTTGATACTAATTCAAGAACTTAGCGCAAGAATTTAGCGCATGAAATTGCCGTCAGAATTTACTTCATGCCGAGCCCTTTAATGACCAGATGTGTCAAAAACTCAGTGGCATTATCAAAATCCTGATTCTGAAGTTTTTCTTTCCCCAGAGAGATGCTTATCTGAGATGAGAAGTCAGCATAGGTTTGCGTCGACGACCAGATCATAAAAAACAGATGATAGGGGTCGACATCATCCATCACCCCTTCGGCAATCCATTTTCTCACCAGTTTAACGTCAGCATCCAGTGCCGGGGTCAGATGCGATTTAAGATACTCCTTCAGATAAGGCGCGCCATTGATTATCTCTATCGCAAACACTTTAGAAGCGTCTGGGTTACTGCGGGATAACTCAACCTTGCCGCGTATATAGTTACGCAACATCTCCTTCGGGTTCTCTCCGAGCTGATCAAGCAGAGCCATTTTCTCAACCCACATATCGAGGATGTTTTTCAGAACCTGTTGATAGAGAACCTCTTTGGAAGAAAAATAATAGATCAGGTTCTGCTTAGACATACCCGCTTTTTCGGCAATCGTTTCCAGCGCAGTCCCGTTATACCCATTAAGGGAAAAGAGATGCTCTGCGGCCCTGAGAATCGTATTCTCATGCCCCTCCCGAATACGGGAGCGACGACGAGGTTTGTTAATAACGACTTCTTCCGATGAATTCGGCATGATGAATTAATACCCGGTATAAGAATTAAGTACTTAGAATACATTTTACCATGTGGTAATTAACGAATCGACCAGCGAATCATATCCCTGTTTAGTATCAGTCTGCCGTTCTCTCAAACATCAGATCCCAGACCCCGTGCCCGAGACGTTCGCCGCGCTTCTGGAATTTGGTCACCGGACGCCATTCAGGCTGAGGTGAATACTGGTCTTCTCCTGCCACGTTGCGATAGCCCGGGGCCGCGCTCATCACCTCCATCATATGCTCGGCGTAGTTTTCCCAGTCGGTGGCCATATGAAATACGCCGCCGACTTTGAGTTTCTTGCGGATCGTTTCAGCAAACTCAGGCTGTACAATGCGGCGCTTGTGGTGCTTTTTCTTATGCCATGGGTCCGGGAAGAACAGCTGCAGGGTGCTCAGACTACCATCGGGGATACAGTTGGCCAGCACTTCGATTGCGTCGTGGCAGAACACCCGGATATTTGTCAGGCCCTCTTTTTCAGCGTTACTCAGCAGACGGCCGACACCCGGACGGTGTACCTCGATACCGATATAGTTGTTCTCCGGCTGGGCCTTGGCCATCTGGATCAGGGAGTCGCCCATACCAAAACCGATCTCCAGCACGACCGGTGCTTCCCGGCCGAACACCTCCGCCAGATCCAGCATACCGCCATCCGGCTCCAGTCCCATCAGTGGCCACTGCGTCTCCATCGCTTTCTGCTGACCTTCGGTCATCCGTCCGGCACGCAGCACAAAGCTTCTGACGGTACGCATATACTTTTCACCAACTGACTGATCCGGATTCGGCTGTTCAGTTTTGTTTTCTTCTGACATCTGTCTGAGTTCTCACTTAAAACAAAGCAGCCTGATCAACGGATCAGGCTGCTGTCATCTATCATTAAATCCAACTACCTAAAGGCAGCCTTTATTTGTAAATCAATTAGTTATCAACAACCAATCACTTACCTACAGCTAATCATTTACCAACAATAGTGCCTTCCATTGGTGAAGAGGCGCTGGCATATTTCTTCCGCGGCATCCGCCCGGCCAGAAACGCTTCACGACCCGCCTCAACCGCTTTACGCATCGCGGAGGCCATCAGAATCGGGTTACGGGCACCGGCAATCGCTGAATTCATCAGCACTGCCTCACAGCCCATCTCCATCGCTACCGCGGCTTCGGAAGCCGTACCGACACCGGCATCCACCAGCACCGGTACCTTGCAGTCTTCCATAATCACATTGATATTATGCGGATTGAGGATGCCCAGACCGGAACCGATCATCGATCCCAGCGGCATAATGGAGACACAACCCAGTGACTCCAGCTCTTTGGCAACAATCGGGTCATCACTGGTATACACCATCACTTTGAAGCCATCACGTACCAGAATATCGGCGGCTTTTATGGTTTGTACCACGTTAGGATAGAGGGTTTTCTGGTCACCCAGTACTTCCAGTTTCACCAGGTCGTGGCCATCCATCAGTTCGCGGGCCAGCATACAGGTACGTACCGCGTCGTCAGCATTAAAACAGCCGGCGGTATTCGGCAGTATGGTGTACTTATCCGGGGAGATAACATCCAGCAGATTGGGCTCATCAGGGTTCTGTCCGATGTTGGTGCGACGTACCGCGACGGTAACAATCTCAGCGCCACTGGCTTCAATGGCCAGACGGGTCTCTTCCAGATCGCGATATTTACCGGTACCAATCAACAGCCGCGACTGAAAGCTGCGGCCTGCAATAATCAAAGGATCGTTAAGTTGTTCAGACATTATTCTCTACCCAGTTAAATTCTGTAATATTCTCAGACACACATCAGGGCCGGGCTGATCAGCCACCACCAATCGCATGAACCACTTCCACCCGATCACCGTCCTGCAGCACTGTTTCAGCATGTCTGCTGCGGGGAACGATCTCCAGATTCAGCTCCACCGCAACACGACGCTCACCCAGCTGCATCGTTTCGATCAGACCCGCCACAGAGGTGTTTTCCTGAACCTCAAGAGTGTCACCATTTACCTGTATCAACATTGAGATTGATCCATTTTTATTAACTTAATTGCCGGAAAGCTGCCCGGCCAAGATTTAACCAGCCCGCCAGAAACAAGACGCCACCCACCGGAGTGACTGCGCCCAGCCAGTGCTGACCACTGAGCGCCAGCGCATAGAGGCTGCCGCTGAAAAAAACCATGCCCGCCATAAACAGCACAGCTGTATGACGCAGGCCGCTGTCGGACTGGCGCAGCATAAGCAAGCCAACGCCGAACAGTGCCAGGGTATGAAACATCTGGTACTGAATGCCGGTCTGCAGCACTTCATATAACCGGACACTCAGCTGTGCTCTGAGTATATGTGACGCAAAGGCGCCCAGTGCGACGGTGATAAAGCCGCTCAGTGCGGTACATAGAATGACAAAACGGGCAGACATAACAGTTCCGGAACATTAAGGTGGCTATTCTAACAAAGCTTATCGGTTGCGATAAGCAATAAAAAAGCCGCGCTCAGCAGAGGGCGGCTTGATAACCGACGAAGCCGGAAACCTGAGCGATCAGGCTTCCAGCATCGCTGTTTTAATCTTCTTCATGGCGTTCTTTTCCAGCTGACGAATCCGCTCTGCGGAGATTTCATAGCGGGCAGCCAGCTCATGCAGGGTGGCTTTCTCTTCACCCAGCCAGCGCTGTACCAGAATATCCCGACTACGCTCATCCAGCTGATCCATCGCTTTGCTCAGACGCTGATTGGAATCCGCCTCCCAGTTAGAGTCTTCCAACTGACTCGCCGGATCCTGGCTGTGATCCTCGAGGAAGTAGGCGGGAGACTGATAAGCCCGCTCATCATCGTCACCCACGGGTGCATCAAAAGCCATATCGGTGCTGCTCATCCGGCCTTCCATCTCCCGGACAACATGCTCATCCACGCCCAGATCACCGGCCATCGCGGTCACTTCATCGTTGGTCAGCCAACCCAGGTTTTTCTTCTTGCTGCGCAGGTTAAAGAACAACTTACGCTGAGCTTTAGTGGTCGCCACCTTCACAATGCGCCAGTTACGCAGAATGAATTCATGCATCTCCGCCTTGATCCAGTGCACAGCAAAGGAAACCAGACGAACCCCCATGGTAGGGTCAAACCGTTTAACCGCTTTCATCAGTCCAACATTGCCCTCCTGAATCAGGTCAGCCTGTGACAGGCCATAACCGGAGTAGGATTTAGCAACATGGACCACGAAGCGCATATGAGAGAGTACCAACTGACGCGCTGCTTCAAGATCGTTCTCGAAATACAGCCGCTCTGCCAGTCCGCGCTCCTCTTCTACCGTGAGAACAGGAATCGCAGTCACCTGACGTATATACGCCTCCAGATTCTGACCCGGAGATAATACTTCAATGGCTCGAAGGCTTTTGCCCATTTCTCAACCTCATTACTTATTCATTTCAAGAGTATCAATATAAGTTACAGCTATGACACACTTCTGCCAGACTAGTTCCGACGATATACAGCCCGCTTTAGGTAACAATGATCTAAGTTACCTTACCGATACAAGTTTAGCGGACCGACTAAGATAACGGCAACATTAACAGATGGCAAGCCTGACTGTTTAGCCTCTTTACCTATATTTACACTCAACGGTCCGATTATGTCGTTACCGGTTGTGTCTCTGCTGTAGCGTATACGCTTAACTATTGTGGCTGGATCTGTCGCAAATGCCGCCCCACCGCAAGCCATGCGCCGCACAGCCCCAGCAGTATACTGATCATGAGTAACAGTATTGTTTCAACAAAGCCCAGCCCTGCCAGTTCAAACTGACTATCGTAAAGCGCCACAACCTGACCGACAGGACCATCCAGAAGCAGCAAACTGAACTGAATCAGAAACCAGGCACATACACCACCGGCTACCCCAAACCAGACACCGTCATAGAGGAAAGGCCGACGGACATAAGCATCGGTAGCCCCCACCAGCTTGGCAATCACAATCTCTTCACGCCGACTCTCTATCGAAAGCCGGATGGTATTACCCACCACCAGCAATACCGCCATCACAAACAGCGCCGCTAGCACCCAGACCGCCCGCTCTGCCAGCACCACAAAGGCGGCCAGCCGCTGCACCCACGCCATATCAACCACCGCGTCATCAACCTGCGGCAGAGCCTGTAGTTTCGCCTGCAGCAGCGGCACCGAAGCCACTGACAGATCCCGGGGAATCACCATCACGACCGCCGGCAGCGGATTATTATCCAGAAAGCTGAACACATCACCAAAGCCGGACATCGCCTGAAACTCCAGCATCCCCTGCTTGGCGGTGATCAGTTCCGTTGCGGCAACATCATCACGCAACAGCAATTCGCGGCTGAGTGTTTCCGCCTCAGCCTCGGTTACACTCTGCTGCAGATACAGAGCAACCCGGGGATCGCCATCCCAGCCACTCCCCAGCTGCTGGATATTTTTCAGCCCGGCATACAGCGCTCCGGGCAACGCCAGAGCGATCGCCAGTACCGCCAGGGTCATAAAGGTTGTCAGCGGCTGTGCCAACAGGGAGAAATAGGATTGCCGGGCCACCTCAACATGGTGACGCATATAGCTGCGGCCACGATCGGCAACCTTCAGGTGGTGATGTTCGGCACCCCGGTGAACTTTGGCGTCTCTTTTGGTATTCGGCTCAACCCGGACAGCCCCTTTACGGCGCAGATTATTTTCCATCACTGACCAGCCTGCCCTGATTAAGCGTAATCACCCGATGGGGCATCCGTGCGATCAGTCCCAGATCGTGACTGGCGATCAGCACCGTAGTGCCCACCTGATTAAACTGCTGAAACAAGCGCATCACCTCTTCTGAAAGCTTAGGATCCAGGTTTCCGGTGGGCTCATCCGCCAACAGAAACTGCGGTTTATGCACAATCGCACGCGCAATGCCGACCCGCTGCTGTTCACCACCGGAAAGCACCACCGGATTGAGTTTCTCTTTACTCAGCAGTCCAACCTTATCCAGAGCTGCACGTGCCCGGCGGGCCGCATCTGCAGGATCAAAACCACAGATTCGCAGGGGCAGGGCAATATTTTCAAACACCGAGCGGTCAAACAGCAGCTGGTGATTCTGAAACACCACGCCGACGCGGCGTCGATGATAGGGTATCTGGCTATTTCCGAGGCTGGCCAGATCCTGATCACCCATCAGCACACGACCATTAGAAGGGCGCTCCATCAGCATCAGTAACTTAAGTAAGGTACTTTTCCCGGCACCAGAATGGCCGGTAAGAAAGGCCATTTCGCCTTTCTCAAGGCTGAAATTCACCTGACTGAGGGCATCATAGCCATTGGGGTAGCGCTTAGTTACATTGTCGAAACTGATCACAGGCGGGTTACCTTAGAAAGACTTCGAAAAGTGATGCCTGGCGGCTATCAACCAACCTTTAAAAAAATGTCTGACCTCAGTCAAACAGCGCGGTGACAAACTCTTTTGCCTTAAAGGGGCGCAGATCATCAACCGTTTCACCCACACCAATATAGCGGATCGGCAGATCCAGCTGCTTGGCGATAGCAAAGATGATACCGCCTTTGGCGGTGCCATCCAGCTTGGTCAGACTAATTCCACTGACTCCCACCGCTTCTTTAAACAGTTTTGCCTGACTCATCGCGTTCTGTCCGGTGCCGGCATCCAGCACCAGCATCACCTCATGGGGTGCTTCTGGATCGAGTTTTTTCATGACCCGAACCACTTTTTCCAGTTCCTGCATCAGGTTGTCTTTATTCTGCAGACGACCGGCAGTATCCGCAATCAGTACATCGATATTCTTGGCCTGTGCCGATTGCAGCGCATCATAGAGCACCGATGCAGAGTCAGCCCCCGTATGCTGCGCCACCACTGGCACATTGTTGCGATCACCCCACACCTGCAACTGTTCAACCGCTGCGGCACGGAACGTGTCACCGGCGGCCAGCATGACAGACTTACCTTCCGCCTGATACTTCTTCGCCAGTTTACCGATGGTGGTGGTTTTACCCACCCCGTTGACACCGACCATCAGCAACACAAACGGCCCCTTACTCTGGCTGAAATCGATAGGCTGTTCGGCCGCTTCCAGCAACGACGCCAGTTCATCTTTCAGCGCGGTATACAGTGCATCAGCGTCGGCCAGTTGCTTACGTTTCACCCGTTCGGTGAGTCTGCCGATAATCTCGGTGGTTGCTTCGACGCCGACATCGGCCAGCAGCAACTGAGTTTCAATCTCTTCCAGCAGCTCATCATCGATCTGCTTGGCCCCCAGAAACAGATCCCCCAGCCCTTCGGTCAGATTCGCCTTGGTACGGCTAAGCCCCGCCTTGATGCGTCCAAAGAATCCGGCTTTCTGTTCCGGCTCAGGCTTATCCACAGGCTCTGTAGCCACCTCCGCCTCAATCTCCGGCGCAGTTTCAGCTTCTGGTTCTGATTCCGGCCCGGCTGCGGGTAGTGATTCAGCGATCCGCGTGTCCGCAGCAGCAACCGTGTCGCTCTGTTGCAATTCACCTTCCGCTACCGCTTCATCCGCAGGGGTAACTACAGCTGCCGCTTCCTGTTTATCAACAGTCGCTTCAGCGCCCGCAGAGGGCTCAGCAGCCGACTCTTCAGTTACCTCTGTATGTACGCCATCTTCCTCAGGAAGGGGTTTCTGAGTATCACCTTTCTCAGAATTAAAAATTGATTTAAGCTTCTTAAACATGCTTGATTACTGTCCGATGTCAGGCGCTGAAGATGCAAAAAAACAGGGTAGTCCCTGTTCCAACTGCGAGTCGTCCTGTATGTTTCATTTAGGCCGCTTATCTTACCATAGTAAAGTCCGGCTGGGGCACTGAAAACAGTGCCAGAAAATGACCAGGAACAACTGATGCCGGAAGCCAAATCTCCACTATTCAACCGTACCTACCTGAAGATCGTTGTCTGGATCGTGGCCATTGCGATTGTACTGCTGACGGCCGGCCAGAATAAAGACCCTGACTTTATCCACATCAAAAAGCTACCCGAGGTTCCGCTATATTACGTTAGTCAGGAAAAAGCGCCCTACCTGCAACTGCATTTCCTGCTGCGGACGGGAGCGGCAATCAACAGCGATCAGCAGCTGCTGCAACAACTGTTACTGCAGCAGATCGAACAACAGCTGACAGAATTAACAACGCGGCAACTGTTCAGACAACTCAATGTAAAGCTCAAAACCGAGGCAGCGGCAGACCGCATAACCCTGTTAGTGACGCTGCCGGCCACCCAGAGCGAGGCACGCGATTCGATCAGAGAGATCGCTGAAACACTGCTGCAGCAATTAAATATCTATCAGCCTGATCCCGGCCTTGAACAGCGCTGGGCCCATCTGGAAGCCGAGCAGTATCTCAACCTGAAAGATCCTGAGAATCACCTGCTAAACCGGTTCAGCAACCAGATAAGCGGGCCAGTATCGGTCCATCCGCTGCAGCGCTTTGCCGATTTTTACCGTAGCAGCACCGCTCCGGGTGCGATCACACTGACCCTGCGGGGACCGGATGCCGGGCTATTAGCAGAAACTCTGGCGCCCTTACTGCGCGGAAATCGTACTCCCTCCATTATTCCGTCAGTCGCACTTGCTCCGGCACCCCTTCGGCTTGAGCCTGTGGGCAATCAGGCCTATCAGCTCTGGGGGATCGCGCTGCCAGGACGGCAACAGGAGAATTTCGCGGCAGAGCTGCTGGCGGTCAGAACGCTGCGGCAACTGCTGCTACAGCAGGATCAGTTCACCGCGCGACTGGTCTGGAAATCACTGGACAAACAGGGTTATCTGGCTATGATTCTGCACGGTCCGCAGATCCACGCCAATACCGATCTGCCGCAAACCATGGAAAAATTGCAGGCTCAGCTTAGCGATGAGTTGATCGATAACACCCGGGCAGCGTTACAGAAAAGCTTTCAAACACAGATGGAACAGACCGGGAACCAGCTGAACATGCTCGATACCGTTGCCTTCTATCAGCAGCCCACAGACTACCTGGAACGCTTTGAGAAAAGCCTCAGCCAGGCCGACAACGCTATAATCAGGCAAAGAATCAACGGCTTTCTCAGTGATCCCGGGCACTATCAGCTTATTCTGCCCGCTTACTGAGAGACACCGTGTCAGACATTAAGGAATTACCATGGCCAGACGTCACCCCGAACGAAGCTCGCAGAAAGTCAGTTCAGGCAATCAGCAACTGCGCATTATTGGCGGCGAGTGGCGCGGTCGCAAGCTGAATTTCCCGGACGTCGAAGGCCTGCGACCGACCCCCGACCGGGTCAGGGAAACCCTGTTCAACTGGTTAGCACTGTATATCCCCGGAGGACGCTGCCTCGACCTGTTCAGCGGCAGTGGCGCGCTGGGGTTCGAAGCCCTCTCCCGCGGTGCCGCCCATGTCACTATGGTCGACAACTCCTCAGTGGTAATCCGTCAGCTGCGACAAAACATACAGGACCTGAAAACCCAGTCTGCGGAACTGATCACCGATTCAGCGCTGGACTGGCTGGAAAAACGCAGCGCTGATCTTGAAGTCCAGTTCGATGTGGTATTTATCGATCCTCCCTTTCACAAAGACCTTGCCGCCCAGTGCTGCCTGCTGCTGGAGCAGAAAGGCCTGCTGGCAAATAATGCAATGATCTATCTCGAAACTGAGAAAGAGCTGACCGACCCGGTGGTGCCTGAAAACTGGGAACTGTATCGGGAAAAAACCGCCGGGCAGGTGACCTATCGGCTGTATCAAAGAGCAGTGACCCGTAGTAGTTAGATCGGCGCTTCGCAGCTAGCGAGTGACGAGAAGGTCTATCAACATAACTTCTTTCAGTATCGGAGCAAGCGTCCCCTGAAACGCACCAATCTTAACAGTCTCTTCGCTTGTAATTGTGGGTCAATGTATACAAAAAAAATTTAACTTACGCTGATGATGCCACGCTAGCGGCATCATCAAACAGATGAATAGAATTATCTGTTTGCTGTGCATAAAAGAAAAAAAATCATGTGCGTAGAAGAATTAGAACTATTCCCCTATAACGCCATGATTTTATGAATAAAAAAACAATGTCCTTTAACTGTGCATCTTGCTGACCAACATCCCCCTAAATGTCTTCGCTGCACAACTGGCCTATAAATAAATGTACTCGCATAGTTTTGAACCTGTAAAGCATTGGTTACAGCTCTGCCGATTTTCCGCCAATCTGATTTAAGCAAATGGAGGCTATCAATGTCTCGCCAACGATTTCTTGCAATATTGTGCGCGCTAAGCTTCCTTTGTTTAGCAAACCTGTCTAACGCTCAAACGCCTGACCTGAGTTCCCAGAATATTCCCCGGTTTGCCCCCGACAGAGTACTGGTTAAATTCTGGCCAGGAACTGCCGCATCCGAAATAGGGAAAGCTCACCGTAGCGCTAAAGGATTGGTTTTAAAGACCATTCCCGTCATTGGCGTTCAGGTTGTGCAGGTACAAAGCGGATCGGTGCCTGCCAAAGTGGCCGCTTACCAGGCTAACCCTAATGTTCTTTATGCCGAACCGGATTTCTACCGGTTGCTCGTCGTACCTGATGAAGAAGAGGGTCCGACCCCTGCCGGGGGAGCGGATTATTTTACCGAACAGTGGTATCTGCATAATGAGGCACAGCCCCATAGCTATATTCGTCAAACTATATTCGGGCCCACCCTGAACACCACCCGAGGCACAGCCGATGCGGATATTAATGCACCACAGGGATGGGATATTAACCAGGGAGTAACCGTTACGGACCCAACTTCCTATGATGCTCCCAAAGTTGCGGTACTCGACAGTGGCGCCGACTGTATGAGTCTGGAGTTGAGTGGAAAGTGTCTGGAACAGGTGAATCTGGTTGGCAATTCGACCTGGGATTCATGTCAAGATCCTGAAGCGGCCTGCGACAACCTGGGGCACGGTACATTCACAGCCGGTGAGATTATTGCCAATACCGATAATGGCAAAGGTATCGCCGGAGTAGGCTGGAATACCAGTGCAGGTATATTTAAAGTCTGCTACACGGAGTTAATAACCGACGGCGTAAATGTTTTTGTTGCCGGGCTCTGCCCTGTATCCGCATCGGCGGAAGCTATTATCAACGCTGCCAGTAATCAGTATGACGCCGACAGCAAATTGATAAGAAGCCAATACCATGTCATTACCATGAGCTATGGTAGTGACTCTATAGGAGGAGATGGCACTATTACACCGACCTCTCCATCCAACGCAGAATGTGCCGCAGTACTCGAAGCCTGGCAGCAAGGTGTCGTGGTAGTCGCAGCGGCGGGCAACAACGGTTCTACCGAGAGAGTATACCCGGCAGCCTGTACGGTGGCGGATGGCGATTTACTACAACCTGATAATACGCAATCAACCGTAATATCCGTAGCCGCATCAGACGACAGTGATAACAAAGCAAGCTTTTCAACCTATAGCAATAACGCTGATCCATGGGTAGCAATGGCGGCACCGGGCGAGGCAATTATAGGTCTGCAACCTGACGCTTTCTGCGGCATAGATCCTGGCTCTGATAGTTGTGTCGATTGGTGGAATGGCACGTCCATGGCGGCGCCTTTAGTCGCCGGTAGTGCCGCACTGGTCTGGAGTGATCTTTATCAAACCCTGGGACAAGGCCCTTCCCTTGCGCCTGCTGACTGTACGTTTAATGGTCAACCCTGTAATCAAGCAGTACGAAATCGACTGGAAAACAGTGCAGCGAAAGTCGGCGCCAAAAGTCAGGATTTACTGCAATGGACTCGCCACGGACGCCTTGATCTGGCTGCCGCCCTTGCGGGTCCATCAAATGCCAACGCCGATCCGGTTGCGTCTTTCAGTTACATTTGTACCCATACCGATTGTCAGTTTGATTCCAGTAGCAGTCGTGACAGTGACGGCTCCATTAATTCATGGTCATGGGCGTTCGGTGATAATACGTCTTCGACTGAGGCAAATCCGAATCATACGTATACGTCTGCCGGTAGCTATACAGTCACACTGATCGTAACCGATAATGATGGCGCCAGCAGTAACGTGAGCAACGGCATAACGGTCACAGAACCGGTTCAGCAACCGCTTGCTGCACCGACCAATCTGGTGGCCAATGTGCAGAAGACGGGTAAGGGGAAGAACAAGGTTATCAGCGCTGCGAGTCTATCCTGGGCCTATGACTCAGCCAACGAGGACGGTTTTGTCGTAGAGCGCTGCGAAGAGATAACCAGTGGCAGAGGCAAAAACAGAGTGGTTACTTGCAACTATGCTGAATACGTCAGAGTTTCTGACTTGAGCGTCGATCTGGATCCCGATACTGATCTTGGTTATCGTTATCGGGTAAGAGCCTACAGGGGTACAGAACCCGATGTGGAATACTCAGGCCCGTCGAATGAAGTTAATATCTGAAACACTGGCAGGATTGCCTTAGGATAAACAGAAAGGGCGTC
Source organism: Amphritea atlantica (assembly GCA_024397875.1). Classification (NCBI taxonomy): domain Bacteria; kingdom Pseudomonadati; phylum Pseudomonadota; class Gammaproteobacteria; order Oceanospirillales; family Oceanospirillaceae; genus Amphritea; species Amphritea atlantica. Next base: position 3,991,734 of record CP073344.1, read on the forward strand.
AGCACTGTGACCGCCCTGCTTCACACACCGCGATGGATTCCCCCCAGGAGGGATTCGTCCCCCGGCCAACTGGATGGGAAACCTTTCCTCAGTATCAGGTCAGCGTTGTGCCATTTGCTGAAGAACAGCAAAAATTCCTGAAAGGTCGGCGTTATGTCAAAAACCGACCTAAAGCTTCTCGCAAATAAAAACGCATCCCATAAGGACTCGCCCCAACAAAACCAGCTTCAGACCTCCGCGCTAACGGAGGCTCTGACTAGCCACTAGCAGTCGCGAAGCGACGTTCTAGCAACTAGCCACTTCTTCGCTCTACCTAGCAGGCATAGCATCATCGACGTAGTAGCGGGCCTTCATCTGCTCCAGCTGTTTCAGTGATATGCCATCACTGGTCTTAAAAACCAGCTCAAAACGTTGTCCCGGACGCACGATGCCGGGTTGATGGGCTACATATCGATGCAGTTTGCCCGCACTGTCCTGGGCGAGAAAGCCCATGACAACGCCTTTCAGAGGCAGATTACCTGAATAGCGCCAGCGGGTTGTCCAGCTCTCATCACTGACCCGCCGTTGCTGCTCAAGCTTCATGTAGCTTTCCACCGCCTGAACAAACTGAGCATACTGCGACTGACGCACCGCTTCCTGCTTAGCCTGTTGATGGCCCACATAAGCGCCCAGAGCGGTGGACAGAATAGCGGAAACACCGCCCCCCTCACCGGCCAGCTGCTGATCCCGGTTCTCGCGCTTCTGCCACAGGCTGTTATTGTCCCGCAGGGCGGCCGCATCGGGGTTAATTTTTCCCGCCTGGTAGTACGGTTTTACCCGGTCCGCCAGCGCTCTGGTCTCGGCGGCCCGTTCAGCATTCACCGGGTGATCATGGGCAAACAGGCTGCGGGCGTTGCCCTCCTGCCGGTACTGCCGTTGCCAGATTCCGGTGGCAGCATAGGGATCAAAACCGGCCAGCGCCGCATACAACACCCCGATACGATCCGCTTCGCGTTCCAGTTCATGGGTATAAGCGGCCTGATAACCCTGTTTACGCGCAGCACTGGATGCCAGCGTACTAATCTGCTGTGTCGTCTGGCGCTCACCGGCGTGATTGGCCACGGTATGGGCAATCTCATGGCCAACAACCGCCGCGACTTCATCATCATCGAGCTGCTGCATCAGCCCCCGGTGAACAACGATATAGGTCCCGCCCGTGGTAAAGGCATTAAACGAGTCACGATCGATCAGTACCGGTTGCCAGCGCTCCTGACTCAGATGACTGACCCGATGAATCCGGTCAAAAATCCGCACCAGACGCTGATACTGTTTACGGTCCAGCGCTGCATTTATCCTGCGGCCCGCTGTGTTCTCATCGGCCAGTAACTGTTCAACCGCCGCATTACCCTGACGTATCTGAGCACTCCGGTCAGCCGCGCTCAGGGTTCGCTGGCCGGTTACCCGGTCCGTTTCCGTTATCGATTCAGCCACGTCATACAGCCCCTTATCGATATTCTGCAGGGTCTGACAACCGCTCAATAGGCCGACACTGAACACAATAAGCAGCAGAATTAAGCGCTGAGTTACTTTCATCCGATCACCTTTAATTCACCTATCTCAATAGACATATTCTATAACATTATTAAAATAATTCTTCTTATAACCACCAAAGATCAATACATTCCATTATTGTATTTGTGATAGCCTTGCAATTCAGCTAATATCGCGCCCTTGCGGATTTGCTAATATTCATTCAAGCAGAGTAACGTGAACTCATAATGAACATTGCAGTATACCCGGGTACTTTTGACCCAATAACGAATGGGCACGCCGATCTGGTTGAACGCGCCTCGAAGCTGTTCGATAAGGTTGTTGTGGCCATAGCATCCAGCCCCAATAAAGAACCGTTGCTGCGGCTGGAAGAGCGGGTCAGATTGGTAGAAACGGTAACATCGCATCTGGATAATATCGAAGTCATTGGCTTTGATTGTCTGCTGGCTGAACTGGTTACCAGACATAACGCCAATATTATCCTGCGGGGTCTGCGTGCTGTGTCCGATTTTGAGTATGAATTTCAGCTCGCCAATATGAACCGCAAGCTAGCGCCGAAGACAGAGAGTATATTTCTGACGCCGGCAGAACACCTGTCCTTTATTTCATCTACTCTGATACGTGAAATTGCGAGTCTGGGGGGTGATGTAGAACAATTTGTGCATCCGTCAGTCAATCAGGTACTGAAAGATCACTTCGGACGCTAATTTTTAAGTAATTACGAGTCAGTGAGGTAGCCACAATGGCATTAATTATCACAGATGAATGCATTAACTGTGACGTATGTGAGCCGGAATGCCCTAACGAGGCGATTGCTCCCGGTGATGAGATCTATGAGATCGACCCTTCAAAATGTACCGAGTGTGTGGGTCACTATGACACACCTCAGTGTGTTGAAGTGTGTCCGGTAGACTGTATCCCTAAGGATCCGGATCATGTTGAGAATGAAGATCAGCTGATGGACAAATACCATAAGCTAACAGGTAAGTAAGCGTTTACAGTCTCTTAAAAAGCAGGCCTCGGCCTGCTTTTTTTATAACTGAAATATGCCTGCGGCTACTGCGTCAGTTGCAGCTTATCCAGCCCGTAACGGATATCTAATAACCGGCCAATGGCCGTGCCACCCACTGCCAGGTGATAGGCATACTGCATATGCAGGCAGCGGACCTTTTCCCAGTGACGAATACCACCAATACCATAACTATCAAACAGTTCACTGAAGCCCAGCGCTGCAATCCGCTGCCGGTCGCTCTCCGCCATCATCTGCCAGCGCAGATCCACATAGCGCTGTTGATCCGCCAGATGGGCTGCGCGTAGCTCACCGTCGGTTTCAATCTGTTGCTCGATCCGCTTCACCTCGCCCCCGGTTTCGATCTCAGCTATCGCCTGATAAAGGTCTTTAGAACTCAGCCAGTAAAGCGTTGGAAAGGGCTGATCATCCACCAGTGAACGCATCTGTAAGACGGCGGGGATTCCCTGTGCATTCTGCCAGGCGATAGCCACCAGTCCCCGGGGTGTGCGCCCAAGCTGCTGTTCGATGAGTTGGAGTTGTTGCTCAGATATGGACATGTATGTTCCTGTTCAATATTTCACAAACGTTCAGCAAGGGTGGCCACCTCTTCACCCATAACCGGCACTCTGGCGGGCATAATCAGGGCACAGTTATCAAATGGCGCCGCGATCAGCTCCTGATCATCGGTGGCGATCAGCTCCCCTTTGCGGTACTGCTCAAAACCTCTGACCGGTTCGGCAAAACGAAACTTGTCACTCTGTGCGTGCAGTACCTGGTCGATGCGATAATGTCCCGCACTGTCATCCGGCTGATAGCCCCAGTCAGGCAGCTCGACAGATTCATCCAGCATACCGTGCAGGGCGATGAAGCGCAGGGTAATCGCCAGCGCCTGCTGGCTAGCCGATCTGGCAAAGTGCTGACCACATTCAGCCACCAGCGACACACCGCCATCGGTATGGCGCTCATGCTCCGATACCAGAATGCCGGTGTGGTAACTGCCGAGATCATAAAGCAGATGCGGAAAAGGAAAGCTTAGCCGGTCGGCAAAAAGCCGGTTACCGCTGTTTTGTGGATAGATCAGCATCGGCGCGACGGCAAAAGTGGTGGAGTGCAGGTCGAGTAAACTGTCAGCATTTTCAACGAAGGGAAGCAGCGCTACCGCCCTATGGGCTTCATGAGTGTCCGGGCAGGTCAGCCGCGAAGGCAACCAGACCCGGTTCATGTCCTCATCGAGACAGCGGCTGGCAAACGGCCGCTGAGGATCGAAGGTTTTGTACGCTTCTACATTGGCAAAGATCAGCGTGACGGCCCCTTTAAGGGGATAAATATTGTTTTCCAGCAGCCATAGCAGGGCATTTGCACCACAGATCTCATTGCCGTGGGTCAGCGCCTGGATCACCAGTTCCGGCCCCTCCAGCCCTGAGTCGAGCCGATGCACATAATCAACGCCGCAGTTACCCTGCTGCCAGGCGCTCAGATCCCGGGGTAACAGCTCGATAGGGGCGTCAGACTCAGCAATGGAGAACCGGCATGGTGGTACAGACATATAGGACTCTTACAATAAAGTGTTAAGGTGTTTTCTCAGACAGCTGCCAGACTCAAGCGGGATTCAGACCACTGCGTATTGCTCATCCCGCCCCAGCCAGCGCTGAATAATCGCATCGCTGAGTTGCGGGTCAGAGGCAACCTGGCTGGCAACCTGCTTAACCCGGGTCAGCAGATCAGCATCCCGCTGCAGGTCGGCTACTTTAAATGACATCATACCGGTCTGACGGGTGCCCAGCACCTCCCCCGGGCCGCGCAGCTCCAGGTCTTTTTCAGCAATACGGAAACCATCGGTGGTTTCGCGCATGACCGCCAGACGCTCGCGGCTCTGCTGTGAAAGCGGTGCATGATACATCAGCAGACAGAAACTCTCGACCGATCCCCGCCCCACACGTCCTCTCAGCTGATGCAGCTGCGCCAGCCCCAGACGCTCCGGGTTTTCGATAATCATAACCGAGGCGTTGGGCACATCCACCCCCACCTCTATCACGGTGGTGGCCACCAGCAGATCCAGTTCTGCGGCTTTATAGCGGGCCATAATCTCAGCTTTCTCTGCGGGCTTCATGCGCCCGTGAATCAGGCCTATACGCAGCTCTGGCAACGCCTCATGCAGTTCTTCTGCAGTCACCTCAGCCGCCTGACACTGCAGTGCCTCTGATTCTTCAATCAGGGTACAGACCCAGTAGATCTGGCGTCCCTGATGGCAGGCATCCTGGACCCGCTGAACCACGTCTGCGCGGCGCTGATCCGAAATAACCACCGTATTGACCGGCGTTCGTCCGGGCGGCAGCTCATCGATGATGGAACAATCCAGATCCGCATACGCACTCATTGTCAGTGTCCGGGGAATCGGGGTGGCGGTCATTATCAGCTGATGGGGGGCGCGGTGATCACTACGGCCCTTCTCCCGTAGCGCCAGACGCTGATGGACACCAAAACGATGCTGTTCATCGACCACCACCAGCCCGAGGTTCGCAAAACGAACTTCATCCTGAAACAGCGCATGGGTACCCACCACCACCTGCGCCGAACCGTCCCCGATGACTTCAAGCTGTGTCTGCCGCTTTTTACCTTTCAGCTTTCCCGCCAGCCAGGCGACCTTAAGCCCTAACGGCTCCAGCCAGCTGCTGAAGTTGATAAAGTGCTGCTCCGCCAGAATCTCGGTCGGTGCCATCACGGCCGCCTGATAGCCCCCCTCAACCGCCTGTAGTGCAGCCAGCGCAGCAACCACGGTTTTTCCTGAACCAACATCGCCCTGCACCAGGCGCAACATCGGATAAGGCTGACAGAGGTCGGCAGATATCTCCTGACTGACCCGCTGCTGTGCGCCGGTAAGCGGGAAGGGCAGCTGTTGCAGAAAACGATCCCGGTAACCGCCATTTGCCACAAGTGGCGGAGCCCCTGACTGACGGGCGCGCTGACGCAGTTTCAACAGCGACAGATGGTGCGCCAGCAGTTCTTCAAACGCCAGCCGCCGCTGCGCCGGGTGGTAACCGTCCAGCAACTGTTCCTGATCTGCATCCACGGGGGGCCGGTGCAGAAAACTGACCGCATCATTAAGGGGTGGTAAGCGCCACTGCTGACGCAGCTGTTCCGGAATCAGCTCGGTCAGCGAACCCTTCTCCAGATACGCCAGAGCGCCATCCGTCAGCGCCCGCAAGCGGGCCTGATTCAGTCCCTCGGTGGTGGGGTAGATCGGCGTCAGCGACTCCTCCACCGGGGTGATCACCGTATCATCCACCCGGCGATACTCAGGGTGATAGATTTCCAGTCCGCTGGCACCGGTGCGCACCTCACCGAAACAACGGATCCGGGTACCGGTTTTGAGGTTATTTTTCTGGGCCGCAGAGAAGTGAAAAAAACGCAGCGTGATCGTGCCGGTGCCATCCTGCAACCGGCACACCAGACTGCGACGGCGGCCCATGGCGATATCGGCGCCTTTAACCTCGCCCTCAATCACGCCCTCATCACCGGGGCGAAGGCTGCCAATCGGCATGATCCGGGTACGGTCCTGATAACGCAACGGCAGATGAAACAGCAGATCCTGCAGGTTATGGATATCCAGCTTTTCCAGTTTCTGCTGCAGCGCGGCGCCGACCCCTTTCAGCTCGGTAACCGGGCGTTGCACGAGGGGACACTCGTTCATATCAGTCGTTCATATCCGCTACAGGGCAACTGTTCAGCGCTTCAATCAACAGATCTATTGCCTCTGGACGGGGAAAACTTGCACGCCAGGCGAGCCCCACAGAACGTACCGGAGCCGGTGATTTGAACGGTTTGGTTACCACCATATCAGACTGATAATAGCCACCCGTGGCCGATCGGGGGATGACACTGGCACCCAGCCCGGAGGCCACCATCATACGGATCGTTTCAAGGGAACTGCCTTCGGTAATGGTGTGCTTATCCGCAGCGTTACTTGAAAGAGTTGGGCAGGCTTCCAGCACCTGATCACGGAAGCAGTGGCCCTCTCCCAACAGTAACAGATCCTGCTCATGCAACGTCTGACTATCAATCTGGTCCCGGCCCGCCAACGGGTGGTCCTTAGGCAGCAACATCATAAACGGTTCATCGTAGAGTGGCCGGGTGAGAATATCCGGCTCGTCGAATGGCAGGGCAACGATGATTGCATCCAGCTCGCCATTGCGAATCTTAGGACGCAGATTTTCGGTAAAATTCTCTTCGATATAGAGCGGCATCTTCGGCGCCCGTTTCTGCAGTTCCGGCACCAGCTGAGGAAACAGATAGGGACCAATCGTATAGATAGCACCTACCCGCAGGGGACTGGCCAGTTGGTCTTTGCCCTCCTGAGCAAGATCCTTAATCGATTCCGCCTGTTCCAGTACGGTCTGCGCCTGACGCACCACTTTCTGACCTACCGGCGTTACCCGAACCGCATGTTTACTGCGTTCAAACAGCGCAGTACCCAACTCATCCTCGAGTTTTTTAACAGCGATACTCAGGGTTGGCTGACTGACAAAACAGCGCTCAGCAGCGCGTCCGAAATGTTGTTCCTGGGCCAGGGTAACGATGTAACGTAACTCAGTAAGAGTCATTCGGGGCTTTCCTTTGTTATGATACTGACTCAACCTGAAACAGGGTAAGTACTTTGAAGCATAAGTTAAACAGAGACCAGATTCTAATCGCCGGTTGCGGTGATGTCGGCAGTCAGCTGGGACTGAGCCTGGCTGCCGAAGGACACCAGGTATTTGGCCTTCGACGTAATATAAACCAGCTGCCCCCGGGTATCCAAGGAATTGCAGCTGATCTGAGTCAGCCTGACACGCTTATTAACCTGCCGCAACAACTGGACACGCTTTTCTATGTGGTGGCGGCCGGTTCCCGGGATGAATCGGTGTACCGGCAGGCTTACCCGGGTGGCCTGCAAAACCTGCTGCTGGCATTGCAACAACAGAGCATCCACCCCCGCCAGCTGTTCTTTATCTCCAGCACCGCCGTCTATCACCAGCACAGTGACGAATGGGTCGATGAGCGCAGCGCTACTGAGCCGGATAACTTTTCGGGCAGGATTATGCTGGAGGCGGAGCAGATCGCTCTGCAAAGCAGCATCCCTGCGACCGTCGTGCGTTTCAGTGGCATCTACGGCCCCGGACGCAACTATATGCTGACACAGATCAGCCGGGGTATCGGCTACCCCTCTGAGCCGCCGCGCTACAGCAACCGGATTCACCGGGATGATTGCGTTGGCACGCTGCTACATCTCTGGCGGTTGTCACAGCATCAGACACTGGAGCCGGTCTATCTGGCCAGTGATGATCAGCCAACACCGCTCCATGAGGTGGGAGACTGGCTGGCAGAACAGCTGGAGGTAACGATAACCGAGAGGTCTGCACGCAGAACCATTGGCAGTAAGCGCTGCAGTAACGCCCTGCTGAAACAGAGCGGTTACCGCTTCAAATACCCGAACTACCGCGCCGGATATCCACAACTGATAGATGAGTTTAAAAACTGACCGTCTGAGGTCAGCATCTGCTTACTTCTGATCGATATGGGGATCCCGCAGCAGCGGATCCAGATCTGCCGGAGTCTCGGTATGGTGGTAATACTGATAGCGGTTAAAGCGGTATTCCATAAAACGGAACAGGGCAATGATCAGCGCACTGATCGCCAGGTAGACAACACCGGCGGCAAGAAACATCTCCAGCGGGGTATAGGTGCGGGCGATAATAGTGCGCGCCATACCCGTCAGATCGAGCAGGGTGATGGTACTCGCCAGGGCACTGCCCTTGAGCATCAGGATCACCTCGTTGCCATAAGCCGGCAGCGCAATACCAAACGCCCGGGGCATAATGATCCGGCGAATCTGAATCGCCTTACTCATGCCCATCGCTTCAGCCGCTTCAACCTCACCGGTAGGAATCGCCTGAATGGCACTGCGAAACAGTTCAGCACTGTAAGCTGCGGTGTTCAGACTGAAGGCGATAATGGCACACCAATAAGGCTGCTTAAGCATCGGCCAGAGAAACGACTCCCGCACCGCTTCAAACTGAGACGCGCCGTAGTAAACCAGAAAAATCTGGACCAGCAGCGGGGTGCCGCGGAAAAAATAGATATAGGCAAACGGCAGCGCTTTGATCCACGGCCGCTTTGAGGCCCGCATCAGTGACAGTGGTATCGCCAGAGCGATACCGATCAGACCGGAGATCAACACCAGCTCCATGGTCAGCCAGGCACCTTCCAGTAAGCGGGGAAAATATTTCCAGATAACATCCCATTCCCAGGTCATCCGCGATCTCCCCTGGCAGCCGGATTAGCAGCCCGTTCCATAAACATGGTAAACCCTGTGGTCGCGGCGGTCAGTAACAGATAGATGCAGGCCGCCACCATGAAGAAAGTAAACGGCTCTTTGGTGGAGCTGATGGCCACCTGGGACTGACGCATAATATCGTTCAGGCCAACCACTGAAACCAGTGCGGTATCCTTGAGTAACACCTGAAACAGATTCCCCAGGCCGGGAATCGCCAGACGCCAGACCTGCGGCAGGATAATGCGGAAAAAGGTCCGTGAGCGGCTCATACCACAGGCCAGTCCTGACTCCCACTGGCCTTGCGGAATCTCCATCATCGCCATGCGGAACACCTCTGTAGCGTAGGCGCCGAAAGCAATTGATAACGCCGCAACCCCGGCAACAAAAGGCCCGATTTCGATATACTCGGTATAGCCAAAACTTCCGGCAATCCACATCAGCAACTGGGAGCCGCCAAAATAGATCGTTAATACCAGCAACAGCTCAGGCAGACCCCGTACAAGGGTGGTATAGCCTGTCGCCAGCCAGCGGGCGATGGGATTTTTTGACAGCTTAGCCGCCGCACCGGTCAACCCAAAAACCAGCCCCACCAGCAAACTGGACAGGGCCAGCTGGATGGTAACCCAGGTTCCGGATAACAGCAGATGGCCAAAGCCTTGCAAGTCCATGAAATTCGCCTAAAAAACGGGCCGGTCAGAGCCGGCCCCGGTTATAAATACGATAGTCTGACAGCCACTTAATAGATCGAAAACGGGAAATATTTCTCGTTGATCTTAGCGTAGGTGCCATCGGCAACAATCGCCTTAATCGCGGCACTGAACTTATCTTTCAGCGCGTCACCCTTGCGTACCGCAATACCGATCTCATCGTTGATATCGATATCTTCGCCGTTGAACGCAAAACCCTGACCATCATCAGAGCGCAACCAGTCATAGGCCGGGAACTTATCCGACAGCAGGGCATCCAGACGGCCGGTCGACAGATCCAGATAAGCGTTATCCTGGGTGTCATAGAGTTTCACATTAACCACATCACCCAGATTATCCTCCAGATACTGACCCGCAATAGTAGCCCGCTGAGCACCGACAGTCTTGCCTTCAAGACCTTCTTTAGTGACCACAACATCACTGCCTTCCGGGGTTACAAACGCCAGTACATTGGAGTAATACTTTTCAGAGAAATCGACTACCCGCATCCGCTCCTCGGTGATCGACATAGAGGCAACAATGGCATCGTATTTACGCGCCCGCAGGCCCGGAATTATTCCGTCCCAGTCCTGTGCGACGATTTCACAGTCGGCCTGCATCTGGGCGCAGAGCGCTTTGGCAATTTCAACATCAAAGCCGATCAGCTCACCGTTTGAGTCAACCATATTAAACGGTGCGTAGGCGCCCTCAGTGGCGATGCGGATCTTATCCCCCGCAGTTGCCATCTGAGCGGTCAGCAGACCGCCGGCAATAAGGGCGGCTGTGGCAAACACTTTACGTATATTCATCATCTTTTTCCCTTCAAACATTGCATTGTTTCAGTAAAAATTACGCTTTCAGAACCTGTCACTGAGCAAAAGCTCAACGATGACTGGCCATAAACTCCTGTACCCGCTTTGACTTCGGGTGATTAAACACCTGATCCGGCGGCCCCATCTCTTCGATCTGCCCCTGGTGCAGAAAAATCACCTGGCTGGAGACATCTTTGGCAAAGCGCATTTCATGGGTAACAATCAGCATCGTGCGCCCCTCTTCTGCCAGCTCTTTCATTACCGCCAGCACCTCGTTCACCAGCTCCGGGTCGAGCGCGGAAGTTGGTTCATCAAACAACAGCACCTGCGGATCCATCGCCAGCGTCCGCGCAATCGCTACCCGCTGTTTCTGACCGCCAGAGAGGTTATCCGGGTAGGCATTTCGCTTATCCGCCAGACCGACTTTTTCAAGCAGCTGCTCAGCCCGGGTGATCGCTTCAGCTTTGGGCTGCTTCAGCACCTGAATCGGCGCTTCAATAATATTTTCCAGAATGGTTTTATGGGGCCATAGATTAAAGTTCTGAAAAACAAAACCGATACGCGAGCGCATCCGTTCCAGCTGCTTGCGGTTTGCGGCGACCAGATTGCCATCTTTTGCGGGTTTCAAGTCGAGGCTTTCATCCCCAACGGTAATCTCTCCCCGGCTGGGGTTTTCCAGCAGATTAATACAGCGAAGCAGGGTACTTTTACCTGAGCCACTGGAACCCAGAATAGAGATAACATCACCATCATAAGCGGTCAGGGAGACCCCTTTCAGCACAGCAAGATCACCGTAGGATTTATGAATATCTTTCAGCACCAGGGCTGTTGGGGCATTCGCCATGATCAGGCTTCCGTCTGGTATTTATTGTTCCGCGGGTAACGGTTAATAAAGTGAAGGATAGCACTCAACTCGTCAACTGATTGCTAGAGAGAGTAAGCAGGATCGACTGCCGCTATCACAAAGGTTTCCTATCAGAAACTTAATTGAATCAGACAATTGTCCACAAAAAAGACGCGGAAGCAAACAAAAATAGAGCTGAGAAAAAACTGAGTCCCCATTACTGAGGACTCTGTGTGACGCGGGAGATCAGAAAATCTCCCTGAAGAGGGCGCTGTAAAAGCGCTTGTGCCTGACTAAACGCTGACCATCAGCTACCAAACTGACTCAGCAGAGTTTCCTGAGCGCTGATCAGCTCTTCGCCCTCCCCCGGCTTATTGAGTGTGTAACTGCCATCGGAATGCAGCATCCAGCTACGGCTGTTGTCGGCCAGATAAAGATCCAGATCGGACTTAACCCGCTCCGCCAGTTTTCCAGTCAGCGGAAATCCGGTTTCAACACGGTTCAGCATATTGCGCTCCATCCAGTCAGCACTGGAACAGAGCACTTCGGGCTTACCTTTATTGCCAAAATAATAGACCCGGGTATGCTCCAGGAAGCGACCAATAATAGAGCGTACGGAAATATTCTCGGAAATTCCCTCGATACCCGGACGCAGACGACACATACCACGGACAATCAGCTCTATCTTCACCCCTTTCTGCGATGCCTGATAGAGTGCACGAATCAGCTGAGGCTCGGTCAGGCCATTAATTTTGACGATAATGTGTCCATGTTTCCCATGCTTTGCTTCACGCTCTATCATCTCAATCATGCGTGAGTGCAGCGTGAACGGCGCATTATGCAGTTTTTTCAACCGCAGGATTTTGCCCATACCGGTCAGTTGCTGGAAGATTTTGTGCACATCTTCACCGACATCAGCATCGCTGGTCATATAGCTGTAATCGGTATAGAGCCGTGCTGTTCCCGAATGGTAGTTACCGGTACCCAGATGAGCGTAGCGAACCAGTTTACCCTCTTCGCGACGGACAATAAGCATCATTTTCGCGTGGGTTTTGAAATCAACCACACCATAGACCACCAGCGCCCCGGCTTCCTGCAAACGTCCGGCCAGTTGCAGGTTCGATTCCTCATCAAAACGGGCCCGCAGTTCGATAACGACGGTCACCTCTTTACCGCTTCGGGCAGAATCAACAAGTGCATCAACAATATCGGAGTTCACACCGGTACGGTACAGGGTCTGCTTAATTGCCAACACCTTAGGATCTTTAGCGGCCTGACGCAGCAGATCAACCACCGGTGAAAACGACTGAAACGGGTGATGTAACAGCTCATCTTTCTGACGCAACACTTCAAAGATGTTTTTATGCTTATATCTGCCAGACATTCCCGGCGTAAAGGGTTTCCAGCACAGATGTTTGCAATCAACCAGGTCTCGCAGCGCCATCATTCGGGTGAGGTTCACCGGACCATCGACTCGGTAGGTGTGGGCTTCATCCAGGCTGAACTCACGCAACAGAAAACGGATCAGGTTTTCCGGGGTACGCTGATCCACCTCAAGGCGTACTGCATCACCATATTTACGCGAGTGCAGCTCACCCCGTAGGGTGCGGGCCAGATCTTCAACTTCCTCTGAATCAAAGGTAAGGTCGGCATTACGGGTGATACGGAACTGGTAACACCCTTCAACCTTCATGCCCGGGAACATCTCATCGGCAAACTCGTGAATGATGGAGGAGAGAAAGATCAGGTTATCGCCGCCATCACAGAGATTATCCGGCAGACGGATCAGCCGCGGCAGAGAGCGGGGCGCAGGGATAATCGCCAGACCACTTTCCCGGCCAAAGGCGTCTTTGCCGTCCAGTTCAACGATAAAGTTTAGGCTTTTATTAACCAGGCGAGGAAACGGGTGGGACGGATCCAGACCGATGGGGCTGACAACCGGCTGAACCTTCTCTTCGAAAAAGACCCGGATCCACTCCTTCTGCTCATCGGTCCAGTCCCGGCGTCGCTGAAAATGGATATTTGCATTTTTCAGCTGCGGAAAGATGGTTTCGTTGAGAATTTTATACTGCCGTTCTACCTGGGTACTGCAAATCTCGCCAATCCGGTTCATCACCGCCTGAGGGTGCATCGCATCGGGACCGACTGACTCCCGGCCATACTTTAGCTGAGACATCAGTTCGGCGACCCGAATCTCAAAAAACTCATCCAGGTTACTGGAAAATATCAGCAGAAACATCAGCCGTTCCATCAGCGGATGCGTCTCATCCAGGGCCTGTTCCAGCACCCGGATATTAAACTGCAAATGACTCAGCTCGCGGTTGATATAGAGTTCCGAAGCCTTCAGATCCAGCGGCAGCTCTTCAACCGGTTCAGTGACGGCAATCGCTTCGCGGCTTTCAACCAGAGCAATAGATGCTTCGTTTGACGCATCGGCATGCACGGCTTCCAGTTCAGCGACCTGCTCCGGGCCAGTTCCCTCAACACCCGCGTCAGCAACCTGGGCTAATACCTGTTCCTTAATCTGCTCTGTCATTACTGCACCCTTCAACCACTTTTTGTTTTCATCATCCCTGCAATGACTAAATGTCACTCATTCAGCAACTGCGCAGCCCGCTTGGCAAAATAGGTCAGAATGCCATCACAGCCGGCCCGTTTAATACAGGTCAGAGATTCCATCATCACACTGCGCTCATCCAGCCAGCCGTTCTGAAATGCAGCCATGTGCATCGCATACTCACCGCTGACCTGATAAACGAAAGTAGGGACTTTCAGTTCATGTTTAACACGACGGACAATATCCAGATAGGGCATACCCGGTTTGACCATCACCATATCGGCGCCCTCTGCCAGATCCAGTGCAACCTCGTGCAGCGCCTCATCACTGTTAGCAGGGTCCATCTGATAATTAAACTTATTCCCCTTACCCAGATTTCCGGCCGAACCTACCGCATCGCGGAAAGGCCCATAGTAAGCACTCGCATACTTAGCAGAGTACGCCATAATCCGTGTATTCACATGGGAGTTGATTTCCAGCTCTTCACGGATCGAACCGATACGTCCATCCATCATATCGCTTGGCGCGACAATATCAGCACCGGCTTCTGCATGGGACAGCGCCTGCCGCACCAGCGTATCCACAGTGCGATCATTTAAAACATAGCCGCTGGCATCAATAATGCCATCCTGTCCATGGGTGGTGAACGGGTCCAGGGCCACATCGGTAATAACGCCCAGCTCAGGGCAGGCATCTTTGAGGGCCTTAACGGCGCGCTGTGCCAGACCATCAGGATTGTAAGCTTCTTCCGCCAGTTCGGTTTTGACACTCAGCGGTGTCACCGGGAACAGGGCGATGGCAGGTACGCCTAGAGACACCAGCTCGCGGGCTTCCCTGACCAGAAGGTCGATGCTCATTCGTTCAACGCCCGGCATTGAAGGCACCGCTTCACGCTGATTCTCCCCCTCAATAACAAACACCGGATAGATCAGATCATCAGGCGTCAGCACGTTTTCACGCATCAGACGACGGGAAAAATCATCGGCCCGCATACGACGCATACGGGTTTCAGGGAAAAAACGCTGACTATTTGTAAATGACACGGAAATCTTCCTCCAGGAGCGGCTATTTGACCAGAAAACAGTTACGTTATTATGACAGAAGCAACTTGGTAACGACTATATATAAAGCACTATACTTGGTGATGAAGAGCATTGTTAATGCTGGCAGGTTTTTGCTGACAGATTCCGGCCTTCACACACAGGGGAGTACAGATGATGAAGAAAGTTGCAGTGATATTATCAGGATGCGGTGTTTACGATGGTTCCGAAATTTATGAGTCCGTTTTGACGCTGCTGGCGATTGAACAGGGCGGTGCCGGCTATCAGTGTATGGCACCAGACATTGACCAGATGCATGTCATCGACCACCGCAGCGGCGATGTTATGCCTGACCAGCAGCGCAATGTACTCACTGAAGCCGCGCGCCTGGCCCGAGGTGAGATTATAAATCTGGCGGAGGCAAACCCTGCTGACTATGATGCCCTGATTATCCCGGGAGGTTTTGGCGCAGCAAAAAATCTGAGCAATTTCGCTGTGGCTGGCGCTGCCGCCGTGGTTAACCCGGATCTGATCAACTTTGCCCGGGCAATTCACGGGGCGGGGAAACCGGTTGGCCTGATCTGCATCGCACCGACAATGACACCACTACTGTTCGGCGAAGGGACAACCTGCACCGTCGGCAATGATAAAGCGATTGCCGCGGCTATTGAGGAGATGGGTGGCCGGCATCAGGAGTGCGACTGCAGTAACATTATCGTCGACGAGACCCGTAAAATTGTAACAACGCCCGCTTATATGTTAGCTGGCAGCATCAGCGAAGCGGCCAGCGGTATTAACAAACTTGTTGATAAGGTGCTGCAACTTTCCTGATCGCTGTTATTATGAATCTCAAGAATTAAAGCGATACGATAGTGAGTAGTTCTATGCCATCAGTGAAGTTTACCTGTTATCTCAGTCCGCCCCTGGCGCTCAGGTTGCACTGATGCCCCGTTCACTATCCCTGCGTATCGGCCTGATCATTACTGCGATATCCGCAGCACTGACTCTGGTTATATTGCTGATCGGTTTTTATCTGATCAGCGATAGCCATACCGGACAGCTAAACAACCTGTCACTGGATAGCCTCGCGATACTGGCTGCAGTCTTTATCGTGTTACTGCCACCCATATTTATCCTCTCCCGGGTGCTGGCCGGAAAACTGCTCAGTCCCCTGCATGAATTAACAGCAAAAACCCGCAGCTACACCATCAATGGAGACTCCGTCAGCTTTGAACTGGATTCTGACGATGAATTTGGCCAATTAGGTAAATCCCTGCAGGATATGCAGCAAAGCCTCAGAGAAAGTCACGCCAAAATGGAAATGATGGCTTACCGGGACTCTCTGACCGGGCTCTCTAACCGCAGGGGACTGCATCAGGAACTGAGCAAACTGATCCTGTGGGCACGCCGACAGGAGAGCCGGATCGCTCTGCTGTATATCGATCTGGACCATTTTAAACAGATCAATGACTCCTCCAGCCATGCCTATGGTGACCAGGTGCTGAAAGATATCGCTCAGCGGCTGCTGCAGGCAGTGCAGCAACAAACGCAGCATACACAGCTGCCTTTTCCCGAAGAGCTTCTGGTGTCGCGCCCCGGCGGCGACCAGTTTGTTGTCATGCTGCCCGATATCCGCCAGGTCGAGGAAGCAAAGCAGCTCAGCAATCGTATTATCGACGCGGTGCAACGGCCTGTTACCGTCAACGACAGATGCTTTAATCTCTCCTGCAGTATCGGTATCACACTCTATCCTGATGATGCCAACAGCGCCGAGCGGATGCTTAAACACGCAGATATTGCCATGTATGAGGCAAAGCGCTCCGGACGTAACCGTGCCTGCTATTTTCTTCCCGCGATGCACCGTCAGGTCGAAGAAAGAGTCATGATCCAACAGGGGATCAGCACGGCCATTGCTGAAAACGAGTTGTATCTTGAATATCAGCCAATTGTTCATCTGCAAAAAAACAGAGTGATCGGGGCGGAAGCACTATTACGCTGGCACCACCCTAAACGGGGCCGCCTGGGACCCGAAACCTTTATTCCGGTGATTGAGGAATCTGATCAGATTGGTGACCTGACCGTATGGATTATTGAAACCGTGGCCGCTGAGCTCAGGCACCTGCCGGTTCAGAAGGATGGCATCAAACTGTCGATCAATATCTCCTCCGCGATTCTGAATAAACCGGAGCTGGCACAGCAGGTTAACGATGCGCTGCTGAAGGTTGAGGCTCCCGATCACCGGCTCTGCCTGGAGATCACTGAAACCAGCCTGATGACAGATATCGATAACACCC
Organism: Amphritea atlantica; assembly: GCA_024397875.1. NCBI lineage: Bacteria > Pseudomonadati > Pseudomonadota > Gammaproteobacteria > Oceanospirillales > Oceanospirillaceae > Amphritea > Amphritea atlantica. Next base: position 4,008,822 of record CP073344.1, read on the forward strand.
TGCCCCTGCTGCAGCAATGGAAAGCAGCAGGTTACAGCATCTGGATCGATGATTTCGGTACTGGCTATTCATCCCTGAGTTATCTGGCGCGGCTACCCATTGACGGGGTAAAGATTGATCGCAGCTTCATCCTCGACTTTGACAATTCCAAACCCATCATAGAAGCGATTATCGCCCTCGCCGACACCATGAACCTGCTGACGGTCTCAGAAGGAATTGAGACGCCTGAACAGCAAAAGTCGCTGATCCGGCTGGGGTGTGATTTTGCGCAGGGTTATCTCTATTCAGAGCCGTTACTTATCGGTCTGTTACAAGAAAAACTGGAGCTTCAGGCGCTCAGAGAAGCTCGTCAGACACTTAAATTCAGCCCCCGCAGAAAAACTAAATTCCCATTTTAAAGCAGTTATAAAAAACGCCGGGGCCCCACCGCGTAATAACCAATCTGTGGATACCATTAACGAGGGATTGACCTGTATCACTTTAGTGACATTCTTACTAAAAAAGCGATGGTTTTTGGCGACACCAGTTTGTATTCTGCTGATCGATCTCTGATCAACACCGGAAGCAAAAGGATGAAGTACTTAACCGCTATGTACATCTCACTCAGTGAATCGTTGGGTATCTATACGCGTGATCAGCTCCATGAGCTACTCAGCAACAACCAGCACAGCATGCCAATATCCCGTCACCGGGCGGCGATCCTGCAGAGCAGAGTGTTTTTCTTCTGTGCTATTTTCGCAGTGCTGGTACCGACCTGGTCACTAATCGACCGGCTGTTCCTGCCGGACTCTCTCTGGCTCGAGTTAGTATTGATCCGACTACTATCTGCTACCGCTTTTGCACTGCTTGCCTGGCAGGCACGCAAAGAACCCGACCTGAAACGCGCCCGCTTTATGTTGGCCGGAATGTTATCGGTCACACCCCTTTTCTATCTGGTCTCCAATCACTGGCTACAGGCCTATGAACTGAGCGGGACTGAACAGGTAATCGCAGAACTTTATGCATTACTGCCGTTTGTCATGATTGCCGGCCTGACGCTGTTTCCGCTCACGCTGAAAGAGCTGTTGGCCTACGCCACGCCGATGCTGGCGGTGGTTGTGCTGTCGTCCCTCCCCGAAACAAAGAGTGATATTCCTCAGGCAGTTTCAACTATCTGGCTGTTCTCTCTGATTCTGGGGGTCGCAATGTTCGCTTCGCTGAACCAGCTACGCTACATGCTCTCGCAGGTAAACCGGGCCAGTTATGATGTACTTACCGGCCTGCTGACCCGCCGGGCGGGGATAGAGATGCTTGACCTGCAATACCGTCTGGCGACCATCAGCGAAAACAATCTATCGATTCTCTATCTCGACCTGGACCACTTTAAAACCGTTAACGATGTTTACGGCCATGACGCTGGCGACGTTGTGCTGAAGTTCGCGGCACAGCAACTCAGTGCCACTGTGCGTAAAGGCGACAGCGTAATCCGCTGGGGTGGGGAGGAGTTCATCATTATTCTGCCGACCGCCACACCCGACGAAGCCAACGATGTTATTGCCAGAGTGATGAAGGCCGGTCTGGGATCGCGCCCCGACGGGACACCAGTCACCGCCAGTATCGGTGTGGCAGAAGTCCAGGCGGATACAGTGAAAGACTGGAAAGCGCTGATCGAACTGGCTGACCATCGCATGTACACCGCAAAAACCAGCGGACGGGCGCGCAGCGTCGGCATCCAGGAAACTCAACTGCTGTGGCCGGCAAGTTCCGCTCAGTGTATCGCCCGTAGCACCGCGGATGCACCGGCAACGGTCTCCGATAACCAGCCCGAGCCAGTTGCAAGCTGAGCCGGTCCTGCTTTAAGCCGCGAGGCTTCAGTGAAGCCTTACTTTAACCGACAGGAAAGGGAATCAGTTCTTTTACCACCTGGCTGCACAACGTACGCAACCAGAGGCTGCCCGGGTCCTGATCGACCGTTTTAGGCCAGGCCAGGAAGTACTCCGTATCGTTAGATTCGAAGGGCAATGGCTTAATCGTCAGACCGAATCGTTGCGCATATTGCGATGCCAGCAGTCCACTGGAACTGAACAACAACTGCGTCCGGCCGACCGCTTCCAGTGCCGCCATAAAGTAGGGAGTGCGCAAGGCAAAACGCTTTTCCCGCGCCAGCTTTCCCAGCGCCTCATTGCCCAGCACCTTAGCACCGCCACCCAGGCTAACCAGCACATGAGAAAAGGAAAGATACTCAGCAACACTGACCTCATCCTGCTCTGCCAGAGGATGATCCCTGGCCATAATCAGCACATATTTTTCCCGGCCCAGCAACCGGCGCTCAAACTGATGAGGCAACTGAATAAAGTTGCTGCACAAGACCACATCGCATGCCTGAGCCGAGTCCTCCAGCAAACTCGATTCTGTGACTGTCGTGGTGTCCAGAGAGGCGTTCGGAGCTTGCTGATAAAAGCGTTCGGCAATACTCGGCCCATAAGCCTGAGCCTGATAGTGCGTGGTTTGCAGACGAAAGGTGCGGTCACTCAGATGCGGCACAAACGGCGGAGCCGACACCAGACCGGCCAGCTGTTCCAGCATCTGCCGGACCGGATTCTCCAGTGCGACCGCCTTCGCGGTCGGGATCATTCCTCTGGCGGTGCGGACAAATAACGGATCATCAAATGCCTCACGCAAGCGGATCAGCATCCGACTCATCGCCGACTGACTGATAAACAGACGGTCTGCTGCGCGCCCGACATTGCGCTCCTCAAGCAGATATAGCAGCCCGGTGAGGCTTTTTATATCCAGCTGTTGAAACAGACCTGGCAGCTTAATACTACTCACCCGAATCCTCCCTGCGCAGATGTTCCCACTTAGCATTACCCGAATTACGCATAAAGTAATTAACTATTATGCATTGGAAACAAGACAGAATAAACGCCATGCTTCAGGCTCTGGTTTTTTACTCTGACGAGCACTGACATGACACTGGATCGAAGCCGGTTTTTATATGGCCTGTTTTTCTGCTGCATCACCCTGATGTTCTGGGGCATGCTGCCAATCGCCCTGAAGCTTTCAACCGGATTTATCGACCCGGTCACTCTGACCTGGTTGCGATTTGCGTTTGCCGGTGTGGTGATGCTCATGTGGCAGGCCAAACGAGGCAAACTGTCAGAATTCCGCAACCTGTCGGCACCCCATACAGTCAGGCTGATGCTGGCAGGGACAATGCTGATCGTGAACTACACCTTTATGGCCTGGGGGCTGAACTATCTCCACCCCGGTGCGGCGCAACTCAGCTTTCAGTTAGCGCCGCTGTTTCTGACGCTGGGAGGCTGCTGGTTTCTGAAGGAGCAGGTGTTCTGGCAGCACTGGCTCTGCTTCGCTCTGATGGCCACCGGTATGCTGTTATTTTTTCATCCCGCGATTGAGAGCAGTACCGGAATGACCGGACTGGGTTTTCTGATTATTCAGGTGTCGGCACTGGGGTGGACCGCATACGCACTGCTGCAGAAGTCTCTGTTCAGGGTGCTGTCGCCCTCCAATATACTGCTTAGCATCTACCTGTATGCGCTGGTCGTCATGCTGCCCTTCGCCCATCCGGCGTCATTACTGGAGCTTGATACGCAAGACCGGTGGGTGGCCCTGTTCTGCTGTGTTAATACACTGATCGCTTATGGATCGTTCGCTCAGGCGATGCATTACTGGCAGACCGTACAGGTCAGCGCCGGCGTTGCCATGGCGCCGGTTGTAACCTTTATTCTGTCTGAAGTCTGTGTCAGCTTCGGTGTGTTCAGCGGCGTGATTTTTTCCGCTGAGGCCGATCGTTTAAGTCTGCTGGGAATGGCTCTGGTGGTCATTGCGGCTATCACCGTACAGCTGATCAGCCCGGTACTGGAAAAACGCCGGGTAAAGGCTCTGCACAGACTAACGGTCGCTACCGACCGCTAACAAAAAATACACTGTACCGCGACTGAGTCCGATGATCGCCAGATAGCGGAATCAGCAGCGATAAGCACAGCCCGAAATGCCGGATAAACGCTCAGGATAGATGATCAGTACAGGCAACGTTTACAGATCAATAGGAATCGCAGTTTCATTTTTAATCTCGCGCAGGGCAAAGTTGGATCGCACCTGACTCACTCCCGGCAGGCTGAAAATCTTATCATTCAAAAAGCGGTCATAAGCGGCCATACTCTGAATGATCACCCGCAGAACATAATCGGCATCACCGGTTACCGCAAAGCACTGCAGGACTTCCGGATAACTCTGTACGGCTTGTTGAAACTCCATGGCGTGATCCTGCTGATGACGGATCAGCGTCACCATAATCAACACGCATAGGTCGTAACCCAATGCCTCAGGGTTAACCAGCGCCGTATGCTTTTTCAGTATCCCTTTTTCATCCAGGGCTTTCACCCGGCGCCAGCAGGCGGCAGAGGAGAGACCCACTGTGTCTGCCAGTTGCTGGTTAGAAATACGACCGTCGTCCTGCAGGGTGGCCAGAATATGGCGGTCATAACGATCAAGCTTTTCAGTCATCAATTCACACATCCACATAAAAACAAAATAATCTTTACATAATTATAACTAATTCTAAAGAGTCTTTCTTATTACGCGTAAATATTCAGATAATTCGCAAGCACCTTTCGCAAAAAAAATCATACACTTTTCGCCATCAGATGGGGCAATTGATCCAGATCAATAAACGCTTCCCACCACATAACAATAACAATGATTGCTGAGGTGTATGGCATGAACCATTACGACAAGAGCCTGGATCAGGGCGCTAGTGATCTGACCGCTATTGATTCCTTTACCGACGATACGGCGCTGCAAAGCTTAGACAGCTATACGCTCAATGACCGCTATCTGCGCAAGACCGGACGCGTCTTCCTGACCGGAACCCAGGCTCTGGTTCGTCTGCCAATGATGCAACGGGAGCTGGACCGCCAGAATAATCTCAATACCGCAGGCTTTATCAGTGGCTACCGTGGCTCGCCCTTAGGCGGCTATGACCAGGCATTGTGGCAGGCCAAAAAACTGCTGCAGGCACAGGACATAGATTTTATCCCTGCGGTGAATGAGGAGCTGGGCGCCACCCTGGTGCTGGGAACCCAGCAGGTAGAAACAGCTGCAGATAAGAATGTCGATGGCGTGTTTTCCATCTGGTACGGCAAAGGTCCTGGGGTTGACCGCGCCGCAGATGCGCTTAAGCATGGCAATGCCTTTGGCAGCTCGCCTCACGGTGGCGTGCTGGTAGTCGCAGGGGATGATCACGGCTGTGTGTCCTCCAGTATGCCGCATCAGTCCGATGTGGCATTCATCTCGTTCTTTATGCCAACCATCAATCCAGCCAGTATTTCAGAGTATTTCGAGTTTGGCCTCTGGGGCATTGCACTGTCACGCTTCAGCGGCACCTGGGTCGGTTTCAAGGCAATTTCAGAAACCGTCGAAAGTGCCGCCTCGGTCGACATTGCTGAGTTGCCGCAATTTACCCTTCCACAGGATTACACTGCGCCAGAGGATGGTCTGCACTATCGCTGGCCGGATCTGCCCGGACCACAGATGGAAACCCGGATTGAGAAGAAGCTTAAAGCGGTGGCGGCATTTGCCCGTGCTAATCCACTGGACCGCTGCCTGTATAACCTCAAACAGGCACGCATGGGTATCGTCACCACCGGTAAAGCGCACCTTGATCTGATGGCTGCGCTGGACATGCTGGGGCTAAGTGAAGCGAAGCTGCGCGCTCTGGGTATTGATATCTATAAAGTAGGCCTGGTCTGGCCACTGGAAAAGCATGGCGCTATGGACTTCATCCGCGGTAAGGAAGAGGTTCTGGTCATTGAAGAGAAGCGCGGCATTATCGAAAGCCAGATCAAGGAACACCTGTCGGCCCCCGATGAGACCATTAAAGTCCGGATCATCGGTAAACATGACGAGCAGGCCAGGCCGCTGGTGCCTTATGTCGGTGAACTTGGCCCGAATATGCTGGCTAAAGTGGTTGCTGACCGAATCACCCTGCTGCTGGGTGAGAATTTCCGCGAGCAGCTGGCAGAGATCGGCGTCCGTGGCAGCAACGTATGTGATCCACAGGGAGTGCGCCGCTTACCCTATTTCTGCTCCGGCTGCCCGCACAACACCTCCACAAAAGTCCCGGAAGGCAGTAAGGCTCAGGCCGGCATCGGTTGTCATGTTATGGCGACCTGGATGGGACGACAGACCGAATCCCTGACCCAGATGGGGGGTGAAGGGGTAAACTGGGTGTCGAAGTCGCGCTACCTGGACAACAAGCATATCTTCCAGAATCTGGGCGAGGGGACTTACTTCCATTCCGGCACGCTGGCGATCCGTCAGTCGGTCGCAGCCAACACCAATATTACTTACAAAATTCTGTTTAATGATGCGGTCGCGATGACCGGCGGTCAGCCGGTGGATGGTGTCATTACTGTACCGGCCATTGCCAATCAGGTGCATGCTGAGGGTGTGAACCGTATTGCCATTATCAGCGATGAGCCGGAAAAATACAGCGACAAGAGTATCTTCCCGGCGGTGGCAACCTTCCACGATCGTCTGGAACTGGATGTCGTACAGCGTGAACTGCGGGAAATAGCGGGAGTAACCGTACTGATCTACGATCAGACCTGTGCAGCCGAAAAACGTCGCCGACGTAAACGTGGTCAGTTCCCTGACCCGCAGAAGCGCGTTTTTATCAACCACAATGTCTGTGAAGGCTGTGGTGATTGCTCAGCACAGTCTAACTGTCTTTCCGTGGTTCCCCGTGAAACGGAACAGGGGCGTAAACGCCGCATCGATCAGTCATCCTGTAACAAGGATTTCTCCTGTGTCGAAGGATTCTGCCCCAGTTTTGTCACCATTGAAGGTGGCACACTGCGTAAAGGCGCTGGCGTCACCACCGGTGCAGCCTTCCAGCAGAAAATTGCCAGTCTGCCACTGCCGCAACAGGCACCGCTGACGGGCTGCTACAACCTGTTGGTTGGCGGTGTCGGGGGGACCGGTATCGTCACCATCGGGGCGTTAATCACCATGGCTGCACATCTGGAATCCAAAGGTGCGACAGTACTTGATTTTATGGGTTTTGCGCAGAAAGGCGGCACCGTACTGAGTTATGTCCGTCTGGCACCGAAACCCGATGCGATCCGTCAGGTACGGATTGAAACCGGTCAGGCAGATGCGATGATTGCCTGCGATATGGTGGTAGCCACGACCGATAAAGCACTCACCGTATTGCGTAAGGATCATAGTCGCGCAGTCCTCAATCTAGCTGAGATTGCCACAGCTGACAACGTGCTCTACCGGGATGCTGATATGGAATCCACCCGCCGGACACGTATCCTCAACGAGGCGCTGGGCGATGATCGTCTCGCCTCTCTGGATGCCAACCGCCTCGCGGAAGCGCTGCTGGGCGATACCGTTTTTTCCAATGTGATGATGCTGGGCTTCGCCTGGCAGCAGGGGCTGGTGCCGGTTTCACTGACGGCGCTGCAAAAAGCCATAGAGATGAACGGCGTAGCGATTGAGAAAAACCAGACCGCATTTAACTGGGGTCGTCTGGCGGCGGTGGATCCGGCATTTGTCGGCCAGGCCGCCGGTGGACACACGCCCGCACCGGCGTTGACCCTAGAGCAAAAAATTGAACGCAATGCAGCGTTTCTCAGTCGCTATCAGGATAGCGCTTATGCTGAGCGCTACCAGTCACTGGTTAAGCAGATTGCTGAAGCGGAACAATCTCTGGCAGTTAACAGCACGAAACTGACCGGGCAAGTTGCCACACAGCTGTTCCGCCTGATGGCGTACAAAGATGAATACGAAGTAGCACGCCTGTATACCGAGACAGACTTCCTGCAGGAAGTCGCCCAAACCTTCAGCGGTGATTACCGTATTAAATTTAATATGGCGCCGCCATTACTGGCGCGTAAGCGTGATAGCCAGGGACGCCCGAAGAAAATGCAGTTTGGCCCCTGGATCCTGAAAGGTCTGCGTATGCTGGCGCAGATGCGTCGCCTGCGGGGCACGCCTCTGGATCTGTTCGGTTACAACCCTGAACGCAAGCTGGAACGGCAGTTACGCGACGGGTATATCACCCTGATCAACGATCTCAGCAGATTGCTCACCCGGGATAACCTCGCGACGGCCATTGAACTGGCGGCCGTGCCTGCAGAAATCCGCGGCTTCGGACCGGTCAAGGAAAAGGCGGTCAGAGAAGCACAGGCGCGGTCTCAGTCCCTGCAGCAACAACTCAACCAGAACCGCGTTTAAGTCCGGTCGGGAGATCGCTATGTTTGAACATTTACAACCACTGCCACAGGATCCGATTCTGTCGATGCTGGCAGACTACAGAGCAGACACGCACCCGCATAAGCTCGATCTCGGCATCGGCGTTTATAAGGATGAGCAGGGTAATACGCCAATCATGCAGGCGGTTAAAGAGGCGGAACACCGGTTACTGACGACCGAGCAAAGTAAAAGCTACACCGCTCCGGCCGGTACCGCTGAATATAACCAACTGGCGAGTGCACTGGTTTTTGGTGCAGATCATCCCGCGCTCAGAGATCAGCGTATCGTCTCAGCGCAAACCCCGGGGGGCTGCGGTGCACTTCGAATGGGAGCCGAATTCCTCCACGGTTGCAGCCAGGAGAGCCGCGTCTGGGTGAGTCTGCCAACCTGGGCTAACCATGTGCCACTGCTGGCGGGTGCGGGCCTGGAGATCGCCGAATATCCCTATTATGACTACGCCACCAAAGGCATTCAGTTTGAGGCGATGCTGCAGGCACTGGAGCAGGCCCGCGCGGGGGACTTTATCCTCCTGCATGGCTGCTGCCACAACCCCAGCGGGGCTGACCTGAACCGGGAACAGTGGCGTGCGGTGGCAGACCTGATGGCGCGTAAGGGGCTGATCCCTTTCGTCGATATGGCGTATCAGGGGCTGGGCAATGGTCTCGATCAGGATGCCTTCGGTGTGCGCCTGTTGGCGGAACGTTTTCCGGAGATGCTGGTAGCGACCTCCTGCTCGAAAAACTTCGGTCTCTACCGTGAACGAACCGGCACCCTGTTTATTGTCGCCGCCAACCGTGCTGAAGCGCAAACCGCTGGCAGCCAGCTGTTCAGTAAAATCCGCAGCCACTACTCGATGCCGCCGGCCCATGGCGCTGCCATTGTGGAAACCATCCTGGCTGATGCAGGCCTGACGGCCTCCTGGGAGTGCGAACTGGCAGCGATGCGCGAGCGGATTCAGGGGCTGCGTCAGCAGTTGGTTACCGCGATTACAGCGTCCGACATTGATGGCGACTTCGCCTTTATCCAACAGCAGTTTGGCATGTTCTCCTTTCTCGGAATCACTCCGCAACAGGTAGAACAGCTACGCCATGACTACAGCATCTACATGATCAACTCCAGTCGTATGAATGTTGCCGGGCTGAATCAAGGCAGCATGGATTACTTTGTATCGGCCCTGACTGAGGTGTTAAGCGCCTGCTAGAACCGACCGAACCTACACAATATAAAAATAAATAATGAGTGTTAACCATGAATACAGTTTTATTCGATCATCCCGAATTTGATAAACACATCAATGTTTACGTTCACTACGATGACCAGACCGGCCTGAAAGCGATTACCGCTGTTCACCGCCGCTGGAACGGCAAACCGGCAGTCGGAGGCTGCCGTCTGCGTAATTATGCCAGCGCCGATGAGGCATTTACCGATGTCCTGCGTCTGTCTCGCGGCATGACCTATAAGTCGGTGATGTCCGGCCTCGACTATGGCGGCTCAAAATCGGTCATGATCGCCAACCCTGAAACGATGGACCGTCGGGCGACCTTTCTGGCAATGGGCGAGTTTATTGAAAGCCTCGGCGGGCGTGTCTCAACCGGTGTTGATGTGGGTCTGACCGCCGCCGACGTTGAAATCATGGCGGAACGCACCTCCTTCCTGGGGGGCCGCGCAACTCTGGCGCCCGATCTGGTGACCGCCTATGGCGTGCTGACATCGATCTGTGCTGCGGTTAAGCATCGCACCGGCAGTGATGATCTGCACGGCCGCACTGTCGCGGTGCAGGGCTTGGGTAAGGTTGGCTTCAAACTGGCAGAACTGCTGAAAGAGCGCGGTGCCAGAGTGGTTGCTGCCGAAGTCAACGCCGAATCAGCAGCCCGTGCCCGGGATCTTTTGAATATCGATATCGTCTCCCCGGATGTCATCCATGCCCAGCCAGTGGAGATCTACAGCCCCTGCGCATTAGGCATGGTGATCAATGATCACAGTCTCAATGAGATCTCTGCCGGAATCGTGGTCGGCGCGGCAAACAACCAACTAACCCGACCCGCCCATGGAGTTGATCTGGCGCAGAAAGGGATTCTGTATGTCCCAGATTACATCAGCAACTGTGGAGGACTGCTGGCCGTTGCCGGTGACCTTGAAAAAAGCGATGAGGGCTGGGTCTGGCGCAAAGTAGATGAGATCGCCGAAACCCTGAACGAGGTATTCACACGGGCAGACAGGCAAGGCATTGCAACCAGCGATGCAGCGGATCAGGTCGGCCGTGAGCGTATTGCCAGCTTCGATCATCACAACCAGTAATAAAAATCGCCGAAGGTACACCGTCTGTGCGGGCCTTTAGCAATAACCCATGTGTGGCTGACAGTATCAGCTAAGTAAACAAGTCTGAAACAGACTGCACAACTGCAATAAAAATAACTATGGAAGCGGTTGCCCCGACTTCCTAACAGGAGTGTTATTCATGAAACTACGTAATTTTCTCACGTCCGCTTTAATGGCGACTGCTCTCGCCACCACAGTACAGGCGCAGCCTGTCTATGTTGCCGCGACGGCAATCGTTGAACATCCGGCGCTGGATGCCGTACGCGATGGTGTCAGGGAGGTACTGGAAGAGCAGGGTTATACTGATCAGACACTGAAATTCACCTTTGAGAGCGCTCAGGGAAACCCGGCTATCGCGGCTCAGATTGCGCGCAAGCTGGCCGGTGATACACCCGATGTTATCGTCGCTATTTCCACACCGTCCGCACAAAGCGCGGTGAGCGCAACCAAAGATGTCCCTATCGTATTCTCCGCGGTCACCGATCCGCTGGATGCCAAACTGATCAGTAACTATGACAAGCCGGGCCGGAATGTCACCGGTCTTTCCGATATGTCGCCGGTTAAACAGCATCTGGAGCTGATTCAGGAGTTCCTGCCAGACCTGAAAGCTGTCGGTGTGCCCTATAACCCGGGTGAGCCTAATGCAGTTGCGATCGTCAAACTACTGAAAGCCGAAGCTAAGAAAAAAGGCATTACGATCGTCGAAGCACCGTCACCGAAGTCCTCCGACGTGATGATCGCATCACAGAAGCTGATTGGTCAGGTGGATGCAATCTACTGTCCGACAGATAACACCATCCTGACCGCTCTCGAGTCAGTGATCAAAACCGGTATTGACGGTCAACTGCCGGTGTTTGCCGCTGAAACCAATGCCGTAGAACGTGGTGCCGTTGCCTCACTGGGCTTCAACTATGGTGATATCGGTCGCCAGACCGGTGAAGTAGTTGTGCGCATCCTCAAAGGCGAAAAAGCCGGTGATATACCGGTACGTGTTGCCCAGGGCTCGGAGCTGTACGTCAACCCGAAAATGGCCCGTCGCATGGGGATTGAAATCCCGGCTGCGGTACTGGCACGCGCCACCAAAGTCGTAGAATAAATCACAGCTGAGGACGACCCTATGTCTTTATTTTCTTTCCTCGGCACCCTTGAGATCGGATTTATTTTCGGTCTGGTGGCCATTGGGGTATATCTGACTTTCCGCGTTCTGGATTTTCCGGACCTGACCGTGGACGGTTCCTTCACGATGGGGGCGGCTATCGCCGCCGCCCTGATTATTTCCGGCGTTAACCCGTATCTGGCAACGATCTGTGCGGCTATTGGTGGTGCAGCTGCCGGCCTGGTGACTGCATGGCTGAATCTGCGGTTCAATATACTGCACCTGCTGGCCAGTATTCTGACCATGACCGCCTTATATACGATCAACCTTCGTATCATGGGCAAACCGAACCTCGCGCTGATCATGGAACCCACTGTGCTGTCCCCCTTTGCAGCGCTGGGTATACCTGATATGTATCTGAAGCTGATGTTCATCGCGGTAGTCGTCATTCTGACCGGCCTGGCAGTCGCCTACTTCCTCAACACACAGTATGGCATGGGCATGCGTGCAACCGGTGCAAACCCGCGCATGGCACAGGCCAACGGTATTGTGATCAAGGAGAAAATCTATGCTGGCCTGGCGCTGTCCAACGGCTTAGTCGCCCTCGCTGGCGCATTATTTGCGCAGACCAATGGTTTTGCCGACTCCACCATGGGAATAGGCACCATTGTGGTAGGCCTGGCTGCCGTCATTGTGGGAGAAAGCCTCTCAGGCAGCCGCTCCATGCTGGTGATCATCTTCAGCTGCATCATCGGCTCATTGCTATACCGCCTGGCGGTTTCTGCCGCACTTAATGCGGACTTCATGGGCTTTACCACATCCGACCTTAACCTGATTACCGCTGTACTGGTGGGACTGGCGCTGATCGTGCCACAACTCCGGCGCGAGCAGAGAGCGCGCAAGGCTGCAGCAGGAGGCACATTATGATCAGTTGCAAAGCGATTAAAGTGACATTCAACGCCGGTACAGCATCTGAGAAACAGGCTCTCAGGGGTGTCGACCTGGAAATTCCGCAAGGAGAGTTTGTTACGGTGATCGGCTCGAATGGTGCCGGTAAGTCGACCCTGCTGAATACCATCGCCGGTGATATCCGCGCCTCCAGTGGCAAGCTGATGTTTGATGCCTGGGATGTCACCCGTGTATCAGCTGCAGGTCGTACCCGTGATGTTGCCAGGGTCTTTCAGGACCCTCTGGCCGGTACCTGCGGCAATATGACGGTAGAAGAAAACATGGCGCTGGCGTATGGCCGTGGCAGACGGGGTGGATTTAAGCCGGCCCTGAATGACGATCTGCGTGATCTGTTCCGGGATCAGTTGAAGCGTTTGAATCTGGGGTTGGAAAACCGGCTCAGCGCTGAAATGGGCCTCCTGTCTGGCGGCCAGCGACAGTCGATCAGCTTGCTGATGGCCGCTCTGCAACCGAGCAAAATACTGTTGCTGGACGAACATACTGCAGCCCTGGACCCGAAGACAGCGGCACTGGTTATGGATATTACCGACCAGATCGTCGAGGAAAAGCAGCTGACGGTAATGATGGTGACGCATTCGATGCGTCAGGCACTGGATCATGGCAGTCGAACCATCATGATGCATGAAGGTAAGGTGATGTTTGATCTTAGCGGCAAAGAGCGCAGTCAATATGACGTTAAAGACCTTCTCAACCTGTTTGCCAAAGCCCGTGGCGATAATGAAGAACTCGATGATGACAAGCTGCTGCTGGAAGCCTGAGCGGCAGAGGCTTAAACATATATTACAACCATCTGATTTTTATAATAAAAAATAACAAGGAAATATACATGATGCTTAAAAAACGATCCGCGGCAATGATGGCGCTGAGTGTACTGACGGCACTGCCGGCCTATGCTACGGATAATGCTGCAGACGGAGCCGATAAATTCACCCTGGACCTGGGGCTGCGAACATTTTATATGAATCGTGATTTTGACCAGGGCATTCCGGACACAATTGCCGCAGGCCAGGCCTTCAAGCTGGACCTGAAATCCCCGCTGTGGAACAACATGATCGGGTTTGATATTACAGCGGTCTCTGTAGTGGAGCTGATTGACGAAAAAACGCTGAACTCTTCCGATGTGCTGACCCCTGAGGGTAATGGCTATAACTCACTGGAACAGGCCTATATCAAGTTCCGCCCTCTGGAAAACCTGGATCTGCGTGCCGGCCGCATGGTACTGATGACGCCGCTGCTGAACGATCTGACATCGCGCATCTCGGCACCCAGTACCCAGGGGGTTTATGCAACCGCCACTTTTGACAACGGTTCGCTATACGCCCTCTATTCAGATAAAGCCTCAATGAATAATGATGAGGATTACACGGCCTATTCAGCTAATGGTGAAGAGTATGAAATTGCCTCTTTAGGGGGAACCTATCAATGGGACAATGGCTTCAACACCCATCTGCAATATGCGCTGGCTGACGATTACCAGAAACAGAGCTACATCAATCTGAACTATCCCTCCACACTGGGAGATCATGACCTGATGCTGGACCTGGTACACATGCGTGGAGAAGATGATGGGGCGCTGTATGGCAGTGATTATGACAGCCATCTGACCGGGCTGACGGCCCGCCTGTCGAAAGATAATCTTGCCTATACCCTGGCGTATCAGAAAATCGGTGGTAATGATGGATACGACCAGCAGTGGGGCGGGGATGATAATACCCAGTTCTTCACCTGGGGGGCCGTTCAGTTGCTGGACTTCAACGCGCGCGATGAACAGTCCCTGCAGGCCCGTATTGATTACGATCAGCCGTCATTGCCAGGTCTGCACCTCATGGCCAGACACACCGAAAGCTGGGATATTGACTACAGCGGCGGCGATGATGGACAGCGACGGGAAACCAATATTGACGTTATGTACACTCTGCAAAGTGGCGCCGCAAAAGGGCTGAACATACGTTTACGTGTTGCCAGAGCAGATGGCGATGCCGCGGTAGTACCGCGTATTAACGACGTCCGTTTCATCATCGATTATAAGACTAATCTGTTCTGATTGCGGGTTTTGCAGGCATCCGCTGGCCCTCCCCCTTATCGGCGGTGAGGGCTCGCGAATCACACGAAGCGAGTTCACTCCTGTTCGCTCGGCAGCCTATTTTTTTATTGGTGGTCTACCCTGGCAACCGCGCTTGGCGGAGGCAATGCCTCCGCATTTTTTATTATCCTGGCTACTCACCTCGCACATCAGCATCGATCCCGTGTAATGATGCCCGTCAGACTATCCCCGCCAGCATTGCACCGGAGCACTGAGTGTTCGAAACAGATACAGATCCTGTCACAGCAACTGACGGGCAAACAACCTTTGCCAATCGCTAAAATACAAAAGCCCGGTAACAGATCTGCTACCGGGCTTTTGTGCGGGAAGCTGTGAACAAGCTCCTGACTTCAGAGTCGTACCTCGATGCCCCGCTCTTTCATATACTGCTTGGCTTCCGGGATACTGTATTCGTTAAAGTGGAAAATAGAGGCTGCCAGTACCGCATCCGCTTTCCCCTCGATACAGCCGGCCACCAAATGATCCAGATTACCCACGCCGCCGGACGCGATAACCGGAACATTAACGGCTTCACTGATCGCCCGGGTGACACCAAGATCATAACCGTTCTTGACGCCATCCTGATCCATTGAGGTCAGCAGAATCTCACCGGCTCCCAGCTTCACCATCTTCTTTGCCCACTCAACCGCATCGATGCCGGTAGGCTTGCGACCGCCGTGGGTAAAGATCTCCCAGCGGTCAGTCTCGCCGGACTGAGACACTTTTTTAGCATCAATCGCCACGACGATGCACTGCGAACCAAACTTGTCAGCCGCTTCACGCACAAAATCCGGATTAAACACCGCAGCACTGTTGATTGACACCTTATCGGCACCGGCGTTGAGCATGGTGCGGATATCATCAACCGTACGGATACCGCCGCCCACCGTCAGCGGGATAAACACCTGTGATGCCATCCGCTCAACGGTATGCACCATGGTATCCCGGCCTTCGTGAGTCGCAGTGATATCGAGGAACGTAATCTCATCGGCGCCCTGCTCGTCGTAACGTTTGGCCACCTCTACCGGATCACCGGCATCGCGGATATCAACGAACTGCACGCCTTTTACAACGCGGCCGTTTTCAACATCCAGACAGGGAATTATGCGTTTTGCCAGTGCCATGGTTTTTACCTATAAGAACTTATATAAAACATTAGACCAGAATCCCTGACTGAGATTCCGGCCTCTTACACTGTTCAGGGCTTGCCATCCCAGTTAAGGAAATTTTTCAGCAGCTGCAGCCCAACGGTATGACTTTTTTCCGGGTGGAACTGCGTGGCAAACACATTATCCCGGGCGATCGCCACATCGAAATCAACGCCGTAGTGACAGTTTCCGGCCACCCGCTGTTTATCAACCGCATCGACATAATAGCTGTGCACAAAGTAGAACCGGCTGCCGTCGTCAATGCCCTGCCACAGCGGGTGATCGAAGTTCTGATGAACCTCATTCCAGCCCATATGCGGCACTTTCAGTCGCTCGCCATCGCGCTCTTTCAGGTCATCGCCGAAGAAGCGTACGGTGCCATCAAAGTGCCCCAGACAGCCAACCCCACCGTTCTCTTCAGATCGCTGCATCAGCGCCTGATAGCCGACGCAGATACCCAGAAATGGTTTACCGGAAGCGATCGCCTCGGCCACCTCTTTATCCACACCCAGACGGCGAATCTCCGCCATGCAGTCACGAATCGCTCCGACGCCGGGCAACAATACCCGGTCAGCGCTGCGAACTTTTTCAGGATCGGCGGTAACCATCACCTCAACGCCGGGCATGACATGCTCCAGCGCCTTGGCAACCGAGTGCAGGTTGCCCATACCGTAGTCAATCACTGCAACACTGCTCATTTACAGTGATCCCTTGGTCGATGGCATCTGATCGGCGGCCCGCTGATCAATCGTCAGGGCGCCACGCACCGCCCGGCCGAACGCTTTGAAGATGGTTTCAGCCTGGTGGTGCGCATTAAAGCCTTTCAGGTTATCGATGTGCAGCGTCACTCCGGCATGATTAACAAAACCCTGGAAAAATTCCCAGAACAGCTGAGTATCAAAGCGACCAATAGCAGCACGGGTAAACTCGACATTCATATCCAGCCCCGGCCGACCGGAAAAATCGATCACCACGCGGGATAGCGCCTCATCCAGCGGACAGTAGGCATGGCCATAGCGCAGAATACCTTTCTTATCGCCAACCGCCTGAGCAAAGGCCTGCCCCAGCGTAATACCGATATCTTCCACGGTATGGTGATCATCGATGTGATTATCACCCTTCGCCACGATATCCATGTCGATCAGGCCATGACGGGCGATCTGATCCAGCATGTGTTCAAGAAAGGGCACGCCGGTATCAACATTCAGCTTACCGCTGCCATCCAGATTCACTGAAACGGTGATCTGGGTTTCCAGGGTATTACGGGTGACGGAGGCTTTCCGTTCAGCCATGATCTTCTCCGCTATGGGTTAACAGTAGAGTTGGTAAAAACATTCGTAAATTAGGCAGCCATTATACAACCAATACAGGGTCAATGCGTAGCACCGGGCACGATTAACCCGGTCAAAAGCTGATATCCAACTGACTGATTTCATGTACGGTTAATCTAGGGTCTGTAAAATCGTTCTGCTACTATGCTGTAATAACTCTTGTTTGCCGAGAGATCTGTTTTGCCGATAGATGGTTCAAGGAGAAATCATGAAAACGTTATTAAAGATTCTTGGTGGTCTGGTTGCCCTGCTACTGATAGTCGTCGTTGCAGGCGGAGTCCTGCTGGGGATCTTTTTTGATCCCAATGAATATAAACCTGAAATCAAAAAACTGGCGCTTGAGGAAGGCGGCATACAGCTGGAGATCGACGGCGATCTGGGCTGGTCAGTCTTCCCCTGGCTGGGAATCGAAATCAACCAGATCAAGGTCAGCTACCCCGGCAAGCCTCAGCTGGCAGAGCTGAATCAGGCTCAGGTATCGGTAGAACTCCCGGCACTGATGTCCGGCAACGTCAAGATGAGCAGTATTCTGCTGGACGGCCTGACCCTGAATCTTGAAAAGAACAAAGATGGCAGCACCAACTGGGCAGTCTCCGGTGCGGATCAGCAGGCCTCAGGCACCGTTGAAACCCCGATGCCTGACGCGGCTGAAGCCTCCGGGGGCGCAGCCATCGCACTGGATATTGAAAGCATCGCCATCAGCAACGGTAATATCAGTTACACCGATGCCAGCAGCGGTAGTAAAGTGCTGTTGAAAAATTTCACTATGACCTCCGGTAAAGTCACCACCGGCGCATTTTTTCCTGCCGAACTGAGTTTTCAGGCTGAGCAGTATCAGGCCGATCAGCAACAGATGACTGTCGATGCGGCCCTGAAAGCGGAGTTTTTCCTCGATCTGGCCAACCAGCAATACAAGATCAAAGGGCTGGAAAGCACGCTGGGACTGGGCGGCGCACCGTTCAACGGTAAAACCGTCAGCGTTAAGCTGAACACCGATATTGAAAGTGACCTGAATCAGGAGACGGCCACCCTGAAAGGGATGAGTCTCAGCGCGGCCAATGTCAGCGCCAATGGTGATATCACGGTTACCAGTTTCAGCAAACCGGTCATCAGCGGCACGCTAAACGTCGCAAAATTCAGCCTGCAGGAGCTGCTGGCCGCGCTGGGACAACCGGCTATCGAAACCACTGATCCGGAAGTACTGAAAGCGATCAGTTTCAATGCAGAGCTCGGCGGTGCCCCCAATACCCTGGGGCTGAACAAGATGAGTCTGATACTGGATGACACTCGCTTCAACGGCAGCTTTGCGATGAACCTGGCAACTGGTTCCATCGCTTTCAATCTGAAAGGCGATGAACTCAATGCAGACCGTTACCTGCCTCCGGCAAAAGAACAGACGGCGCAGACGGGTTCCGGCAGCGCAGCCAAATCCAGCGGTTATTCGAAAGAGCCAGTGGTGCCGGTGGAACTGCTTAAAGGGCTGGAGATGGACGTTGATCTGGGACTGAACAAGCTGTTGATCAACGGCCTCACCCTGAGCAACCTGGAACTGGATACCAGCGCTCACGGCGGTCTGGTCAATATGAGCAAGATCAACGCGGATATGTACAAAGGCACACTGCGTAACTCAGTGGTGATCGATGTGCGCAAAGCGACTCCCCGTTTCCATGTGAAGAAAAACATTAGCGGGATTCAGATCGGCGACCTGCTGCAAGATATGGCTGAGGTTGACCGCCTGACCGGCACCTTCAACACTCAGACCGATATCACCGCTCAGGGCGAATCAGTCCACGCCATCGTTAACAGCCTTAACGGTAACGCGAAGGTCACCATGCCCGATGGTACAGTCAAAGGGATCGATATCGCGCAGACCATCTGTCAGGGCTTCAACAACGTCGCCGCGCTGGGGGTTAATGCCGATCAGGTTGATCGCTCCACACCGTTTGCCGATCTCAGCAGTAACTTCAGATTCACTAACGGCGTGGTCAGCAACAACGACCTGATAACCAAGCTGGATGCGATTACGCTGCGCGGCAAAGGTAATGTCAGCCTGCCTGCACAGAATATGGATTACCGCCTGGGGCTGACCATTGAAGAAAACCTGTTCAAGCAGACCTGTGCCGTAAACAACAACCTGGAAGGGGTTGAATGGCCGGTTAACTGTAAAGGCAGTTTCGACACTGAGCCGGCTAAACTGTGCCGTCCGGATGCCAGCGTACTGAAAGAGCTGCTGAAACAGAAAGCTAAAAAGCAGCTGGAAGGCAAACTGATGGATAAACTCGGCGGCGGTGAAGGCAGTAAAACTGAAGATGCCAAGAAGCTTCTCAAAGGGTTATTTGGTAACTGACAGAGATGAGCCCTGAACAATTCGCCAACGCCGTGCTGGTCTGGTTTGACCGGCACGGCCGTCACGACCTGCCCTGGCAGGATAAGAAAACCGCCTACTTCACCTGGCTCTCAGAGATCATGCTGCAGCAGACTCAGGTGACCACGGTAATCCCCTATTTCGAACGCTTCCGGGAACAGTTTCCCACGGTGGAAGATCTGGCCGCTGCCGATCAGGATGAGGTGCTGCATCTGTGGACCGGGCTGGGCTACTACGCCCGCGCCCGTAACCTGCACAAGACCGCCAGAATCGTCAGCCACGATTACGGCGGACAGTTTCCTCAAAACGTTGAAGAACTGGAGCAACTGCCCGGTATTGGCCGCTCCACCGCGGGTGCAATTCTGTCGATCTCCACCGGTAAACGGGCGGCGATACTCGATGGCAATGTAAAACGGGTGCTGGCCCGTTACTATGCGATCGACGGCTGGCCCGGCACCACCGAAAATATAAAACAGCTGTGGCGCTACGCTGAACAGAACACGCCCCATGAGCGGGTGGCCGATTACACCCAGGCGATGATGGATATGGGGGCCACCCTCTGTACCCGCAGCAAACCCGCCTGCCTGCTCTGCCCGTTACAAACCGGCTGTCAGGCACACCAGCAGGGCCGCGAAAACCAACTACCGGAACCCCGACCGAAAAAAGTCATTCCGGTAAAACAGACCATGATGCTGCTGATCCGCAATGAGCAGGGACAGATACTGCTGCGCCAGCGTCCGCCAAGCGGAATCTGGGGCGGCCTGTGGAGTCTGCCGGAAACCTCCGACCTCAGGGATGCAGCAGAGGAAACCGGCCTGCCGGTCGATCCTGACAGCGCCTCACCACTGGCACCGGTACGGCACACCTTCAGCCACTTCCATCTGGATATTACCCCGGTACAGATCGCCCTGCTGAAAGGGGATCAGGAGCACGAGCGGAGCAAAGACCTTACAAACCGTGTCATGGAACAGCCCGCCACTCTCTGGTATAACTTGCACCAGCCACAAAAGGTCGGCCTCGCCGCCCCTGTGAAAAAATTACTGGGTAAGCTAAAAAGCTAAACCTCTGGTCTGAGCATGAAGCGCTCAGAGCAGCCCGGAATAACCTTGGAGAATGAGATGACCCGCACCGTAATGTGCCGTAAATACAAAGAGGAACTCGAAGGTCTGGACAAGCCCCCGTATCCGGGCGCCAAAGGCCAGGAGATCTTCAATACCATTTCGAAAAAAGCCTGGACCGAGTGGACCAACCACCAGACCATGCTTATCAACGAAAAACACCTGAGCATGATGGACCCTTCCACCCGCGAATTTCTGCAGCAAGAGATGCAAAAATTTATGGATGGCGAAGACTACGAGAAAGCCGAAGGTTACGTACCGCCGTCAAAATAAGCGGTTGAATATATTCGCAGAAGATCGACCTTATGGGAGCGGCGTTGGCATGCCCTCCGGGTACCCCGCCGCGATAAGGCAAAATCATCGCCACGGGGACGCGCCTGCCACACATGCAGTGGATAGTTTCCTGTTCTGGAGAGACTAACCGGACAGAATATTAAAAAAACTGTAAAGCTGTATTGACAGCGAGGTCTGAAATCAGTTTAATACGCACCTCCTGTTTGCCCGGATAGCTCAGTCGGTAGAGCAGAGGATTGAAAATCCTCGTGTCGGTGGTTCGATTCCGCCTCCGGGCACCACTTACTTCAAGCCTTGCAGTCAAATGCAGGGCTTTGTTGTTTCTGGGCTCTGGTCGTTCTCTGGTCGGGGCGACGTCAAACATCTTCTCATTGTCTCCTATTCTTTGCTGTAATTTACTATTACTCAATATTTGTTATTCCCCTCCAGCATCAATTTTTTCACTTTGCTTCAAAGCACTTCTCACATCTTGTTGTACAACTGATACGCACATCATTACTTAGTTGCCCCCAAATTCTGTGGATAACCCTGTTCGCAAGATGAGTATGACCTGCATTTTGATTGAACCAGCTTGTATATGGGCTTATCGATCAATTTATGCTCACAGATAATTGCTTCCCTTAACAAGTACATCCTGTAGCCTAAAAAACTGAGAAGAGGCAATATAGCCCCTTCTCATTTCTTGCTTTTAATTATCAGATCGATAAGACATCTCGTACTCAATTGCTTGCAGAATGCAGGTATTAAATAGGTGTAACCCTTGGTTAGATATAGCCGTTAGATCTATCCCATTTCCGTTATTCTCGCACTGAAGCTGTTTTAACAGTGACATTGCTGCCTGAATGTTGATTTGAGTTTCACCAATCCCATCCCCAATTAAAGGATTTCTGAAGTAGTTCTGATCTTGTGCTGATGTAGTCATTCATTAGCCCTTGGAATTCTTGGAGTAGAAGGAAGTATATGTACTGCCTTGCTTAGCAAGGCTAAGGAACATGCGAATAAGTCCCTACTTTTAGCCTATTCCGCTGAAAAACAAAATTAGCACCTGAATCGCGCGATTACTGGTAATTTTTTACCGTCTGCATGCTCAAATCCCAGCACGCAGACGGATTTGTCCTACACTCGCATCATCTGATCCACACGAGCAATGTTGGCCAACGCAAATAGCATTGCCAGTTTGCTATCGTTCTTCATCAGCCCACGGTAACGAGCCTTGGTAAAACCGAATTGATGAGATGGTCTTCCCCCGACTTACAACAATCGCACCTTGCTGGGGATTTCAGCAATCTGCCAGTCGGCCTTCGTTGCTTTGAGTTCTTCGCGCTTCTCAGCGCCACGATAACCACTGTCAGCGAAAATAAATTCTTCTTTGCCATGAAGAAGGTGTTCGGCTTGGTTGAGATCATGCTCATTAGCGGCAGTCGTCGTGAAGCTATGTGTCAGTCCTGTTCTGGCATCAACACCGATATGAGCTTTTAGTCGGGTAAGGACAGTGTGTTACCACACCATCCTCCCCTAAGAACCGTACTTGAGAGTCACCCCTCATACGGCTCAAGCCTCTCAACAGCCTTAATATGACCGAGCATCACTACGGAAAAACCGATCGATGACGGCGCTCCAGGTAAGCGTTCCATGTCGGATTATAGGGATTCACTGCACTACGTATTTTAATGTGCCTTACGATCAGAACTGTCGCTGCTGAAAACAGCCGCAACCGTTGGCTTATGCCATTAACCCGATCATCAGACGCAAACACCCAGTGTCTTGTCCCTTCGACATGGAAGTATTTTTTCTTTACCCATTTCCCTAGAGAGGTGATCTCGGCGTGATCATAGCTGGAGCAACCTCAACCACATCCATCCCCACCAGGTTCAGCCCCTGCAAGCCACGAACCACCTTCAGGGCGCAGTCCATATTCATCCCACCGGCAACCGGCGTTCCAGGGGACATTGGGGGGTTAGTGTGAAATTTCACTAAGCCCCCCCTAATTGGTGCTGCATGCCTTTTTCATTAATGGCTTATCTCTGTGGGCTCGGTGGTGAATCTTCGCAGAGAAACGAGCTGAAGTGCGTTGCACCACAGAGGGCACAGAGAACACTGAGGGGATCAGCTATCTAAGGTAGGTAGGGAAGGCAGATGAGGGCAGTGTAAAAAATCACATCTGGACACCCCAACTGGCCTGACCTAAAGGCTTTAACCAGAATAAAACTCCGGGAAGATTGCATTATCCCTTGGATGGCTGCCGGGGCTGACGCGGATCTCTTCCGGGTTGACGTGGGATCGGTGCCGGGTTGACGTGGGATCGGTGCCGGGTCGAGGATCCCTGATAGCATCGTCGCCCAACCACCGCAGCCTCGTCCGGAACCGGCCAACTAGCTGAGTCTGGACGACTGCAGCCGTGTACTGGAGGTTGCCAATCCACTCGCCGATTCTGAACGCTTAACGTTCGACCCTAAATCCTTACCGTCGGACGCTTCCTGTCGACCATATTCAGCAATTTTCGGCCGGACGCTTCTCTCTGTAGATGTATTTGGTTAATTCAGGTCGCTGGCGGCCGTTTGAATTTTTTCCCGCACCCAGCGGTGCAGAGGGTCATTATCCAACGCCCGATGCCACTGCAGGTGTTCTCGCATCGCCGGCAACTTGACCGGTGTCGGCAGCAGGCGGATAGGAAGGTATTGGGCGTAATAGCGGGCCAACCGCTGGTGCATGGTGGCAATGCGCTGAGTACCCACCACCAGTTGCGGCAGGGTATTGAAGTCGCTGGTGATGACCTCGATGCGCCGCTTGACGTCGTATTGCTTGATCAGCCAGTCTTCAATACTCAATTTCAGGCTGCTGCCAAAGCCCACGGTCACGTGACCCATGTCCATATACTGCTCGAAGGTCATCTGCTCACCCACCAGTGTGTTGTCCTTCCAGACCACGCACACATGCTCTTCGACGAACAGTAGTTCCGAGGGGTGGCCATCCACCGTATAGCGTTCGGGAACGATCAGGAAATCCGCCTCACCACGCTCCAGCAGGTTCTCCGTCTGGTGGAAGAAGCTGAGTACCTCGAAGGTCAGGTGGGGAGCTTCCTGCTGTAGGGTCCGGAACACATCGCAAAGCAGCACAGTGATGGCGAAATCGGCGCTGACGATGCGTAAATGACGTTTGCTGGTCGATGGATCGAAGGAATGCTTGGTGATAATGCTGGCGCGGATTTTCAGCATGATCTCACGGACCGGTTCGCGTAACTCCTGTGCATAAGGCGTGGGCTGCATTTTCCGACCGACCTGCACCAGCAGTTCGTCGTTAAAAAAGCTGCGCAAACGCCGCAAGACCCCACTGGTGGCGGATTGCGTCATATTCAAACGTTCTGCGGCCCGGGTGATATGACACTCTTCCAGCAGTACGTCCAGGGCTACCAGCAAATTCAGATCGAGGTGTTCAAAACGCATAACGGGGTTTTCTCCCAGTGTATGGAACAGTGACAAGTCGGCCATACAATCATCATTTTTAGCAATACATTCTCTTTTATCTATCAACCTGTCAACTAGTACACGTCCGGACAATATGTTCCTGGACAACGGCTGACTAAGCGTCTCGCCCACTTCCAAGGTATTGCGATTCTCGATACATACCATCGCTATAAGTGATTTTTAAACATGCTTTTTTCGACGTAGTCTGTTCTGAGGTGCCGGAGAGCACCGGCAGTAACAATATACACCGCCTGCTGGCAGGAGCCTGCTGACGAGAAAGGTTACCGATAATGAAACTAGCCACCCTGAAGAACAATACGCCAGATGGCCGCCTGGTCCTGGTATCGAAAGACCTGGCACGGGTTGCAGACGTGTCTCACCTGGCGCCCACCCTACAATACGCCATCGAGCACTGGCCGAGTCTTGAGTCGGCCCTGCAGGACGTCGACCGGGCGCTGAATAACGGCTCGCTGGATACGGCGCTGCCCTTTGATCCCTCGGCAGCAGCAGCGCCCCTGCCGCGCACCTGGCAGTGGCTGGATGGCTCCTGTTTTTTGAGCCACGGTGAGCTGATGCAGCAGGCATTTCAGTTGGAGCCGATCGACGATATGGAGCGGATTCCTTTGGTTTATCAGGGGGCGGGAGACGACTTTCTGGGTCCCTGTGACGATGTCGTGCTGCCCGGTGATGAATATGGCATCGACTTCGAGGGTGAGTTCGGAGTGATCGTCGATGAAGTGCCTATGGGAACAACGGCAGAACAAGCTCTCGACCATGTGCGCCTGATAACCCTGCTGAACGACGTCAGCCTCCGCGCTTTGGGCCCTCGCGAGATGAAAACCGGTTTTGGTTTCGTCCAGGCCAAGCCGACCACCAGTTTTGCCGCAGTCGCCGTGACGCCCGATGAACTGGGCGATGCCTGGCGTGATGGCCGCATTCATCTGCCACTGAATGTCAGTTGGAACGGAGAGTGGTTTGGCCACCCCCACGCTGGCGCCATGAACTTTGGCTTTCATGAACTGATTGCCCACGTCGCTATGAACCGACGCCTGAGCGCGGGCACTGTGATCGGTTCCGGCACCGTTTCCAATCACGATCGCAGTGTCGGCTCGGCCTGCATCTCCGAGCGCCGTGCCATCGAAATGATCGACTTTGGAGAGATCCGTACCGGTTTTATGCGCTTTGGTGATCGTGTCCGTATCAGCACCACTCTCCCCGACGGGAGTGAGTTGTTTGGCGCCATCGATCAACGGGTAGTAGCCCCGCCGGCCACATAGCACCGGCCGCTAACGGACTAACACCATAATAAGAAGAGAACACTTATGAACCTCAACAAACGCAAGCTGATTGATCTGTCCGTCACCCTGGACAACAACCCACACACCGATCCCCCTCCACTGTTGCCGCAGATTGAGTATGTAGACCATCAACAGGGCTGGCCGGATTTGGCCGCCATGTTTCCGGGCCTGAAACTTGAGGATCTGCCTGGCAAGGAGGCCTGGGCGGCCGAGCGGCTGCAGATCACCACCCACAGCGGCACCCATATGGATGCCCCCTGGCACTATGCATCCACCACCGATGAGGCCACAACTGATGGCGGCAAGCCGGCCTACGGTATTGATGAGCTGCCCCTTGAATGGTGTCTGCAGCCGGGGGTGAAGCTCGACTTTCGCCACCTGCCCGATGGCCATGTGGTGAGCGCGGCAGAAGTGGAAGCTGAACTGGCGCGTATTAATCATGATCTGCAAGCGCTCGACATCGTGCTGGTGAATACCCGTGCCGGCGCCATCTTCGGTGAGCCCGGCTATTTGGGTGCCGGCGTGGGTATGGGGCGGGAAGCGACCCTGTACCTGCTGGAGCGTGGTGTGCGCGTGGTCGGCACTGATGCCTGGAGCTGGGATGCGCCCTTCTCCTTTACCCGGGAGCGCTTCGCCCAAAGCGGCGATGCCTCGATTGTCTGGGAGGGTCATAAGGCCGGTCGCGATATCGGTTACGGCCAGATGGAAAAACTGACCAACCTGGAAAGTCTGCCGGATCACGGTTTCCTGGTGTCCTGCTTCCCTTACAAGATCAAACACGCCTCCGCGGGTTTTGTGCGCGCGGTTGCAATCATTGAAGACAAATAGCTGAAGACGAATGACTGATTGAGGACTTCTTATGTTCAAGTATTTTCCGACCAACTATGTCTGGAACCTGTCGGTCGGCCTGGCCATCGAAATGGGCGCCCGCATGGGCGAAATCGAAGCGATGTGCGGGCCTCTGCAGGAAGCGGCGAAACAGCCGGATGCCGAAGGTACCCGGGCTTTTCGTGATACCTGGGGCAAGATGGCAAACAAGCTGTGCGCGCTGGCGGAGGAAGATGAATCCCGCGGCCGTCTGTTGTCCGCTGGCGAGAAATACTCCCGTGCCGGCATCTATCTGACGACCTGCGAGCGTCTGCAGGCCCACGGTGCACCCGGGCGCCTGGAACTTTACCAGGAATCCCTGGCGCTGTTTCAGAAAGGTGTGGCGCTGTCCGGCGAAGCCTGTGAACGGGTGGAAATTCCCTATGAGGGCAAACACCTGTCGGCACTTTATGTCCCGGCGGAAGGGGTTGAGGGGCCCGCGCCAATTCTCGTGCAGGTGAATGGCCTGGATTCCACCAAAGAGCTGGCCTATCGCGTTGGCATGCCCAAATGGCTGGCGAAACGCGGTGTCGCCTCTCTGGTCCTGGATCAGCCTGGCACCGGCGAGGCCCTGCGTCTGCAGGGCTTCACGGCCCGCTATGATAGCGAGCACTGGGCCAGCCGCGTGGTGGACTGGCTGGAAACCCGCGATGATGTGGACAGCAAACGCATCGGTATGGAAGGCGTGTCGCTGGGGGGGTACTACTGCCCGCGCGCGGTGGCCTTTGAGCCGCGCTTTGCCTGTGGAGTGATCCTCGGCGCCAATCACGACTGGCGCGATGTGCAACAGCGTCGCCTGGAGAAAGAGGGCGACTTCCCGGTTCCGCATTACTGGGAGCACGTCTGCTGGGTGTGGGGGGCGCGGGATATCGATGAGTTTATGGTGATTGCCGAAAACGTTCATCTCGACGGCGTGGTCGAGAAGATCAAAGTGCCCTTCCTGGTCACCCACGGCGAGAAGGACAGCCAGATACCCCTGAAATGGGCCCACCGAACTTACGATCAATTGGTTAACAGTCCGAATCGTGAGCTGAAAATTTTCACCGATCGCGAGGGTGGTGTACAGCACGCTGCCTTTGATAACGCCATTAACCCCGGGCACTACATTGCCGATTGGGTCGCCGAAGTTTTGGGCGGACACACAGCCAGCTGAATAAGTAAAATAAGAGGAAACTATATGAATATTATTGGACCTGACGCACTGCTCTTTGGCGTCGACGATATCGAGGCCAGTGCTCAGTACCTGACCGACTACGGCCTGGAACCGGTCGGCAACGGCCGCTTTGAAGCCCTGGACGGTACGGCAGTGATGATCACCGCCAAGGATGATCCCGCGTTGCCGGCACCGCTTGAAACCGGTGCTATGTTACGCAAAACCGTCTACGGTGTTGCCGACCAGGCGACGCTGGAGGCCATCGTCGATGAGCTGGGCAAGGACCGCGAAGTCAAGCGGCTGCAGGACGGCTCCCTCGAAGTCACCGATGACCTCGGTTTTGTACTGGGCTTCCAGATCACCGTGCGCAAACCCCTGTCCCTCCCGGCGGAAGCGGTTAATGCTCCGGGTGCGCCTCCGCAGCGGCCGGTAAATGTCGTCGGTATTGAGGACGGTGCGCAACCCAGGCCGCGTACCCTGTCTCACGTGGTGTACTTCCTTCCGGATGCCGCCAGAGCTGAAGCGTTTTATACCGGGCGTCTGGGCTTTATCGTTAGTGATCGTTTTACCGGTGTGGGCGCTTTCATGCGCCCGGCGGGTAGCCAGGATCACCACACGCTGTTCTTCATCCAGACCCCGCCGCATATGCAGGGCTGTGAGCACTTTACTTTCCATATGGGCGGGCCGACGGAGCTGATGCAGGCGGGTACCAACATGGTCAGCAAGGGTAACCAGAGTTTCTGGGGACCGGGCCGACACCTGTTTGGTTCCAACTGGTTCTGGTATTTCAAAAGCCCCTTCGGTTGCAATATGGAATATGACGCGGACATGGATCTACATGATGAGCAATGGACGCCTCGCGAAGCCTTCCTCAGCGCTGACGCTACGCAGGCCTTCTTGCTGCAGCCCCGCGAGAAGTGGGCACCTATGGGGCCGCCGCCGAAGATGGGTGAATAAAATCGCTGCTTATTCCGAGGGTGGTGCTATGTCCGGCACAGTAAAATTATGCACCATGGACGAGCTTCCCGAGCGGGGTGCCCGGGGCTTTGATCCCGGGCAGCAGGGGCGTGACACGGTATTCGTGGTGCGCCGGGAGGGATCGGTGTACGCCTATCGTGATATCTGTCCCCACTTAGGCAATACGACACTGCCCTGGCGCAAGGACGCCTACCTCGACGGGAAGGGAGAGACTATCGTGTGCGCTGCCCATGGTGCTCACTTTGAAATAACCACTGGCCTGTGTACATCGGGCCCCTGCCTGGGTGAATCACTTGTCCGGGTACCGCTTTGGGTCAGCGAGGACGGTGAGGTCCTGGCAACGCTTGAAGCAAACAATAATAGAGATGAAAACCCATGAGTAAATCCGTGAGTAAGGTACTGATTATCGGCGGTGGCTTTTCCGGCATGTCCGCGGCTATCCAGTTACGTAAACAAAACATTGAAACCCACCTGTTGGAGGTCGATCCCAACTGGGGCCCTGATGGCACCGGTATCAGTCTGGGTGGCGCGACTTTACGCGCCTTGAGGACGCTGGGAATACTGGAGCAATTTCTGCAGCAGGGCAGCGCTCAGGATGGGGTAGAGATTACCGCGCCCAACGGCCACCTGATTGAAACCATACCCACCCCCCGTATCGCGGGGCCTGATGTTCCCGGCAACAGTGCGATTATGCGCCCGGTACTGGCGCGTATCATGGCCGACAAGGTGGTGGCATCCGGTACTCAGGTGCGTCTGGGGCAAACCTACGAGTTCATCGAACCCGACACGGATGGCGTCACCGTGACCCTTACCGATGGCAGCAGCGATCGTTACGATTTGGTGATCGTCGCCGATGGTGTTTACTCCAAAACCCGGGAGTGGCTGTTTCCCTATGCACCAAAGCCGCAGTACTCCGGCCAGGGTGTTTGGCGGGCGGTAGTGCCGCGTCCCGTCGAGGGAAACACGCTTAAGATGTGGGTAGGACCGCACCTGAAGCTGGGTTTGAACCCGGTGTCCGGGGATCAAGCGTACCTGTTCCTGACCGAAAACAGCGAGCAGCGCCAGCACATTCCGGAAAATGAACAGGCCGTCCGATTAAAAGAGCTATTAGTGAACAACTTTACCGCGCCCAAGGTGCACGAACTAGCGGAGCAGATGATCGAGGACTCTGTCGTCTACCGCCCGCTGGACGGACTGTTGATGCCGCGTCCCTGGTATCGCGGTCGGGTCGTGCTGATTGGCGACACCGTGCATGCCACCACGCCCCACCTGGCTTCGGGGGCCGGTATCGGCATCGAGGGTGGCATTATCCTGGCTGAGGAGCTGGAGCGACATGAGACCGCGGAAGAGGCCTTCGAAGCTTACCAGAATCGCCATTGGGCGCGTGCCAGTATGGTGGTCAATAACTCGGGTCGTTTGGGCCAAATCGAAATTGAGGGCGGCGACAAAGTCGAGCACGCTAATATCATGCGCGAGTCCACCATCGCCCTGGCGCAACCCATTTGAGCAACCCGCTTGCGGGCAGGATGTGTCGCCAGATTTGATTTATGTAACTAGGTCGGGGTTTGGACATCCCCGACAAAAATAGAAGGAAGCTTTGATTGCAGTCCCCTGTGAGGCAAACGACCGGAGTGTCGTTTGACTGCGCAGGACGAACAAACAACTACAAAAACAACAAAGGTTGGGATTGAAATGTTCACAATAAAAACAAAAGTGTTACCGATAATCTTGATTCTATGCGGTCTGTGGGGGATTCCCCTGTCGGCCAGTGCCACCGAAAACGGCGCGCCGACAACAGCGATGGGCCTCTATGGGTTTGGCGCGGGCATGCTGCCTCCGGTCACCGAATACGGTACCTTTGGCGTGCGGTTGGCGGATTACGACAGTAACCGCGTTATGGATGGTAATGGGGATAAGGAGAACAATGATTTTTCATTGAATGTGAAGGCCTTGACGCTGGCCTATATCCGCATGACGGACAAAACCATTCTGGGTGGCCAGTATGGGTTCGGATTCGCGGCGCCGTTCTTCAAGATGGACTCCGAACTCGAAATTTTTGCCGGCGGCATGTCGGTTTTTCAGGATGAGGCACAGGTTTTCCGCCAGGCCGACCTGCTGTTCCAGCCTCTGATGGTGCAATGGCACCCATCGGAAAACCTGTCTATTAATGGCCAGTTCCAGATTCTGGTGCCCATCGGTGATTATGACAAAGACCGGATGGTTTCCCCGGGGTTGAATCACTGGGCGTACTCCCCGATCATCAGTTTGACCTATATCACCGACTCCGGGTTCGAAGTTTCGTCCACCTCTGAACTGGATGTGAGTACCCGAAACAAGGCCACCGGGTATCGCAACGGCATCGAATATCGCAACGAATTTGCCGTTGGTCAGCACGTCGGGCCTTGGACCCTGGGGGTGGGCGGCTACTATTACGACCAGTTGACCGACGATAGCGGCCCCGGTTCAGATGACGGCAATCGTGCCCGGGTCCTGGCCCTGGGGCCGTCGCTACAATTCTTCCGCCGGGGTCTTCCACCGGTATGGTTTCACGCCTACAAGGAATTCGATGCCCATAACCGTAGCGAGGGTTACAACATCTCCGTTCGCGTGGCCATGAGCTTCTGACATTGATAATACTTTGAAAGCCATACCTCTCATCTCCTGATCGTGCGGGAGGCTAAACCGCCTAGACGGTCCGGGGAAGAGCCAATCATTACAAATGAAGAGGTGCATGATGACATCAGCAACAGCATTGCCCTGGCGCAAAGGGAAACGAGTGGCTATTATCGGCGCTGGTCCGGGGCGTCTCTGCGGCGCTGGCGTTGCATAGCCAGGGTTACGATGTTCGTCTCTATGAGAAGAGCCCGGAGCCCAAACCACTGGGTGGCGGTGTCCTGCTAAGTTCGCCGGTGCTGGCGATACTACGCGACTATGGCGTTGATCTGAACAATTTCGGCTCCTATACCTATACAGAATTTCGCAACAATCGCGGTCGGGTGCGGACCTGTGTGCCCTCCAATCCACGGGTTGAAGAGGCCTTCGGGCTCAAAGGCTGGCACTACGGCATGCTGCGCGCCAATGCCTTCGCCCGGATGATGGAGTGCCTGCCGGAAGGCATCCTCGTGGCCAATCACGCGTTTCAGTCCTACCGCGAGAGCAGCGATGATATCCAGATCTTATTCACCAATGGCGACTCGGTGAAAACGGATATTCTGGTGGGTGCTGATGGTATTCGCTCGGGCGTATCCAGCCAGGCCTTTGGCGAACCGGATCTATTTCATGTCGGCCTGCGGGTTTGGCTGGCCTGGTGCGATGCGGAGAGTCTTGAGGGTATTCCCCCGCACACCGCTGCGGTTACCCACTCGAACAAATATCAGGCCAGTTTCTTTCCTATGCTGCACGACGGCAAACCGGGCTATGAATGGTGGATAGTCGAGCCGGTGAAGGAAAATGCGCCGGAACCGAAAGACGTTAAAGCGTATGTTAAAAATATACTGAAAGACTGGGCGGATCCCTTACCTCGTTTCCCGGATGTTACCGATTTCAGCAAGCAGATTTTCTACTGGGATATTTACAACCGCCCGTCACTCAAACAATGGAGTCGCGGTCGGGTGGTGTGCCTGGGAGACGCAGTACATCCGGTATCCCCCTATGCGGCCTACGGCATGGGCATGGCGATCGAAGACGGGTATTTCCTGGGTAAAGCCATGGGCCAACAGGATTTGAGGAATGGCGCTTCCGTCACCCAGGGCTTTGCGGCATTCGAAGCAGAGCGGGTTGATTACGTGAATCACCATGTGGAATTTGCCCGCAAGCTGGGCAATATCTTCCACAATTTTCCCTCGCCCCTGGCCAGACTCAGGGACCTGGTGTTTGACCACACCGGATTTCTGGAAAAGATGATCACACGGGACTATCTCAAAGATCAGGAGGCGATGAGTCTGTCTCTGCATGAACTACATGTTAAACCGGCATCTAATTAAAGCTGGCCTGCTTTAGGGGAGATACTGGAGCCGTTTGTCGGCATTGTCCGGGGGAAAAGATCGCTGCCGGACTCGCCGATAATCGCTGACGGCGGAGAACCACACAAACACTCAATACCGTTGAGAAGAGAAAACGGGACCGGTTTTATTTCCCCTGATGCCTGACCCTGCACTTAGGGCCAGTCAAAGAGATCAAAGCACAATGTTCTAATGAGTTTCGCCAGGTTGCAGAATATCACACTTAGTCCCAACCACCCTGTAAACGCTTATGCCCGATAAAACTCCGGGAAAATTGCATTATCGCCTGGATGACTACCGGGGCTAACACGCACCTCTGCCGGGTTTACACTAGGGTCGGTGCCAGGTCTTGGGTCCCAGATAGCATCGTCGCCCAACCAGCGGGTTGAAAATGCTATACGGTCCTGCGTGGTTGACTGATTACCGGGGGAACCATGAAGAGTCCAGGCCGAGAACAGCAGGGCGTCACCCGGCTGAAGGTCGAAGCCGATAATATCGAAGTTTTCACGGGCAGCTTCAATATCGGGGCAGGGAATGCCCTCTCCGGTGCCGGTCCAGGCATTGGCCTTTTCACCCGAGGCACCAAAGGCTTCAGGCAGGTAAAACACATCGTCACTATGGGAGCCTCTGACGAACTCCAGACCGCTACCGGTCACCGTTACCGGCGTCAGGGCCAGCCAGATCGAGGCGATCTGTTTACCCCTGAACGGCCAGTAGGGGACATCCTGATGCCAGGGTGTCGGTGTGGTTGTTTCTGCTTTTTTGATCAGCAGATGATCAAAATAAAAGCGCGCGGTCTGGCTCTGCATCGCCTGGGCAACCAGCCGGGCACAGCCTGAGTTCTTGGCATATTGATACACCAGATCATTTGTGCGCCACAGGTAGCGGTCGGTGAACATGCGCCCCTTATCGGCCCCTGGGTTAGCGTCATTACACAGTTCTCCGGGATTTTCCAGCTGGTGTCTGCCAAAAGCCGTCAGCTTCTCTATCCACTCAGGGTCAACAGCATTACGCACATAGACAACGCCGTCCTGCTGATACTGGCGGATCTCATCTTCTGTCAAATTTCTCTGGGTCATATCGGTTGCCTTTTATATTTATTGTTGACCCGACTATAGCGCTATCAATAGTATTGATTAAGTCGATAATTTTGATATCTATTATGGAAAAATTTGATTACAGCGCACTGAGCTTCAAAAGCCTCAAGACACTCAAGCTGATCTATGAACTGGGTTCCCTGACGGCTGCGGCAATTGAGCTGGGGCAGAATCAACCAACCGTGAGCTACACCCTGGATCAGCTGCGTGAAGCACTGCACGACCCTCTGTTTGTACGCTCGGGCCGGGGCGTGGCACCCACCAGCCGCTGTCAGCAGATCATGCCGGAGGTTGAGAATCTGCTCAGAGGGATGTCTGATCTGTTTCAGCCGGAGGAGTTTGAGCCCACCAATGCAACGTTAGATATGACACTCTCCTGTAACCAGTATGAACTGCAGGTGATCGCGCCGCGCCTGGTGCAAAGATTAAACCGGTTAGCCCCCAATATCCGGCTGACATTTATTCAGTCGCATCTCAAGGGTCATCAACAACTACAGCGCGGTCAGTGTGACCTGCTGCTTTCACCGGTACTACATGATTACGAAGCACTCTATCAACGCGTGCTGTTTGAGGATCGCTATGTCTGCCTGATGTCCGCAGAACATCCGTTAGCCAGTCAGCAGATCGAACTCGATGATTATATACAGGCCAGGCACTTAGAGATTCATTATGAAGGTGGGTGGAAACCTCTCTATCTGAACACTCCGGAACTTCAGGGGGCGAACCTGAATGTCGGACTGCGCCTGCCCGGTGTAACCGGCTTCATCCCGACCATCGCCAGTAGCGATCTGATTATGACACTGCCCGAACGTCTGGCACGACTGATTGGCGGGCCGATGCTGATTAAAGACCCGCCCTTTGTCAGCCGGTTTGAACTGTGCCTCTACTGGAACAAAATGACCCACCAATCGAAGGCCCATCAATGGTTGCGTGAGCAGATCATCGAGACCTGCACTGAGCTTGATAACCCGCCTTAACCAACCGGATAGAACACCGGAATCAGGAAGCTCAGGGATAACCACATAATTAACGTTAGCGGGATTCCGACTTTCAGAAAGTCATTAAAGGTATACCCCCCGACGGTCATGACCAGCAGATTGGTCTTATAAGCCATTGGCGTGGCATAGCTCATATTGGCACCAAACAATACCGCCAGCACAAAAGGCTCTGGCGGCATGCCAAGTTGATTGGCTAT
Source organism: Amphritea atlantica (assembly GCA_024397875.1). NCBI lineage: Bacteria > Pseudomonadati > Pseudomonadota > Gammaproteobacteria > Oceanospirillales > Oceanospirillaceae > Amphritea > Amphritea atlantica. The sequence continues at coordinate 4,043,863 of CP073344.1, forward strand.
GCCTATCGCAATGGGTGTACCGATCACGGCGGCAGCGTTGTTAGAGACGATATTGGTCATTATCGCCATCAGTAACATTAAGCCACTCAGTTGCATAGTCACCGACAGATCCGCTGTCAGATAAACAAAGCCTGCGGCCATCGCATCGGCGGCACCAGTCTCAAGCATTGCAAATCCCAGGGCTAATGATGCTGCAACGATCAGGATAATCTGGGCATTTACGGCTTCGGCCATATCTTTCCAGCCGAGGCAGTTTGTCAGTGCCAATAGCAACACACCACAGACGGCACTAATGGCAATGGGTAAAATGCCGAGTGCTGAAATAGCAACCACCGCGACCATGATCATCAATGCCAACGGTGCTTTTTCGGTATGGGGAATATGAGACGTGGCATCGAGTACTAAAATCTTGCCTTGCTGTTTAAGCTCTGCAATTGTTTCACTTGCCCCCTGTACCAGCAATACGTCACCCAGCTGCAACTGTGCATTGTCTATATCCGCCACAGCCTGAGGGCTCTGTGGACCGGCACGATGCAGAGCCAGAACCACCAGCTGATACCTATCAGCAAAACGCGTTTTTGCAACCGAAGTGTTAAGCAGTGGAGAGCCTTGCGCAATGATAATTTCCGCTAACTGCTGGCCTTCTGCCTGCAGGGGATGATCCTCATCTATTTTGGTATCACTGCTATATAGATCAGCATCCAGAAGCTTTTCATAGGACTTCAGGTTTTCCGGACTATCACTCACCAGCAGTTGATCTCCCGACCTCAGGGTTAATTGCCGGGAAGGCAGGGTCAGCGCATCGCTGCCGGCTCTCTTTACGTATTTGACAGCAAGCAGTTGATCCGTCTTTTCAATGACCTCTTCGACAGTTTTACCATCCGATATACCATCCTGATTAATATGCAGTGCAGCAGAAAAAATTCGCGGCGACGCATCTCCAAGCGCTGACACCCTATCAGGTAACATTTTCGGTGCCACCAGCCATAGATACATAATTGCCAACATGCTGCTTAGTAGCACTGGCATCACAAATTCAAACATGGAAAAGGGGTTCATACCCATACTGACAGCCACAGAGACCACCAGCAGATTGGTCGATGTGCCAATGGTGGTTCCCATACCGCCTATCAGGGTGGCGAAGCCCATCGGCATAAGAATGCGTGATGCCGATGTTTTAGTCCGCAACGAGACACTGATGAGAATAGGCAGCAGTAAGATGACAATTGGCACGTTATTAACAAACGCACTCAATGCCGCCCCAACGATCAGCGTCAACAAGAAGGACAGCTTCGGCGACACCTCCCATAAACGGGTCAGCGCTCTGCCAACAGGCTCAAGCGCGCCGGTTCTGGCCAACGCATGCCCTATTATCATCAGCGCAGTAACAGCGATTAATGCTTCATGCCCAAACCCGGAAAAGAAATCTACCGCGTGAATGGTCTTGCCATCTGACGTATAGGGAAAGAGCTGAAAACCAGTAGCCAGAGCGGCCAGCACAAACAGACTGGAGGATTCCAGCGGTAACCAGTCCCGCGTGAAAAGAAATAGTGCCAGGGCTGTGAGCAATAAAACGGCAACGGCATGAGTATTCAATACTATTTCAGCGGGCATCATTATATACGCTACTCAGTCGGTAAAGGCGTCTGTGCAGTGTAGCAAAGTCAGTAGGGGAAACTATATAGGAATCAATAGGATCAGAGTAATTGGTATTTAATGTCAGTAAAGAACTTCACTAAACCAGTTTTCATTCACCTCTTTCTCCCATCACTCTATCTCTGTGTCCTCGGTGCTCTGTGTGGCGAGGCTGCCCCTATCTAAGCGCGATAATACTCAGGGAAGATAGCATTATCCGCTGGATGGCTGCCTGGCTTAACACGGACATCTTCCGGATCTGGGGTCCCAGATTGCATCGTCACCCAACCAGCGAGTTGAGAACGCTATACGACCTTGAGTGGTTACGCGAGCAGATAGCCGAGGTCTGTAGCGAACTGGATAGTCCGGAGTCGGTGCCTGCGCAGTAACGAACGTCTGAATTAACCTCTCAGTATCAGACCTCAGATAAATGCATGCTTAAGACGGTACAGGACTTAAAAAACTGAGATGGCTTATCCCGCGTCTTGTTGATGTTGCTGGCGGTAGTTACTGGGGGAGAGCCCTAATTCCTTATTAAATAACCGGCGCAATGAACTTTGGCTACTATAACCGACCCTCTCCACGATCTGTTCGATGCTGAGGCTGGTTGTTTCCAATAGCAACTTAGTCTGTTCCAACCGAATGCGCTGATGATAGTCAGATAGGTTAATACCGTTCGCTTTTTTAAACCGGCGCGACAGCGTTCTCAAACTGACCGAATGCATCTTTGCCAACTCTTCCATATTCAGTTTCTGAGAAATATCTCTTTGTAATTGACTCTCAACCGCCAGAACCAGACTATCTTGATGGTCCGTTTGCTCCTGTATAAACAGATAGGGTGATGCATAGTTTTGAGATGCGTCTATTAGCATAGTCCTCGCGGCACTCTGGGCTAGCTGCCTTCCCACTTGCTGCTCGACAATCGTCAGCATAACGCTCAGGTTTGCGGTCATCGAGCCGGTGCAGTATGTACCTTCATTTTTCACAAGTAGCTGATCAGCTCGATGTTTAACTCCGGAATAACGACTACGAAAGAGTCCGCCAAGCCACCAGGCTGTCGTTGCTTCTTTTCCTTCCAACCCCCCGGTTTCAGCCAATAGAAAAACCCCACTGCAATTGGCGGCGATCACTGTTTTCTGCTGCACTCTGCGTTGCAACCAGTGTCTCTCTTTGTCTAGAGATTTGAGGTTTTTAAGTAGCGATTTTGCATCCAAGTGATGAATACCTGGCACCACAATTAAGTCCGCCGGAGGCGCGTCTTCCAGGGAAGAATCGACCATCAAACGCATGCCATTTGAACAGGTCACAGGCTCTCCTGTAAGCGACACCAACCGACAATTGTACAGATCGGTGTCTGCTCCGCGCTGCTGCTTCCATATCGTATTGGTAACATTAAACACATCAAAGGGAGAACACAGACCAGAGGCCTGGCATCCATCAAATGCTAATCCAAGTATTTGGTACATATTGTCCTAATTCGCGCGCTAATTGGCAGCTTTATGTCTCATTTTTGTCGATAGTGATCGATAGACTAACCTACGAGTTATTTAAAATGAAGCCAAAAGGTGATCAAAAATGAGCCAACTCCCAATAAGTCGCTATCCTGTCCCCGATCTGGATTCTTTACCCGCAGATATTCTTTCTCGTATCTTAGCGGTGCAGGAGAAAGCACGTTTTATTCCCAATGTCTTTTTAACCCTCGCCCATCGCCCTGAAGAATTTAGAGCGTTCTTTGCCTATCACGATGCCATTATGGAGCGCGAAGGAAGCACTCTTAGTCCGACTGAAAAAGAGATGATAGTCGTTGCCACCAGCGCTGCGAATGGCTGCCAATACTGCGTTGTGGCACATGGGGCTCTGCTCCGCGTTTTCTCTAAAGAACCCCAGCTAGCCGATCAGATAGCGGTAAACTATCTCCATGCCCCCATCAGCGAAAAACAAAAAGCTATGCTGGCATTTGCTCTTAAGCTGTCACGGACTCCGGAATTAGTCGCACAATCCGATTATGATCAGCTCAAGAGCCACGGCTATGATGATGAGGATATTTTAGACATGGCAGGCGTTACGGCGTTCTTCGGATTATCAAATAGAATGGCTATCGTTACTAACATGCAGGCCAACAGTGAATTCTACACGATGGCACGAGAGCCAAAGTCCTAATCTGCCTTATTAAAAACAAGCACATGGATGTGTTAATAGGATCTTCTGGGGCAGGCCTTACCTTGCGCATACAGACTTAAAAAACAGAATTTTTTAGATTCTGAGCCATTCACTTTTCCAACGCTTGCAGCTTTTTGATATAAGCCTCCTGTGAAGCCAGGTTTAACTGGTCTACCTGACCCTGTATCTGCATTTTTACGTTTGCCTTTGCCTCTGCTGAATAAAGACGAAGTCGTTAAAAATCAGTCTGCGCCACAGCATTGCCCTGCTGTCTGGATCGGTGGGCAGGGGACTGTGCCAAACGAACAGTAGACACAACAGTCTCCGGCTTTGGGTTTTAACAGCGAATGGCAGGCTTCGCACTCATAGAAATACTGGCACGCGTTGGTGGGCATCGTCTCTGTTTTTTCATGACCACATACGGGGCAGGTAATCCTGGACTGAGGCATAATGTCAGCCATACTCACCTCCTGAAGTTTTCTCCGATACTACTGTTATCTATAGCACATGCGGCCAGGAGAGAGATTAATCATCGGCAATGACTGAATGAGAACTCACCAGAGTCAACATCAGACGGCTATTCAGGCTCGCTGGTCAGAGCCCGGTAATCAAGCAGTTGCATCCGTTTCGCCAGTCAGCGCATGAGGGTTACTTGGCCACGGAAGCCGGCGGGCTGATCAGGCTCAGCATTTCATGCCACGGCAAGGGGAGTGAAAGATAGTAGCCCTGTACCCAGTCACAACCAATCTCTTGCAGGTATTCAAGCTGCTCTTTTGTCTCAACGCCTTCAGCAACGACTCGCAGCCCGTAAAGTTCGGCCAGATCCTCAATGATCCTGACCATCTTATGGCGTGCCACATCGACTGAAAACAGGTCGTTGACAAATGACCGGTCAATTTTAAGACAATCCGCAGGGTAGTTTATTAACTGACTGAAGGCGGTAAAGCCGGTACCAAAATCATCCAGAGCCAGTGAGATGCCAAGATTCCGGAGCTCACTTAGTATTGTCCGACTCTTAATATCGTCCAGGACAAAAGCGGTTTCTGTAATCTCGAATTCAATCAGGCAGGGATCGACTCCATGGCTATCAATGATTTCTTTTACCTTCGCCGGGAACAACTCATTACACAGTTCCACACCGGAAATATTGATACAAAACTTACCCATGAAACCCGTTGCAGCCTGGAGCTCAACCAGACGAGCCATGGCGTTATCAATCACCCACAGATCGATCTCTTTAATCAGGTTGGTCTTCTCAGCAATCGGGATAAAACGATCCGGGCCAATGCCGAGGCGCTGCAGGTTTTCCGCCCGCACAAGCACTTCCAGACCGACAATTTCAAGTGTCTGGCAATCGAACATCGGCATATAAACCAGAGAAAAGTAATTCTGCTGCAGAGAGACCCTCAGGGCCCGCTCAATCAGATCCTGATCCCGCAACTCCCGCGCCTGCTCATCTGAAAAATACTCTAAGCGATTCCGGCCGTTACCTTTCGCCTGATACATTGCCAGATCTGCACAATGGATCAGATCTCCTGCTGTGGTTGCATTTTCAGGAAATAAGGCGATGCCAATACTGGCATATACCGAATGACTGATACTCTCAACAGGCAGACCACTGTCAAACACCTGCAGGATCTGCAGCGCCACTTCTCTGGCCCTGTCAGCATGCTGCGGGTCCTTCACTATCACCACGAACTCATCACCCGCCATGCGGCCAAGCTCAACCTGAAAAGACTGGTTAAACGCCTCAGCCAATTGCCGGAGGCTGTTACTAAAGGCTCTTAATAACTTATCCCCCATATCGTGGCCATAGTTATCGTTTACCTTTTTAAAGTTATCCAGATCGATATAGAGCAAGGCTATATGCTGATCTTTCTTTTTTGCTTTCAGCAATAATGTGTCAAGGCGCTGTTTTACATTCCAGCGATTGGGTAAACCGGTCAGCCGGTCAAAAAAAGCCATTTTATGCATATCAGCATCATGCATCTGCACCAGCATCGTCTGGGCACGCTCCTCTGAATGCAGCGTTGCCAGACAGATCAGATAGAGAGCGGTCAGCGTAAACTCTATGCGCAACGCTTCCGTGAGCGAATAGCTGGTCAGTAAAAGTTCTGACAAAGGGGTTAAAAGCAGCGCACTACAGGCCACCAGAAAAGCACCATACAAAAAAACCGCTGGCCAGAACCGGTTAATAAATATATTGATCGCCAGAATCGGATAGATCCAGAATACCCCGGTATTTTCTCGCCCCCCCGTGATCAGAAGCGTCAGCGACAACACAACGCAGACCGTATTTATGACGATGACGGCAAACTTAATATTGTTATTGCGGAACAGAAGAAACAGGGCAAGATAACCTGCTGCCGTACAGCCCAGCAGGATCGTCCCCAGCAGATAAAGCTGATCAATCCATGATAGCGTGCCGAAAGCCAATAGAAAGGTCGTGCCAATAGCCAGCAGTAATTTGCATAGGAGAATATATCTGTCACTGCGGACAGACTGGATCTCATCACTGCTTTTCGTGCTATATCTCATCTATATGATCCAAATTACTTCTCGCAGACACCGATATGTACAACTCACTGGTCAGTCTACTCTCAGATAATAGAGCCCCCTCCTTAGCTCGCTCAGCGGTTTCTTTTGATAAACGCTGTCACTATATCGAAACATTTAGCCAATAGCAGGCTGCAACGGCACCCGGCCATCTCATTATGGTGAACCATAGAGTGAATTTTTTACTCGGTGCCAGAACTCTTTTCAGCTATGTTAAGTTTATCAATATAGGCCTGCATGGACGCCAGATTCAGCTGGTCTACCTGACTCTGGATCTGCAGCTTAACATTCGCTTTTGCCTCGCTGGAGTAGAGCCGGTAGAGGACAAAATTAACACCCAGCGATAGTACAAACAGCAGTATCATAACGATAACCGCATCCAGATTCAGCTCAAACTTTTTCACCTTACGATCTCCCGCTAAGCAACACTCAAAACCAATCCGCAAACAGTAACACAGGGCTTATCGCCGGTGATATTGGTTGAGTTATTTTTTACCCGCGTTGTTGTAACCCTGGTGACACGCGCTGTTTTCTGTACTGCGCCGGGCTGACGCCGAACTGCTCCCGGAACATGTAAATAAAAGGGGAAGGAGAGCTGTAGCCAAGCTCCAGGGCAATTGCAGTGATGCTCTGCCCCGTATTCAACAGCTCGATCGCCTGCATCAGGCGCAACTGCAGACGCCACTGCTTCAGTGACATACCGGTTTCCCGGCGAAAACGGCGATCCAGTGTGCGCAACGAAGCCGCCAGCCCAGCAGCCAGTTGTTCCGACGTTTCACGACTGTCAGACTGTTTGTAAAGGCGGTTACACAGGTCAATCAGGTCTTCGCTAACCGGCCAGGGCAGGTATCGGTCATTCCGCGGCAGGCGGCTCAGTGTCTGCAACAGCAACTGCACCAGATCGTTTTCATAGCCCTGTACCGGATACTCGACCTCAAACTCCGCCGCCGTCAGTATCAGCTCCCGGAACAGCGGGGATACCTGTAATACTGCCGCCTTTTCTGATGTCAGCCCCTTATAGTCTGGATCAAGGTAGAGGCTTTTCAGGTCTGCACCATACTCGGTAAAAACGCTGTGCTGACAGCCACGGGGCAACCAGATCGCCTGCTCGGGAGGAATAAAATAGCGCTCGCCGATGAGATCGACTACCAGCACCCCGGAAACCGCGTATAGCAGCTGATGCCAGTCATGCTGATGTAGCGGGAAAAAATGCCCCGCAGGCATCGTTTGCTGACGCACATACAGCTCACGGGGCAGAGACTGCATCGTTAAAAGGCTGAGTTCGCGGGCTGTATCCGTTGTCATGACCATCCAGTCGGCTCCTGTCTTCTTTTATATATATTCTGTCATTTTATAGAAAGATAACAAAAACATTAGCCGTTAACCTATAGATGTTTACCTGCCTGAGAAATCAACATGCCCGAAATCAGTAAATTCCGCATGCTGCTCACCTGTGTTTTAGGGGTCGTCGCAACCATCGGTATCGCCCGTTTTGCCTATACCCCGATGATTCCGGAGATGGCCCGGGGAGTCGGCCTGAGTGAATCGGTCGCCGGCTATCTGGCGGCGGCCAACTATGCCGGTTATCTCAGTGGCGCCCTGCTGATCTCGTTTATCCACAGCCTGGCGCTGAAAGCACGCCTGTACAAAACAGGACTACTGACGGCGGTGCTGACCAGCATGGCGATGGCCCTCACGACGCTTGAGCCTCTCTGGTATCTGCTACGTTTTCTGTCTGGCCTGAGCAGCGCTGCAGGGATGCTGCTGGGGGGTGGTTTGCTGATGCACTGGTTAATGAAGCGTAACCATAAGGCAGAGCTGGGTATCTTTTTTTCCGGTCTGGGTATCGGCATCGTTATCACCGCCATTCTCGCTGTCATCATTCAGGATATTTTCACCTGGGAGCAGCAGTGGCTGATTTATGGCGGGGTTACCCTGTTATTAATCCTGCCCGTGTGGCTCTGGTTACCCGACTTCAGTGCTGAGCAGTCACTGGCAAAACACAGCAAACAGCAGATACCTCTGCCTTCCAGCTTTATGCCTGTTCTGCAGCTGGCCTATTTTTGTGCCGGGGCCGGTTACGTTATCTCTGCCACCTTTCTGATCACCATTGCTGAAAATATTGACGCACTGGCGGGACAGGGATGGATGATCTGGCTGGTTGCCGGGCTTAGCTGCGCGCCTGCCAGCGCCTTGTGGGATAAAGTGGCCAGTCTCACCGGCCTGTGGCAGGCCCTGTTTGTTGCTTACCTGCTCAATGCTCTGAGCATTCTGATTCTGCTACTCAGCCAACAGCTGTTTGCCGTCACCCTCAGCGCCCTGATCTATGGCGCAAGTTTTATCGGTATCGTCAGTATGATGCTGTCGATGGTCGGACGACTGTTTCCGGAAAATCCATCGAAACCGATGAGCCGACTCACCTTCAGCTACGGTGTAGCACAGGCAATTGCCCCGGCTATCGTGGGCCTGATGGCGGAGTACTATGGTAACTTTGACAACGGTCTGATCCTGACACTGGTGGTTATGCTGACCGGCAGCGCTGCACTGTTAACCGCCCAGCGAATAGAGCAGCGGGCTGAACTATCAGCGACTCTCCGTAACAGTGCTTAATCGCCCCGGCTCCCAAAATGTAAATTAAGTGACTGAATTAAATAGCTGAATAAATTGACGCCAGCCCTTTTTATTCCGATGTTTAGATAATCGCTGAATGATCATTTAGGAGTCTGGTATGACCACCGATGTCGAAATCGCTCTACAATTCACTCCCCGGCCCATTGCCGAGATTGCCGGGAAACTCGGAATCAGTCATAACTTTCTGAACCATTATGGCCGCGATATCGCCAAGGTCAGTCTGCAGGCGCTCACCCATAACGGCCGTCAGCCCGGCAAACTGATTCTGGTGTCTGCCACCACACCTACGCCATCCGGAGAGGGAAAAACCACCACTACAATCGGTCTCGCACAAGCGTTTTCACAGCTGAATGAGTCGGTGTGTATGGCGTTGCGGGAGCCCTCTCTGGGCCCCTGCCTGGGGATGAAAGGTGGTGCCACCGGCGGCGGTTACAGTCAGATCATGCCTGCGGACCGGATTAATCTGCACTTTACCGGTGATTTTCATGCGATCACCAGCGCTAACAACCTGCTTTCGGCTGCGCTGGATAACCATATATACCATGGCAACGACCTGAGGATTGATCCGCGACAGATTGTCTGGCGCCGGGTCATGGATATGAATGATCGCAGTCTGCGTAAAATCGTTCTGGGGCTTGGTGGTAAAACACAGGGAACGCCCCGGGAGGGCGGCTTCGACATTACCGCTGCCTCAGAGGTGATGGCAATGCTGTGCCTGGCAGAAGATGCTAATGACCTGAAACAGCGCCTTGATCGCACCCTGATCGGCTATACCTATACTGGCGAACCGGTATATGCCGCGCAGCTGAAGATTACCGGAGCGATGATGGCGCTGCTACGGGATGCCTTGCAACCCAATCTGGTACAGAGTCTTGAAGGCACACCGGCGTTTGTTCATGGCGGCCCGTTTGCCAATATCGCTCACGGCTGCAACAGCGTAATCGCAACCCGGATGGCGATGCAGTATGCCGACTGGGCGATCACAGAAGCCGGTTTCGGTTTCGATCTGGGGGCGGAAAAGTTCTTCGATATTAAATGCAGGGTCGCTCATCTGGACCCGGATGCCGTGGTCCTGGTGACCACCGTACGGGCACTGAAGATGCATGGCGGTAAACAGATACACGCGCTGGAATCTGAAGACCTGACTGCCGTAAAGCTGGGGCTGGGTAATCTGGATAAACATATCGAGAGTGTCGTCATGTTCAATAAACAACCGGTGGTGGCGCTTAACCGCTTTGTCACGGACACCGATGCCGAGATCGCTATTATTCGTGATCGCTGCTCCGAGCTAGGCATTGCCTTTGCTGAAACCACCCACTATACCGATGGCGGCAAAGGCTCGCTGGAGCTGGCCCGCGCGGTCATCGCCTCAGTGCAACACAACAGCCCCTTCAAACCGCTGTATGACCTGAATCTGACCGTGCTGGAGAAGGTACGGGCGGTGTGCAAGCAGATGTATGGCGCCGATGATGTGGCATTCACAAAAGAGGCGGCAAAAGATCTTCAGCTGGTCGAACAGCTGGGCCTGAGCCATCTGCCGGTCTGTATCGCCAAAGCCCCCAGTTCACTGTCAGATGATCCGCTACTGCATGGCAGACCCAGAGACTTTGAAGTCACCGTCCGCGCGATTCAGATCAATTCCGGCGCGGGATTTCTGGTGATCCTGACCGGCGATATCCTGCGCATGCCGGGGCTGCCGAAAGAACCGGCGGCCAACCAGATGCATCTGCTCAACAGCGGCATAATCGAAGGGCTGGAATAACTAAAACAAAGCCCTTATAGCATCAAACTCTTCGGCATCCGCCGCAGAAATACAGTAAAATGCCCGCTTTACTATAACTAAGTAACAACTGAGCGGCTTTTCAGCGGCTCATCTATTCCGGATTTTTCAGATGATACGTGTTTCCAATATCAAACTGCCGCTTGATCATGATGACCAGGCGCTCACCGATGCCATTTTAAATACCCTCGGGATCAGCGCTGATCAGTTAACCACCGTTGAGATTCGCCGCCGTGGTTACGATGCCCGTAAAAAGAACACCATCTTCCTGATCTATACCCTCGATATCGACACCACTGTTAACGACGAGTTACTGAAAAAGCATACCGGTAATCAGTCGATCCGCCCGACGCCGGATATGGAGTATAAGTTTGTCGCGCAGGCGCCCACCGATCTGCAGGAAAGGCCGCTGGTCATCGGTTTTGGTCCCTGCGGTCTTCTGGCGGGGCTGCTACTGGCGCAGATGGGTTATAAGCCGCTGATCATCGAGCGGGGAAAAGCGGTACGCGAGCGTACTAAAGACACCTTTGGTTTCTGGCGGCAGAAGAAACTGAATACCGAGTCCAATGTACAGTTCGGTGAAGGTGGCGCCGGGACCTTCTCCGACGGCAAACTCTCCACGCAGATCAAAGACCCGAATCATTACGGCCGCAAAGTGCTGACCGAGTTTGTCGAAGCCGGCGCGCCGGAAGAGATCATGTATGTCAGCAAGCCACACATCGGTACTTTCCGGCTGGTATCCATGGTGGAAAAGATGCGCGCCAAGATTATCGACCTGGGCGGAGAGATCCGCTTCAGTGCCCGGGTTGATGATCTGCTCACCGAAGCAGGTCAGGTGACCGGGATTACCCTGTCCAGCGGTGAAACTATCCGCTCGAAACATATCGCACTGGCGATCGGCCACAGCGCCCGGGATACCTTCCAGATGCTCTATGACAAAGGGGTCTATATGGAAGCCAAACCCTTCTCGGTGGGGTTTCGTATAGAGCATGAACAATCACTGATTGATCAGGCCCGCTTCGGTAAAAATGCCGGCCATCCGGTTCTGGGTGCCGCTGACTACAAGCTGGTGCATCACTGTAAAAGTGGCCGTTCGGTGTATAGTTTCTGCATGTGCCCGGGAGGCACGGTAGTGGCAGCCTCTTCCGAAGAGGGCCGGGTAGTGACCAACGGTATGAGCCAGTACTCCCGTCAGGAACGCAACGCCAACAGCGCGATCGTTGTCGGTATTGATCCTTCCGATTATCCCGGCAATCCGCTAGCCGGGGTTGATTTTCAGCGTCAGTTGGAGAGCAACGCGTACCTGATGGGGGGCGAGAACTACGATGCGCCGGCACAAAAGGTCGGAGACTTTCTGAAAGGCGGAGCCTCAGAAGAACTGGGTACGGTACAGCCCTCCTTCAAGCCGGGGATTAAATTAACCGACCTGTCGAAAGCCCTGCCGGACTTCTGTATCGAAGCGATTCGTGAAGCGATTCCTGAGTTTAATAAGAAGATCAAAGGCTTTGCCAAAGATGATGCCCTGCTAACCGGTGTCGAAACCCGCACCTCCTCGCCGGTCTCTATCAAGCGCGGCTATGATATGCAGAGCATCAACACCCACGGCTTATACCCGGCAGGCGAAGGCGCAGGCTACGCCGGCGGCATTATGTCAGCAGCGATCGATGGTATTAAGATCGCCGAAGCGATCGCTATGAGCATCAATGAGCAGCACGGGATTTAACCTCTCCGGCATGAATCCTCCATGAGCAGCGCTACCCCCAAGCGGTGGCGCTCTAAGCCCGCTTCGAACCTGTTCACTGACCTCCCGTATAGAAAGGGATAGCGTATCAATAACGACGCTATACTCTTTATGCACTTTCCCCATCCGTTCTTAACTTATAATTGATAACACTATCCAAGTATCTGCTTTTTTATTCAGTTTTTATCTAAATATGGTATGTTGTTTCAGATGCTTTTTTATTGTATGCGGCAGCCCGAAGGGAAATAAAGCAGCCTATGACAAAATATTATACAACTGGACAGGCTGCCAAGATTTTAGGCGTGTGTATTCGCACGGTTCAATTATGGGTTGAGGATCGCCGGATAGAATCCTGGAAAACATCCGGCGGACATCGGCGTTTATCCAGAGAATCGGTCCATGCACATCTTAATTCAGACCGGTTAAGCAATGCTTTAACCACCGATTTATCACCACACACGGCAACCAAACAGTTCCTGATTGTCGATGACAGCAAAACTGATTCACGCCTGTTAACCCAGATTATCCTGATGGTTTTTCCAGATGCCGATATTGCTGAAGCGGCTGATGGCTTTGAGGCGCTAATCCGCGTAGGTAAAAAGCCACCCGATATACTGATCACCGATCTGAATATGCCAAATATGAATGGATTGCAGATGATTGAAGCAATCCATAAGCAACTCGGTGACGAAAAACCCACCCTGATCATAACCACCGCCTACGACGCAGAAGAACTGAAATCTCTGCCACCCATCCCCCCCTATGTAACCAGCGTATTCCACAAGCCATTGAATATAGACTTGTTGAGCAAATGCCTCACCCAGCTGAAATAGCGGCCCTGCCCATTAAAGTACAAAGTTGTCCTATATCAAAGTTTACTTCATCAATGTGTCACGCCATGACAGATAGCTTTACGCATGGGTCTTACCAGAGTATCAATTAAGCAGGTCGCCAAATTGAGACATCCATTTATTTGATAATGAATTGATAAGCATTACTGTACATCAATACTCTCAATCTCTAAATGGCTGCCCGAATGATCGAAATTGAAGGCTGGACAGAATTATGAAACACAATCAGTTGTTGTTCATAGGTAACTTCCAGCGCCAGCCTGAGTATAATTTTATCCGGGCACTCAGTCCCGGCATCAGAATACTGTCCTGTACAGATCTGACTCAGTTGCCTGAATCGCTCGACGCGTCCATCATCACCAGCGTTCGCTGGCTTGAGACGCTGTCAAAACCTGACAGAAAACGCCTGACCCAGTCCGCTCAAACGTGCTCACAATGGATAGGCATCAGTGACACCGGGCTTAAACGTGATGCGATGCTGCACTGGCTAGAGGCCGGGGTAAACCATCTGCTGCCTGCAGAATTTGAACAACCACTCTGCCGGCTGCTGAGCCACTCCCAGCCCGCCTCAGAGGCAGAGCAGACGGTTGTACTTCTGATTGCCGGGTCAAAACAGACGACCCGCAAGTACGCCGCTCTGCTGAAAAAGCACAATATTCACAGCGTTACGGTTACCAGAAACAGCAATATCGATGTTTCACTGCATAACGCAACATCAGACCTGATAATCGCCATCGACGGGTTTGGCATTAACCAGGTCAGAATACTTAAATCCCAACCGCATGCTAATGCTCTGCCGGTGATATACCTGACTGACAATTCGCCGGATACACTCTGCCTGCCAGACGCTTATGCTGATATTCCTATCGACCAGGCAGAATCACTGCTACCCGGCATACTGAGAAAATTTCAGCAGGATAAAACACAGCAGCAGATTGACACGCCTGACAGCCAGTATTTAAACGCGATTCAACGGTTAACCCAGGTTCTTGGCCAGCATGCCATTATCAGCGCGACCGACCGGGCTGGAAAAATCACCTACATTAATGACAACTTCCGCAGCCTCTCCGGATACACCGAGAGCGACCTGATTGGCCGGTCACACAGTTTTGTAAAATCAGGTCATCACTCAAGGCAGTTCTATAAAAGCCTGTGGCAAACACTAAAAAATGGCAAAGTCTGGCACGGGGTGATCTGCAACCGCAATAAATCGCAGCAGCTCTACTGGACTTATTCCCGCATACTTCCCCTACAAAGCAGTAACGGCAGGATAAGACAATATATCTGTATCAGTTCAGATATCTCTTCAACGCAACACGACCGGTCACAGCGACAGCAATTCGATCAATTGGTAACAAACTACCAGGACCACACTGGTCTGGCCCCCTGGGTTCTGGATATCAAAAGACAGAAGATCTGCTGGTCAATGCTGGCCGCCAGCGTTTTGGGAGTGAACAACGTGAACCTTCCGTTAACCAGTCGCCAGCTGCTGGACATGATTCATCCAGATGATAGAACGCACATAAAAGAGGCACTGAGCGCCGCTATGACAAGCGGCACTCAGCTCGACGCAGAGTTCAGAATAACGCCAGAAAATAGCAGTGAACGCTGGTTCTGTGTCAAAGGACTGACTATATGCGATAGGGATGGCAAGCCCATTCATATTCAGGGAATACTGGAGGATATACATGTTCAAAAAGTAGCCGAGGAAAAGATTTCCCACAGCCTTAAACTGTTCCGTCAGATGTTTAACACCAGTGACTGCTGCATAGCGATTTCAGATCATCTAGGCAAAATAGTGTTTATAAACCCCGCCTATACCCGGGTAATGGGTTACACCCCGGCAGAGGTCATTGGTCGGAACTGCAGAGAGCTTCTCAGCTGCGACGCTGTACTCGCTACAGAACTGGTAGAAATGCTGCTCAGAGAGAAAAACAACTGGAAGGGCACCACCAGAAGACGGCGCAAGGATGGCTCTGAGTTTATATCACTGAACCAGGCGGGCCCCATTTATAATGAATCGGGCACTATTTCCCACCTCTACACAACCTTCACCGATGTCACTCTGGAACTGAAAAATCAGCAGGAGCTGACTCGGGCAAAAGCGGCCGCCGAACAGGCTAACCGGACCAAGTCAGAATTCTTATCGCGCATGAGCCATGAGTTACGTACACCGATGAACTCGATACTCGGCTTTGCGCAGCTGTTGCAGCAAAATCCACAACTCCCCCCGGGAGGACATCAGGATGTCACAGAGATATTGAAGGCCGGTAATCATCTGCTACAACTGATCAACGATCTCCTCGACCTTTCTAAAATTGAATCAGGCCGGATCAGTCTGGCTTTCGAACCCGTATCACTGATTGATATTATCGCAGAATGTACAGCACTGCTTCGTCCCATGGCTGAGACCCGCCATATCAGTCTGCAATCTGAAGACTTTGAGGAATACCGGTTATTCTCTGATCGATTGCGCCTGAAGCAGGTCATCCTGAATCTGCTAACCAACGCGATCAACTACTCACCTCCGGGTGAAGCGGTAAAAATCAATTCCTCAGCATCAAATAACGGCCGTGTCAGAGTCGAATTTATCGACCACGGGCCAGGAATTCCAGCCTCACAGATTGATGAGTTATTCATCCCGTTCAAGCGCCTGGATCAAACCTCCGCGAAAGTCGAGGGTTCAGGTATCGGACTGACAATCAGTCAGGAACTGATTGAATTAATGGGAGGACAGGTCGGGGTCAGCAGCCAGCCGGGCAAAGGGTCTGCCTTCTGGTTTGAGCTTCCCGCTGATCCAGATCGTCATCAGGATAGGCAACATCAAACCGCAACCTTAACTGATAAAATTGATACCCTATTTGATAAAATGTAGTATCTATCAATAATGCCTTTAGTTATATTAATTCTCATATTTTTTATATGGCTATGGGGTTCAGACCCCAACCCACTGATCTCAAATTAAAAATAAAAACAGAGAACATTGATGAAAATAAATCTTCCGGTTACGAATTATGAAGTGCCGTATGACCCGCATCTGAATATCTTGTCGACCACCGATGCCAAGGGCGCTATTACCTATGTAAACCCGGAATTTATTCAGATAAGCGGCTTTGAGAACCGTGAACTAATTGGCAAGAATCATAACATTGTCCGGCATCCTGACATGCCACCGGCAGCCTTCGGCGACCTCTGGTCTACGGTACAAGCAGGCAATTCCTGGATGGGAATAGTCAAAAATCGCTGTAAAAATGGCGATCACTACTGGGTTGATGCCTATGTAACCCCCATTAAAAGGGGCGAACAAATCGCTGAATACCAGTCAGTCCGGCGCAAACCCGACCAGGAGTATGTGAAACGCGCAGAAAAGATCTACCCTCAACTGCTACAGAATAAAAAACCGCGACACATTATAAAAACCCCCTCGTTACAAACCAGAATACTTCTCAGCATTAATCTTCCAATCCTCTTTTGCCTCGCTACAAGCGCCCTTTTTTTCGAACTATCATCCACGCTGCTCACTATTTTCAGCGCCGCGCTTCTCATCTCTACGGCGCTCACCTGTTTATTTTTTGCACCGCTACGACAGCTGTCGCGGCAGGCCCGACAGATGGTAACCAACCCGGTGGCGCAATATATTTACACCGGGCGGACCGATGATATAGGCCAGATCCAGCTGGCAATTAAAATGCTCAGATCTGAAGCCAGCGCACTGGTAGGACGTATTTCAGATTCAGCCGACACCCTGACACAAGGCTCTTCAGAGCTCAGTTCTGCCGTCAATCAATCCGAAATAGGTGTACGCCAGCAGTTTGCGGAAACCGATCAGGTTGCCGCAGCCGTTAATCAGATGTCCGCCAGCATTCAGGAGGTCGCCGCTAACGCACAAAACAGCTCGGACTCCGCAGCCAATGGCTTGCTCGAAGTATCGCAAGGCAAACAGGTTGTAAATCAAAGCATGTTATCAATACAGGACCTGAAACAAGAGATTGAGCAGGCGGTCACGGTCATCGCCGATGTAGAGGAGAGTAGTAAAAGTATCAATTCAATTCTCGATGTGATTGGTGGAATTGCTGAGCAGACCAACCTTCTGGCACTGAATGCGGCGATTGAAGCTGCCCGTGCAGGTGATGCCGGACGCGGTTTTGCAGTCGTTGCCGATGAAGTGCGACTACTGGCAAACCGCACCCAGACCTCCACAGAAGAGATACGCGAAATGATAGAAAAGCTGCAGGGCAGCGCCGGAAAAGCCGTTCTCACAATGAGTCAGGGACAGATCAAAACAGATACCTGTGTCAGTCAGAATGAGGGGACGGTAAAAGCCCTGGATGCCATCTATAGCGCGATTGAACTGATCAGCAATATGAACACTCAGATCGCTGCTGCAGTGGAGCAACAAGGCGTCGTGGCCGACGAGATAAATCGCAGCGTCTTAAAAATCAGAGATATGTCTGAACAAAACCTGTCAGCGGTTGAGCAAACCTCTGTAACCAGTGAAAAAATGCTCTCCGTTTCTCAGGGTTTCTCCGAGCTTTCATCTCAGTTCTGGGCCAGACAATAAAGATCAGGTTAATGGATAACGCCATCTCTCTGCTGCAAGTAAGCCTCTGAAAAGGAACTTCATATGAACCAGATAAGAATTCTCCGCCTGACACTGACTAGCTGCATACTGGTCATCGTATCGCTTATCTCAATGCAGATTCAGCTTTCACAACTCGTCACTCATTATTTACAGCAGTATCCAGGCATTGATGCGCGACATCTGAAGGACATTATTCTCGGTTTGCTGATAGCCGCCATTATGTTGCTGCTGTTTGAGCAACGTCAGGCACGCCGTCTGTATATTGTCAGCCTGAAACTGAAAAAACACCATGCCCGACACGCTCAGTTACTGAACAAGCTGCCCTATGCTATTGCTGAGCTGGATGCTCACAAGGTCATCCATCACAGCAACGACGCCTTCAGCCAGGTATCGCAACTACAGGGATTGCGATCCATACAACAACAGATAGAGCAGTTGTTCAATCAGCTTGAGCAAAACAACTATCATCAAAGCACCACCCTGCAACAGCGGTTTCAGACCGCAGACACACCCATGATAATCATTGAGTGGCAACTGCATCGCTCGGGTAAACACTTCTTCCTCTCGGGACGGGATATCACGCAGCAGCTGGCTGAACAAAACAAACTTTCCATCGCCGAAAAAATACTCGAAAACACCCCCGTAGGCGTACTCGTGACCGGCCCGGATAAGCGGATTCAGTATACCAATCCAGCTTTCGAGCAGGTCACCGGGTACAGTAATAAAGACGTTCAGGGTAAGTTCCCTTCTGTTCTCAGCTCAGGAAAACAGGGAGCTGAGTTCTACAAAAAAATGTATCGCGCGATGGATAAAAATGGTTCATGGCAGGGGGAAATATGGAACCGAAAGCGTAACGGCGATATTTATCTGGAATGGTTATCCATCACTGCCCTTAAAGATGAAGCGGGACAAGACACGCACTACATCGGCATGTTCTCGGAGTTCACCGCACAGGAGCTGGTAAGAGAGAAGTTACGCACACTGGCCTACTATGACGGCTTGACCTCGCTGGCAAATCGCACCCTGTTTAATGAGCGTTTACAATGTCAGATCAATGACAATACTCACAAGAAACTCTGCGTCATTTTCATCGATATCGACGGTTTTAAACGCATTAATGACACGTTGGGTCATCAGATCGGCGACCAGCTTCTGGTTGCCATTGCCTGCCGGATAAAAGAAACCTGCCGTGAAGCGGATAGTATTGCCCGCTGGGGTGGTGACGAGTTCATTATGGCGATTGAAGTATCTGACAGCCACAAGGGAATCCAGACGTTCTGTTCCAAGCACCTTCAGTCACTTAAACAACCCTTTCTGATCAATGGCCGTGACCTGAGTATCACTGCAAGTATGGGGGTCAGTATCTATGGTGATGATGCTCACAATACCTCTGAACTCATCCGTAATGCCGATATAGCTATGTTCCAGTCGAAGAAGCTGGGTAAGAACCGCTTTGAAATCTTTTCACCAGCACACCATGAAGCGTTACTGGAAAGTATGGAGATCGAAAATCGACTGCGTATTGCAATCAAAGAGAACCTGATTGATGTTCACTTCCAGCCACAAGTCTTGCAGGACGCAAAAATTTGCGGGCTTGAAGCGCTGGCCCGCTGGCATGACCCGGTGATTGGACAGGTGCCTCCGCAGAAGTTTATTCAGGTTGCTGAGGAGACCGGATTAATCAACGAGCTAAGCCAGGTTATCTACCGTGTTGCACTGAAAAAATTTAAAACCATTCAGGCGCTGAATCCGGCGCTGGGATTGTCAGTCAATCTGTCGGTATCACAGCTTCAGGATGTCAACCTGGTGGCAACACTCAAGCAGGTAACCGATGCTCAGGGGATCAATCCCTCCAGCATCAAGCTGGAGATTACCGAAGATATACTGATGTCTGATTTAGAACAGTCTGTCCGCAATACCGGGCTGTTGAAAGAGATGGGGTTTCAGATCGCACTGGACGATTTTGGAACCGGTTACTCATCTCTCAGCTATCTGAAAGATCTTGATATCGATGAAATCAAAATTGACCGGTCGTTTGTTCAGGAGCTGATCTCTTCAGAACGAAATAAAGCAATTATTCAGGCGATTGTTGCGATGAGCAAAGTCCTTGATATCCATTGCGTCGTCGAAGGCGTCGAAACAGAAGGGCAGTTGAACAAACTGATACAGATCGGCTGCAATAACTTTCAGGGCTACTACTTCTATAAACCCATGCCTTCACATGAGATAACCGCACTGTTCACTGACTAGGCCTGTGGATTAAATTCAGCGCCGGGGCGTTACCCGGCTGCCATCGTGCAGCTCTGCCGGGGGGTAGAGCACCACCTGCTGGCCCTGTTCAAGCCCGTCCAGTACCTCAGCGCTAATACCGTTGTTATGCCCCACCTCAACAACTCTGAGCGCAGCCTTACCGGATTCAATGACATAGACAGCCCAGCTACTGCCCTGCCGCAACAGTGCACTGGAAGGCACGATGAGTGCATCTGAGGCTTCCCAGACGACGATACGGGCCTCCACCCGAAAGCCGTGTCCGAGGGAGGCTCGACGGGCTTTAGCGCTGTCAAAACGAATCGTGGTTTTGACCCGCTGCTCTTCAACACCCAGCGCTGAATATTTTGTAAACCCCCAGGGTTCAACCTTTTCTACGGTACCCTCAAGCGCCTCCGGCCCGCCCCAGTTTTCAATAATCACCCGGCTGCCCGCTTTTACCTTCACCGCATCCGTTGACAGCAGCTCAACCACCACCTCCAGCTCTTCATTGATGTCACCGATCTCCAGAATCGCCTGACCGGCGGGCAGCGTGGTTTCGCTCTCCTGCAATACCCGCAGAATGCTGCCGGAATGGGGCGCCACGATATTGATCACACCGGACTCTGCCGCGCTGTTATCAGTCTGCCCCGGAACAAAAGTGATCAGTTGAGAACGGGCGCTGGCCAGATCAGCCTGACGCATTGAGATTGAGGCTTTGGCCATGTCCAGTTGCGCTCTGGCCGCTCGCCACGCCTGTTTCGCTTTATCCAGCACAGAGTCACTGATTGCGCCACGCTGATGCAGATCGGTGAGCCGTGCCAGCTCGGCACGGGTCAACTCGGTGTCGGCCAGCGACTTATTTAACTGGGCCTGGGCCAGTCGTACAGCGGCTTCTGCAGAGGACACCGTGGCACGGGCCTGCTCCCGACTGCGGCTATCCAGGGCGACCGGGTTGGCGGGCAGCATCCGGGCAATCACTGTTTCATCCTGAATCACCCGGTCCCCCGGCTCAACATCGATACGCAGCAGCCTCCCTGTCACGGGAGTCGAGACGACGTAGGCATCACGCACCCGGGTTTTTCCTTCATCGTCGATAGTTTCCAGCATGGCGTCCCGCTGTACCTGGCCAATATCCACCAGCAAAGGTCGGGGCATAAATGCCCAGACCAGCAGCAACAACACAATGGCAACGCTTCCCAGCAATACCCAGTGACCCGACCGCTTTGACCCCATAATCCCCTTACTCCCTCACTTTTAATGCCGAGACCAGATCGATCCGGTCGATATCCCGCTTCACCAGCCAGCCGGATAGCAACGCAGCAACAATCACCGCCAGCGCCGCTATGCCGTAGCTTTGTGGTACAAAAACCGCCGTAATCCGGTAAAGATCGGTACTGAAGCCTTCCGATATGGCAAATACCAGGAAATAGCCCAGCAACCCTCCCAGCGGCAGCGCCAGCAACGTAATAATAGCCAGCTCAGCCAGCAGCACAAACGCCGCTTCCCCCCGGGTAAAGCCTATCACCCGAAGACTGGCAAGGTCCCGGGCGCGCTCGGCAAAGGCGATTCGCGCACTGTTATAGACTATCCCAAAAGTGATCACACCGGCTATCAGCGCCATCAGATAGCGGACGGCTCCGGCACTGCTGTCGATCAGCGTCTGAAACGCCTCACGGGCATCCTGCTTCAGGCTGACGCCAGCAATGGCTGGCAACGCTTTAATACGCCGATAGATAGCATCCTGCTTTGCGCTATCGATACGCAGATAAGCGCCGGATACCCGGTTTGGCTCACGCAGAACCCGGTTGAGGCTGTCCCGCGCCATATAGGCCGGCGAGCCAATCAGGGTTTCCGCCACCCCGGTCACCGGTATCTGTAACTGCGGCTGACGCCCCTCCCTGACATCAATATCGAGAACATCACCGGTTTTTACCCTGAGGATATCTGCCAGCGCAGTGCCCAGCACAACGCCCTCAGTTCGCATCGGAATCATCTGCTGACGGTCATCCAGGGCACGATTAAGCCTGGCATTAACCGGCAACCCAATAATGGCACCACGATAGCTATGCTGCCCATTGCTGAACCTGACAGCCACCGTGCGTAGCGCCTCAACCTCGATAACCCCATCAATACTCTGCAACTCAAACAGCACTTTGTCAGATAGCGGCTCAACAAAACTCACCGACAGATCACTGCGATCGATCAGGTTAAAGCTTAACTCCAGGGTCTGATCAAACGCACTCATCACGTTCAGCATCGCCACCGCCAGAGACATCCCCGCGGCAATGCCCGCCACACCGCCGGCGGCTCTGCCGGGCTGGCGCAGCAAGCGCCGGGCAACCATCCGCCCGGGCTGATCCAGCCAGTGTTTAAGAAATGAGGCTAACGCCAGGGAACGGCTGTAATCCGCCGGCGTGGGCGGCTGCATCGCGACGGCAGGGGTAAGACGAAAGACCGATCTGAGCACCAGCATACCGCCGGCAGCTGCGGCCAGAATACTCACCAGAATCCCGATCAGAAAAGTCAGTGGATCAACCTGAAACAGCAGAAACGGAAATTTGTAATAGCTCTGATACACCTGCGCCAGACTGCGGCCAGAAAACACTCCCAGGATACAGCCGACCAGCGCGCCGCTGACGGCGATCACCACAACAAACTTAAGATAGTGCAGGGTGATCTCAATATCCCGGTAACCAAAGGCTTTAAGCAGACCGATCGGGCTTCGTTCGGCCTGAATCATTCGGGAGATAACGATATTAAGGAGGAAAGCCGCCACCGCCAGAAATACCGGTGGTACCGTGCGACTGGAGACTCTCAGTCCATTGATCTCCTCCTCAATAAAGCGGTTTGAGATATGGTCTTCCAGCCCATAAGCGCCCAGCCCGCCGTAGGGTTGCAGCAGAGTATCGACCCGATTCAGGATCGCAGGCAACGAGCTGTCTACAGCGATCCCCAGCAGCAACTGATTAAAAGCGCCCTTCAGATCGTAAACCGCCGCCAGCGCCGACTGACTCATCCAGATCACCGCAAAGCGGGCGTCATTAGGGGCAAACTCCCCGGGTGGGGCAGAATAGAGAAATTCAGGAGCCTGAGCCAGACCGACAATCCGGAAGGTGCGGCGGGCACCATGCATCGTTGCGGACAGCGGATCGCCGGGATTCAAGCCATGGGCTTTGGCGAAATCCTGCAGCAGAATAATCTCATCCTCATGGGCGGGATCCGGCCTCCGCCCAGTGGTGAGATAAATATCATTCAGCCGCGCCTCCCCCTGATCCGGCAACGATACCGCCTGAGCACTCAGCGGCAATCGCTGACCCGGCAAATTGATCAGCGCACTGCCGGTTACCCGGCCAGCCACGACGGTGACACCCTCAATCTCCGCGGCTCTGGATAACAGTGACTGCGGTGCCCTCTGTAGTGGTGCAAACACCTGCGCCAAACGGTGGCGTTCATAATAAGCGGTGCGGGTATCTTCCAGTGACCGGACCAGCCCGTTCATCATCACCAACATCAGTACACCCACAGCGATCACCAGAGCAATCGCCACGGCCTGACCTTTCATCCGCCACAAGTCCCGCAACAGTTTGCGATCCAGCGGTGAAAGCCCGCTTAGCAACCGCCCGGTTCGCATCTGCATAACCTGATGTTCATACATTAACCCCGCTAACCTACCAGACCAGATCCTGAGCTAAACACTTTTCACTATTCAGTTCGATCTGCCGTATCTGTCCATCGGCAAAGTGGATCACCCGATCCGCCATGCCGGCAATCGTCGCTGCATGGGTGATAATCACCAGCGTCGTTCCCAGCGTCTGATTGACCTGCTGCAACACCTCCATCACCTGCCGGCCGCTGGTGCTGTCCAGGGCGCCGGTGGGTTCATCACAGAATAAAACCCGGGGCTGTTTTGCCACCGCCCGTGCGATAGCAACACGCTGCTGTTCACCACCGGAAAGCTGCGCCGGAAAATGATCGATCCGCTCACTCAGCCCCACCAGAGCCAGCGCCTCTTCCGCAGTCAGCGGGTTATCCGCGATCTCTGTGACCAGTTCGACATTTTCACGCGCAGTCAGGCTGGGCATCAGATTATAAAACTGGAAGACAAAGCCGATATGATCACGGCGATAGAGCGTCAGTGCGCGATCATCCATACGGCTCAGCTGGTGGTCAAAAAACCGCACCTCGCCTGCGGTTGGCTGATCCAGCCCGCCGAGAATATTCAGCAGCGTCGATTTACCACTGCCCGAGGCCCCCAATAAAACCACCAGCTCGCCCTCGGGAATCTGCAGGTCTACGCCCCTCAAGGCATGCACAGCGGCGCTGCCCTCACCATACACTTTGGTCAGGCCACTGGTGGAATAGGCGATGTCTGGGTTGTCTGAATCCATATCCGACACATCTGCATTAATGACTAATCACTATAAGAGTACATAGGTAAGCGGGAACACGCACAAAAAATATCTCCCCCAGATAAGAACAACAGCAAAAAGCCAGCGAAAAGCTGGCTTTAGTCATGTTGGTCAGAGTCAGATCAGCCGTTCTGGCGAAGGCCTCTCTGGCTGTGCCTGATCGAAGAATCCCTCCGTATGGATATTGCGGCTATCGGCACCCTGCGCCTTAACCGCGCCGATACAGGCATCCACAAACTCTGGACTGCCGGCAATATAGATGGCGTGTCTGGACAGATCAGGATAGAGGTCACCGAGAATATCCGGGATGCGGCCATGCTGTAGGCCCTCTTTTTCTTCACGGGTCAGGGTGGGAATAAATTTAAACCGCCGATGGCGAACATTCCACAGCGACATCAACCCCCGACAGTAGATTTCTGCTTCCGTACGGGCGGAAAAGATCAGATGTACCGGCTGTTTAAAGCCCCGTCGCAGGGCGGCATCCGCCAGACTCATAATCGGTGCCAGACCGGTTCCGGCCGCGAGGCAGAGCACC
This sequence comes from Amphritea atlantica, assembly GCA_024397875.1. Classification (NCBI taxonomy): domain Bacteria; kingdom Pseudomonadati; phylum Pseudomonadota; class Gammaproteobacteria; order Oceanospirillales; family Oceanospirillaceae; genus Amphritea; species Amphritea atlantica. Next base: position 4,068,993 of record CP073344.1, read on the forward strand.
GGGCCATCGGTGCCCGGATCACCAATAAAGGTGCCGTAGGGCCCCGAGACGTTCACCATTGAGCCGGGATGGAGCTCATCGTGCACCCAGTGACTGGTTTTACCCTCCGGAACACGGGTAATCTGCAGAACGATTTCACCATCAGACCGTGGCGCATTAGCAATCGAATAGGAACGTGGCGTCACGGTACGGGAGGTATCGCTCAGGCTGATATATTGCCCGGGCCAGAAGCGCAACACATCGCCCACCGGACGCAGGCGGATCTCAGCGATCCGCGAAGTCCGCTCAATCCTGTCAACCACCACACAGCGCACATTTTCCCGGGGAGGAAACAGTTTTGGCATCGCATCATCGGTACCCCAATCAATCTCCAGCGTGTCACTGAGCGGCTTACACATGCACATCAGGCCGTAGCCCTCGGCGCGTTCCGCCTGTGACAGCGCCATATCCATCACCATTCCCTGATCAAACTCTCCCTCAAGCACCTTAACCTTACACTCACCACAGGCCCCGGCCCGGCAATTATTTGGCAGGGCATATCCGGCATTTTCAAGGGTTTCTAATACCGTTTCACCGGGTTTAGCGTCTACCTCTTTACCGGATGGGGATAAACGGATCGAAGTCATACTCACCTCCGGATCGGGTACTCGCCCAATCCTGTAACAACATCTTTATATGCACAGCATACAGATAGCCACTGGTCTGCCGACCAGTGGCACATCATGACGCTCAAAGAAACAAAGATCAGAAGATCAGAAGATCGGAATAATATCCGCTGAATCGAGATCCGCCTGTGTCACCTCTTCACCGGTAATATCCACTTCAGGAATCGCCGGGAACGGTGTGTCATACTTATCCAGAACCGCTTTCAGGTTGAGCATTGCGGTACGCCAGTTATCTTTCTTCGCATCGTATGACGGCACACCAAAACCCGCTTCCCGGGCAATCGCCTCAGCTTCACGCTGATTGGCGATAAAATCTTCCGGCAGATCCCAGAACTCAGCGGGTGGCTCAAACAGTACTGCAGAGAGGAACAGGTAGCCGGCACGAATCTGCTTGGTAATGACGCTTTTCTCTTCCGCTGTCAGCTTAGGATAATCACGTTCCATCAGCGACAGACAGATCGCCATATGGCGCCCCTCATCACGACCGATGTTTTTAAACGCTTCCTGAAATACCAGCTCTTCGCAGCTTTCAGACATCTGTTTAAAAATAGTTGCCGCAGCAATTTCGCCCATCAGGAAAGAGCTGAAAAGCACTGCCAGGCTGTATTTGGGTACAGCTTTTTTATACCCCCCCCAATAGCGGCCACCGTTGTAATACAACCAGGCAGCATTGCGCTTCAGGCGGCGTCCCAGATCGGTTTTCGGCTCATACTCCAGCGGACTGTTAGCTTCCAGCAACTTGGTAATGGCCATGCCACACATCTGCTCGTGATTCTGTTCATCCCGGGTAACAGAGAAGAAACAGCGACGAATCGCATCTTCCTCATGGTCCTCATAGGTTTTAATAAACGCTTCGGCAAACACCGGCGGGGCCGATGCATCAAATACCGACAACAGCGTCCACCAGTACGCGATCGCTTCCCGCTCCTCCCATGAATAGCTTGAAACATCCAGGGTATCCCAGGGCAGATCTTTCGGGTTCCATGCTTCACGCAAGGATGCATCCCAGATTTCCTCAGCCTTAGAGGTTTTGGTTTCCCAGCTCAGCGGGTAGATATTTGGCTGGGGCGTTGCAGGTGGAAACTCCATTGTTTGAGCAATCTTATCGTGCATAGCGTAAACCTCAATTCTGGTTGTTTTTGTTGTAGAAGTGAGGCAAAGCTAGCATTTGAGATACATAAATCAACATTAAATATTAAGATAATGTATCACAATAGGAACCATATACACCTTCAATAAAAAACCTAAATACATGTTTTATAAAAATTAAATCCGCAAAAATACGCACCAAAAAAAGAGATACCTAAAAATACAAATAACTATAACTATTGACTCATATCAATAATTTAATCTGCAGAAACTTAAACTTTCGACCTGCATCACTACAACCGGACACGCCTAATGACTAATTGCAATCCCATCATAGACATACTATTTGTATGGCAATTAGTAGCGGTATTATTCCCCCCTGTTTTTGCTTTCTGTATCATAGCGGGTTCTGGTAGACTGATGAGAATGGAGTCTCGTGATAGCCCCTACTTAAAATAATAATATTGCCACCGATTTAAAGCTGGCTACCTGCTCCGGATAAAGCGCATGTCGAGAAACAGTGCCGTACCACTGCTTATATACTCAGTATTATTTACCTCCGCGACAGCCAGTGCGGCACAGCAAGATTTCAGCGATCTCACCCTGAAAGAGCTGGTGGCAATGGATGTATTTACCTCGGCCTCCCTTGTGCCCACCCAGATCAACAAAGCGCCGGGAACGGTATACACCTTCAGTCGTGATGATTTTAACCGCTACGGCGTGCGTCGACTGGATGATCTTTTACAGTTTGTTCCGGGCCTGCAGCTAAATCAGTATCGTAAACGACATCGCTCCATCTGGGCCCGCGGCGTTTTGAACCGCTATAACGACAAGATGGTGCTGCTGGTTGATGGAGTACGGGTACGTCAGCTCTACTACAACCACTTCAGCCTTGGGGATAACCTGCCACTGGAATACATTGAAACCGTCGAGGTCATTCTGGGTCCTGCATCCAGCCTCTATGGAGCCAACGCATTTGCCGGCATTATTTCGGTTACCACCCGAAGCTTCAGCAACACTGAACAACTGGAAGCGGGACTGGAGGCTGGCAGCAATCGACGCGGCAAAGGCACAGCACTCTATAACAGTAAAGACCTGCAACTGTTTGCCAGTTACCTGGAGCAGGACGCCCCCTTTAGTTCGGACCGAAAGAGTTTTATCGGCGGGGATTCGCTTCAGCCTCTGAATGAGGACTACAGCAATATCCATATAAAAGCCCGGCCGCTGCCCCAGCTTACGCTGCAACTGGATTACAACCGCAATAAAACCCCTTTCCTCTTCATTCCGTCCACCCAGGATGCGTATATCGATAGTGACTACCTGAACCTGTCGGCTCATTATGAAATCGGTTCTATCGATGAAGGACAGCTAAAAAGCAGCATCTATTATCAGAAGGATAACACCCGGGAGTATGAGCTGGAGCAGCTAACCCAGTCGCTGGGGTACGAGGAACATCAGAATGCCACCATGGCCGGGGCCTCATTAACCCTGCTGAAACAGTTTGATCAACACACACTGACCGGCGGCCTGGACTGGCGATATGAGAAAGCAGAGCGAAGCGACTATACCCGTAATTATCATTTTGCCAGTGGTTTTCTGCCCACCCCTGAAACCGGCAACCTGCTTTCCCAACCCGATATAACCAACAATGATTATGCCGCATTCGTTCAGGATATCTGGCAGATTCGTCCGGACCTGAGCCTGACGATTGGCGGACGCTATGATTACTTCGAACAGTTTGGCGGTTACTTTAACCACCGCACAGCACTGGTGTATACCCCTGATAATCAGCAAACCTGGAAACTGCAACACGGCACCGCGATCCGCACACCGGGATTCAGGGAATATCTGAAGGTACTGGAAGGCACCAGTTTCATCCCCCCTCAGGTAGAGGCTGAACGAATCGCGATGACTGAGCTGGGCTACCTCTACCAGTGGGATGAGGCGAGCTTGAATATCAACCTGTTCAGAAGCCAGATTGATGATTTTATTCAGGAAATGCCGACACCCGGTCCGGACAGTAGCGATGAGTATTTTGCCAACAGCGACTCTGTTTATCGAATGCGCGGCGCTGAATTATTGCTGAATCTGCGACCCACACAAAAGCTCAATACCCGCCTCGGCATCAGCTACCTGGAAACCGACGCCGATGCAGGAGCCCAGCCCTATCTGGCCTCCTGGAGCGGCAGCCTGCAAAGCGATTATCAGCTAAGCCAGAATCATCTGCTGGGCGCCAGCCTGATCTATAGCAGCAGCCGAACCGATACCAACAACTGGAATGATGCCGCTGATTCGTTCACAACGGTCAACCTGTTTGGTTCAGGAAGGCTGACACGGGAACTGAATTACGCATTTGGGGTTGATAACCTGTTTGATAAACGGGTGATGGACCCTGCCGCAGACTTCGGCAAGCTGCACAACAATGAACGCAGTGAAAGAGAGTTCTGGATCCGACTGCAATGGAATCATGATCTTCTATGATGAATGCGGTGCACCACTTTTCATCCCTTTACCTGCGGCGTAAACCTGTGTTGCTGTTGCTGCTCGTCTGCCTGTGGCCACTCAACCTCAAAGCCGAGTCCCATGAATACAAACTGCAGCAGGTCAAAGCCGCCATTCTGTTCAATATTGCGAAGTTCGTCCGCTGGCCAGACAAAACGGTATCGCAAAGCCCGGATCATCTGACAATCTGTCACTACCGTGAAAATACCCTTAGTCCGGCTTTTCAGTCCATTTATGGAAAGCGGGTGCAACACAGAACAATCAATGACAAGCTGATTGGTACACTCGCCGGGGCTGACCAGTGTGCTATGCTGTTCATTCCGCTCTCGCAGCTCAGGACGTTCGCTGAAGATCAGGCTCATCATGGCCCATTGCCTGTCTTAACGATCGCGGATCTGACAGAAAGCTACTCCACCGAATCATCCGATTCCCGGGCGGCAGTCAATCTCATCCGCCAGGGTTCACGCATAGGTCTCGACATCTATCTTCCTGAGGTCACACGAAACGGGCTGACGATCAGCTCAGAACTCCTCAAATTAGCCCGAGTCAGGAGGTAGCACTGATGTCGATCTTTAAACGCCTCCCGCTGCGTCGCAAGCTGATGTCACTGTTAATCCTGATAAGCAGTACTGTACTGGCACTGGCCACCACCGGTTTTGCCCTGCACGACTGGTTTGATTCCAAGCTGCAGGCGACCGAGAACCTGCGCTCCCAGGCGGACATCATCAGCACCAACTCCATTGCCGCACTCACCTTTGGCGATGCCGAGGCCGCCAGAATCACGCTGACATCACTGGATAATGTTCAGGATATAGTCCTGGCGGTACTCTATGATGCTGACGGGCAGCTATTTGCAAAATACTCACCCCATAATTATCCGTTACCCGAGCTGCCCGAAAGCAGCGAAGGACAGCTTAACAACGCCCTTTATGTGGTACGACCGGTAACAATAGATCGGGAGATCATCGGCTACACCCTGCTACTCTCCGATCTCAGCAGCCTGACAACCCGACGAGGCGACCAGATGAGTATCGCATTTGCGGTATTTCTGCTGTCCCTGATCGTTGTGCTGCTGCTATCAAGCGTTGCCCAGCGAATAGTCACCCGGCCGATTACTGAACTGGCCACGACCGTCCGTAAAATCACCCGTACACGAAACTACCAGCTAAGGGTTCGCAGCCGCTCTGAAGATGAGATTGGCAATCTGGCAACCGACTTCAACCAGATGATTGAACAGATTCAGGTCCGCGACAATGAACTGGAGCAAGCCCGGCAACAACTGGAAGAGAAAGTTAAAGACCGTACCGCAGAATTACTGTTACTGACCCGGCAACTGGAACATCAGGCGTTTCATGACAGCCTGACCGGCCTGCCCAACAGAGCCACCTTCGATAATAACCTGAACACCGCAATCAGTTATGCCCAGAGGCGCAACGAACAGCTGACGGTCATGTTTCTTGATCTCGACCGTTTTAAGGATATCAATGACTCTCTGGGCCATGATATGGGCGATCAGCTGCTGATAGAGCTGTCATCACGCCTGCAGCACTGCCTGAGAAGCAGCGACACTCTGGCCCGGTTAGGCGGCGATGAATTTGCTATTCTGGCGATCAATACTTCACAGAACAGAGCCTCAGATATCGCCACAAAACTAATCAGAACGATCCAGCAACCTGTTGTTATTGATGGGTTTAACCTGCAGGTGACGACCAGTATCGGTATCAGTATCTACCCGACGGATGGCACTGATGCAACCACCATTGTAAAACATGCTGATACCGCGATGTATTGCTCAAAGGCGGCCGGCAGAGACCAGTTCAGTTTCTTTGCCAAACAGATGAATATCCGCTCTGAACGCCGCATTCATCTGGCACAGAAGCTCAGACAGGCGATCGAAGAACAACGCTTCGAAGTCTATTATCAGCCAAAATGGTGTATCCGGCGCAACAAAATTGTGGGTATGGAAGCCCTGATTCGCTGGTTCGATGCGCACGAAGGCGCGATACCACCCGATGAATTTATCCCCCTCGCCGAGGATCAGGGTCTGATTGGTCTGGTTGACCAGTGGGTCATTAAAAAAGCCTGCCAGGATATTCTGCAAGTGCGTCAGCAGTTCGGCGAACATATCCAGCTGTCTGTGAATTTCTCCCCGGCGCACTTTATTCGCCGGGATCTCTATAAACGGATAGCTGAAATTCTCTCAGAAACCGGTTTTCCGGGAACCTCACTGGAACTGGAAATAACCGAAACCTTTATGGCAACGGAAAATGAGTCACTGCTTGAGCAACTGAACCAGATTCGAGATCTGGGCGTCGAAATATCTATTGATGACTTCGGTATCGCCTATTCTTCTCTCAGCCGACTGAAACGACTGCCACTGAACACCCTTAAAATTGACCGCTCTTTTATTCGCGATATTGGCAGCGATCAGGACGACGAGGTGATCGTCAAAACGATTATCGATATGGCCCACAACCTGAATCTGAAGGTCGTTGCAGAGGGGGTTGAAACAGCAGAACAACTGGCCTTTGTGCGACAATACAACTGTGATCAGGTACAAGGGTTCCTGTTCAGCCCGCCCATCCCCCTGCAGCAACTGATCCAGCTAATGGAGCAGCAGGAATCTCCCGTTAAGGCCTGACCTTTATACCGCCAAACGGCTACAGATACGTCCCTCACTTTTCAGTCTCCGACACCCAATGTCACATGCCTTGACTTGACCGCCGTGGAATATAAAGCTGTCCATGTTCGCGTCCTCACGGCACCCGCTGAATCACCGAAAGGAATTGCTGCCTGCGGGCCAGACAGACGAGTTGCCATAATTGTCGAGATTGATCCCGCGACACTGTGCCGCATCACAATCTGACAAGATCTGCGCCATAATTGACAAAAGGTTATGGCAGCACATTTTAACCTGACCAACTTTGACAACGTAACGCATTGAAAAAAAAGAGTAATACAAGCTTAACCGACGTGGCACAGCATATGCCTAATAAAACGTATTACTCATTCAGAGTATCCTGACCCTGCACCCGACGCACGCTCTTTTCGCTTCGGCCTGGCAGCCAAATCAACCTAAGGTATTGTAACTATGGTTTCTGAAACAGTTGTCGAACTATCGCGCTGGCAATTTGCGCTGACAGCGATGTATCACTTCCTGTTCGTGCCCCTGACGCTGGGGCTTTCCTTTATGCTGGCGATCATGGAGTCGGTCTATGTCATGACCGGCAAGCAAGTCTACAGGGATATGACCCGTTTCTGGGGCAAATTGTTTGGCATCAACTTTGCGCTGGGCGTTACCACCGGACTGACCATGGAGTTTCAGTTCGGTACTAACTGGGCCTATTACTCACACTATGTCGGCGATATCTTCGGCGCCCCGCTGGCTATTGAAGGGCTGATGGCATTCTTCCTCGAATCAACTTTTGTTGGCTTGTTCTTCTTTGGCTGGGAACGGCTGTCAAAAGTTCAGCACCTGGCGGTCACCTGGCTGGTCGCCATCGGCTCCAACTTCTCAGCACTGTGGATTCTGATCGCCAATGGCTGGATGCAGAACCCGGTTGGCGCTTACTTTAATTTCGAGACCATGCGCATGGAGATGAACAGCTTTGCCGATGTCATCTTTAACCCGGTTGCCCAGGTTAAGTTTGTCCACACCGTTTCCGCAGGCTACGTCACCGGCGCCATGTTCGTGCTCTCTATCAGCGCCTTCTATCTGTTGCGTAACCGGGATGTCGGCTTCGCCCGTCGCTCCTTTGCGATAGCTTCAGCGTTCGGCCTGGCATCGATCCTTTCGGTAATTTTGCTGGGCGATGAAAGTGGCTATGAGATTGGCGAGGTGCAGAAGGTCAAGCTGGCCGCCATTGAAGCGGAATGGGATACCCATCCGGCTCCGGCCCCCTTTACTCTGGTGGGCCTGCCGAATCAGGAACAGCAGACCACGGACTACGCCGTGCGAATTCCCTGGCTACTGGGCCTGATCGCCACCCGTTCAATCGATGAGGAGATAACCGGTATTAAGGATCACATTAGCGCCAATGAGGTGCGCATCCGCGGGGGTATGCAGGCCTATGATCTGCTGCAGAAACTGCGCAACGGCGAGGATACGCCAGCCAACCGGGAAGCCTTCAACGCCGTCAGCGATGATCTGGGCTACGGCCTGCTGCTGAAACGCTTTACCCCGAATGTCAGCGATGCCACCGAAGCACAGATCAAAATGGCGGCACTGGATTCCATTCCGAAGGTCGCGCCGATGTTCTGGTCCTTCCGCATTATGGTGGCAACCGGCGTGATAATGTTGTTTACCTTTGCCGCCGCGTTCTATTACACCGCCCGGCGCCGCGAATACAAAACCCGCTGGCTGCTTAAACTGGCAGTACTCTGCCTGCCGCTGCCATGGATTGCGGTAGAAACCGGCTGGTTTATTGCAGAATTTGGCCGACAGCCATGGGCCATCGGTGAGATTCTGCCGACCTATGTTGCCACCTCAACCCTCAGTGAAACCGATCTGTGGATGAGTATCGGCGGCTTTGCTGCCCTCTATAGCCTGTTCCTCTGTATCGAGGTTTTCCTGATGGTCAAATATGTACGCAAGGGGCCCAGCGCCCTGGAAACCGGCCGTTATCACTACGAAGATTCTGGAGTAACTCAGCATGTTTGATTATGAAACTCTGCGCCTGCTCTGGTGGCTGCTGGTAGGCGTTCTGCTGATCGGATTCGCCATCACCGACGGCTTTGACCTCGGGGTAGCGATGCTCCTCCCCCTGCTGGGAAAAACCGATACCGAACGCCGGGTGATGATCAATACCATCGGACCTCACTGGGATGGTAATCAGGTCTGGCTGATCACCGCCGGCGGTGCCATTTTCGCCGCCTGGCCACTGGTGTATGCCACCGCCTTCTCAGGTTTTTACTGGGCGATGCTACTGGTACTGTTTGCCCTGTTCTTCCGCCCTATTGGCTTTGAATACCGTAGCAAGATGCCCGGCCGCCGCTGGCGCAATAACTGGGATCTGGGACTCTGCCTGGGGTCATTTGTGCCTGCACTGGTGTTTGGTGTCGCATTCGGCAATCTGTTCCTCGGCGTACCCTTCAGTTTTGATGAACTCACCCGTTCGACCTATACCGGCTCGTTCTGGGCACTGCTTAACCCGTTCGCCATTGTCACTGGGCTGATCAGTGTGCTGATGATGGTACTGCAAGGGGCCGTGTGGTTACAGATGCGGGCAGGCGGAGCCATTCAGCAACGCAGTCGCAATACGGCCGGCATTACCGGTCTGCTGCTCAGTGCATTGCTGATCATTGCAGGCCTGTGGCTCTACACCAGCATTCCCGGTTATAGCATCAGCAGTTCCGTGATTGCCGATGCCGGCTCCAACCCACTGAGCAAAACCGTGATTCAGAGTGCAAACTGGTTTGGTAATTTTGCCCTCTATCCGCAACTATGGCTGCTGCCGCTGGCCGCCGTCGTTTTCCCCCTGCTAACCAGCCTGCTCGCCTGGGCCGGTCGCTATGGACTGGCGTTTTTAACCAGCAGTCTGGGTATCAGCAGCATTATTCTGCTGGCCGGTGTCACGCTGTTCCCGTTCGTGATGCCATCCTCGACCGATATGTCCAGCAGCCTGACCCTGTGGGATGCCACCTCCAGCAAACTGACACTGGAGATTATGCTGTGGGTTGCGATGGTTTTCGTACCGATCATTCTGCTCTACACCACCTGGTGTTACGTCAAGATGTGGCGCCGCATTGAGCCTGATTTTATCGAGCAGAACAATGTTTCTAACTATTAACCGCTTTAGAAGGCAACACTTAAGCGCCCCGCGCTTACGTAACTAAGGAGAATTGTATGTGGTATTTCGCCTGGATACTCGGCGTTCTTCTGGCCTGCAGCTTCGGCATTATCAATGCCATGTGGCTGGAAAACCAGATGGACGACTCTGAATAAAGAAACAACAGGGCGGGAAAAGCCGGGAATCACGGCTCCAGCTTGCGGTACAGGGTACGCAGGCTGCAACCGGCAATCTCAGCAACCCGCCCCTTATCAGCATAGGTCTGCATCAGCGTCTGCAGATACCGCTGTTCAACCTCATCCAGACTCAGTTCCTGTTCCGCCAGCTGCAGCAGGCCCTCTTTTTTCTGACCAGCCGCTGCAGAAACCGGGATCAGGTTCAGGCTGCGCCGAATGACATCCACGCCGATCAGGTCACTATGACGCAAGACTGCGGCCCGCTCGAGTATATTTTTCAGCTCCCGTATATTGCCCTTAAACGACTGCTGAGCCAGCAACTGCAACGCTTCATCGGTCAGTTTCAGGGGCGCCTTATCCTCAATCCGCAGCAGCATACTCTCCACCAGCAACGGCAGGTCCTGACGCCGTTCCGACAGCGAGGGCAGACGGATAGGAAAAGTGCTGATGCGGTGGAAAAGATCATCCCTGAACTCCCCCAGCTCAACCATCGCCGGCAGATCTTTATGGGTGGCGCAGATAAGCCGGAAGTCAGCCGCAATCGTTTTACTGTCGCCCACCGGACGGAAGGTTTTGGTTTCAATCAGTCGCAACAACTTGACCTGCAGATGCAGTGGTACATCACCCACCTCATCGAGAAACAGGGTCCCGCCGTGGGCCGACTGAACCAGGCCGGTACGGGAACTGATCGCACCGGTAAAAGCGCCTTTCATATGGCCAAACAGTTCACTTTCAAACAGGCTGTCCGTCAGACCGGAGCACTCAACTGTGACGAAAGGCTTACTGGCCCGGGAACTGGAGGCGTGCAGGGCCTGAGCGGCCAGCTCTTTACCCGCTCCGGAAGGCCCCATCAGCAAGACATTGATATCGGTTTTGCCCGCCCGCTGAATCAGATCGACCAACTCATTGAAGGCCCCGCTGCGACCAATCATCTTATTGGCGATCGGTTCTGCGCTGACTTCACGAATCGGATTCATCACCTCGATAAAGTAGGCGCGTTCCTCATCGTCGCTGATCGGAATGGTATCGATACCCACATGTTCTTTGCCCTGCGGGGTATTATGAATATGCAGTACGCTGGCCCGGTGACCGCTGTCACGGGCTTCCTGCATGGGGCAGGTTTCCCCTTCAAGATCGCAGGGCTGCTGATAACCATGGGAAAGAAAAAAACATTTCGCCGAGCTGCGACCGTTAAGGCCACCAAAACGGAAGTCGTAACTGCTGTTGGTGGCAACGACGTTATATTCGGCATCAATCAATACGGCGGGATTATGATAACTATCCAGAACATTGCGCATCGTTCTCAACCAGCTTATTTTGGTCATAGCTCAGACTCTATTCCGTCAGTTATGGCTCGATTATGCCAATAATGACAAGCCCCATGACACATTACCAGTTCATTACAGACAGAGGCCATCATTGATGAGCCAGATCAATATTGCAGCACTGCAACACTGTGCCAACGGCCAGCAACTGCTGCGCCAGGCGGGGAAAATAAGCCGCCGCGAGAATCACTGGCTGACCCTGGCCGGTATTCTGCAGACCGCGTCCACCATCGCCATCACCGGACTGATCGCTCTGCTGATCAACAATGCCGTCTATGAGGAGTCCGAAACAACCACCCTGCTGTGGCAACAACCCTCATGGTGGGGCTTACTGGCCGCCTTGCTGGTAGTACGCGCCCTGCTGCCGCTGTGGCAGACCCGCCTGGCTGACCGCGCCAGCATCAGAGTCCGTAATCAGTTGCGGGCTATCGTGCTTGAGCACTGTGCCACGCTGCAGCTCAGCTTAGAGCAGCAGTTCAGTCACGCAGAACTGAGCAACCTGTTAAGCGGAGAACTCGACAGCACCCGGGACTACTTCGCCGAGTTCTTACCCCAACAACGCCTGGCCATGCTGGCCCCGATGATGATCATCGTTGCCTGCCTGTGGAGTGGCTGGCTGGTTCCCCTGCTACTGGCGCTAACAGCCCCACTGGTTCCCCTGTTTATGATTATCGTCGGGCACAAGGCAGCCGCCGCCAGTCAACGCAACCTGACCGAGCTGACGCGGCTGGGCAACCTGCTGTCTGACCGGATCAAAGGAATCTCTGCGCTGCAACTGGCGGACAGCTGTGCCGCTGAACAACACACGCTGTTCCGCCAGTCGGAACAGTTTCGCCACTCCACCATGCAGGTATTGCGACTGGCGTTCCTGTCCGGAACCCTGCTGGAGTTTTTCAGTGCCATCAGTATCGCCATGGTGGCGGTATATCTGGGTCTGCACTATCTCGACAAATATCAACTGGGGATGTGGCAGGACCCGCTCACCCTGAGCCACGGCATCTTCCTGTTGATGCTGGCACCCGAGTTCTATCTGCCGTTACGCCGCCTGGGAGCGCTCTATCATGCCCGCGCCGATGCCAGCAGTGTTGCCGATCACCTGCTCAGACTGATACAGCTGAAACCGCCCTCTGTGCCAGCCGACACGGAGCAGTCGCGGCTACCAGAGAACACGGTGATTGAACAGATATCATTGCAGCAGCTGCACACCGGCTATGGTGAAACAGCGATCGGCAACCCCCATACGTTCACCCTGAAACGGGGCCAGACGGTGCTTCTAAAAGGCCCCTCCGGCGCAGGAAAAAGCACGCTGCTGGACACCCTGGCGGGACTGCAACCCGCCCTGAGTGGCGAAATATACCTTAACGGCAGCCGTGCCTGCGTCTATCACAACCGCAGCTGGCAGCATCGAATCGGCTATATGACTCAACAGCCGGAACTGCTGTTTGACAGCCTGCGCAATAATCTCTGTCTGGGACGTACGTTCACTGATACAGAGCTGTTTACCGCCCTGCAGCAAGCCCGTGCCGATACGCTGGTCGAGGAGCTACCCGGACAACTCGATTACCGGATCAGCGACTCCGGCGGGTTCCTCTCCGGGGGACAGGCACAGCGCATCGCCCTGGCCCGGGTGTTCCTGCACCGACCGGCGCTACTACTGCTTGATGAGCCCACCGCCAACCTCGATCAGGAAACCGCGAAGCAGTTTATGGAGAGCCTGAAACGGTTCACCGCGACGGGAGGCATCGTGCTGATCAGCAGCCACCGGGATGCCGAAGATCAGTTTGATCAGGTTATCGCCCTCGAAGCCTTGCCGGCCGGGGAGATTGATCATGCCTGAACTGGTAAAACGTTATTTTCAGCTGCTCTGGCAGCAACGGGGCATGGCCGCGCTGGGACTGCTGCTGGCAACCATCACGGCACTCGCGGGTATCGCTCTGCTGGCGGTATCCGGCTGGTTTATCAGCGCCACGGCGCTGGCGGGGCTTTCGCTGGTCGCCGCGCATGGGTTTAACTATTTTGCCCCGGGCGCGATTGTCAGGGGGCTGTCGATCGCCCGGACTTTTGGCCGTTATGGCGAAAGACTGGCGACCCATGAAGCCACCTTCCGGGTGATATCACACCTGCGCAGCGATATGTTTGGCACCCTCAGCAGACATAACTGGCAGGAGCAACCGCTTAACAGCCATGAGGCCAGCAGCCGCCTGCTGGAAGATATCCGTCATGCCGAGGCCCTCTATCTATCCGCACTGGTACCGGGCCTGGTGATGCTGCTCAGTGCGCTGCTCTATCTGGCGACGGTAATGCTGTTTCTGCCCCAGCTCACCCTGTGGTTGCTGTTGCCACTGCTCACCTGCGTACTGCTACTGCCAGCGCTCTATCTTCGCCGGGTCCTGCAGCCCCAGAACACCCTGCATCAGCAGCGCAGCCGACAGTGGAGCGACGCCCATTCGCTGTTCAGTAATCTGCGCACCCTGATCCTGTTTGACCGCTTATCACCACAGAGCGATAAGCTATGTCAGAGTGCCGCTATGGCGGACCAGACCGAACAGCGGGCCAGCAATGCCCGTCAGAGCGTTCAGGTACTCAATCAACTGGTTCAGGCGATGATGATCCTGCTGGTCTTGTGGCACGGCCTTGAGGGTCTGGCAACCGGGCAGCTCGAGGGGACGCTGGTGTTTATGCTGCTGCTACTGACGCTGGGACTGCAGGAGGTACTGACCACCGGCAGCAGCTCCCTGGCGGCCTTCGCACTGGGATACCGGGCACTGGAACGCATCAACCGGTTATGCCCGGCAGAACCGCAGCCCGATCGGCGGCAATTTCTCCATTCGGACAGCCCGGCGATCAGCATTGACATTGAGAACCTCTGCTATCGCTATCCCAGCCGTGAGGAAGCGACTATAGAGCACCTCAGCACTTCGCTTCAGGGAAAAAACTGGTACTGGCTGACCAATCCCAGCGGCCAAGGCAAAACCACGCTGTTGCAGCTGTTAGCGGGTCGGCTGCAAGCGCAGCAGGGCCGGATAGTCTTTTCCGCCACTGAGGCAAAACAGATTGGGATGATGCCGCAACAGATCAGCCTGCTGCAGGGCAGCCTGCGTTTCAACCTCTGCCTGCATCAGCAGTATAGCGATGCAGCACTATGGCAGGTGCTGAAAACTGTGGAGCTCGATCACTGGGCTACCGGACTGCCGGAACAACTGAACAGCTGGCTGGGCAAAGGTTCATACCTGCCATCCGGAGGGGAGCTGAAGCGACTGGGGCTGGCCAGGTTAATTCTGCAGGACCGGCAGGTATTGCTGCTGGATGAACCCACCGCAGGTATTGATTCCGCACGCAGCAAGCGGATTCTTAAGCGGCTGCGCCAGCAATGGTATAACCGTGTCGTTGTAATCAGCAGTCACGAGTCTGATCTGATGGCAGGCAACGATAGTGAGCTCAGGCTTTAGCTGTATTTTTTTCAGCCGCTATTCAAGCTGCCCCGCTTCAGGTTCAGCAACCGCGCCGCCGCAGATACATTGCCTCCTGCTGCTCCCGGGCGCTGTCAGCCTGCCTGCTGCTGGATCTGTAATGTCACTTACTGATTGACTGAAACAGTTAACTGAAACGCAGCATCATTTCCGAAGAACAAAAAAAAAGCCCGCTTTCGCGGGCTTTTTTAATCAGCAGTAAGGCAACAATTACTTGTTGGCTTTACGCTCTTTCTCTTCAGCGATAACTTTCTCTGCTACTGTTGCAGGACATGCCGCGTAGTGAGAGAACTCCATAGAGAACTGACCACGACCAGAAGTCATAGTACGCAGGTGTCCGATGTAACCGAACATCTCAGACAGAGGCACGTCAGCTTTAACTCGAACGCCTGAACCCGCAGCTTCCTGACCAGAGATCATGCCACGACGACGGTTAAGGTCACCAATAACATCACCTACGTGATCTTCAGGAGTGAACACGTCAACCTTCATGATCGGCTCCAGCAGCTGTGGACCCGCTTTAGGCATGGACTGACGGAAAGCGCCTTTTGCCGCGATTTCAAATGCAATCGCAGAGGAGTCAACCGCGTGGTAACCACCGTCGTACAGTTCAATCTCAACGTCCAGCACAGGGAAGCCCGCCAGCGGACCTGTATCCATCATGCTCTTGAAGCCCTTCTCGATCGCCGGGAAGAATTCCTTAGGTACGTTACCGCCCACTACGGTTGAAGAGAACGTGAAACCAGTGTTCTGCTCACCCGGCTTGATGCGGTAGTCAATCTTACCGTACTGACCTGAACCACCAGACTGTTTCTTGTGAGTGTAGCTGTCTTCCAGTGCCTGAGTGATTGTCTCACGGTAGGCAACCTGTGGCTGACCTACAACCAGTTCAACACCGTAAGTACGCTTCAGAATATCTACTTTGATATCCAGGTGAAGCTCACCCATACCTTTCAGGATAGTTTCGCCAGAGTCTTCATCGGTTTCAACAATGAAGGTTGGATCTTCTGCAACCATCTTACCGATAGCGATACCCATCTTCTCAGCACCACCTTTATCTTTAGGTGTTACTGCAATGGAGATTACTGGCTCAGGGAATACCATGGCTTCAAGCGTACATTCATGCTTAGGATCACACAGTGTGTGACCAGTCTGAACGTTCTTCATACCAACAATTGCGATGATGTCACCGGCCTGAGCAGAATCAAGTTCTTTACGCTCATCGGCTTCCATTTCACACATACGGCCAACACGCTCAGTTTTACCGGTGAACGAGTTAAGGATAGTATCGCCTTTCTTCAACTTACCAGAGTAAATACGAATAAAGGTCAGTGCACCGAAACGGTCATCCATGATTTTGAATGCCAGTGCGCGGAAAGGCTCATCAGTGGAAACAGTAGCAACCTGGCCAGTTGGCTCACCAAATTCATCCGTCAGATCCTGAGGGATAACGTCTGTTGGGCTTGGCAGGTAATCTACAACCGCATCCAGAATCAGCTGGATGCCTTTGTTCTTAAATGCAGAACCACAGTAAGTCGGGAAGAATGCCAGTTCACGGGTACCGGTACGGATACAACGCTTGATATCTTCCATAGAAGGCTCTTCACCGTCCATGTAAGCCATCATCAGGTCATCATCCTGTTCTACCGCCAGTTCGATCAACTGCTCACGGTACATCTCAGCATCTTCTACCATGTCGGCAGGGATGTCTTTGATTTCGTAGTTTTCTGGCAGGCCAGAATCATCCCACACGTACGCTTTGCGGGTAAGCAGGTCAACAACACCGACGAAGTCTTCTTCGCGACCAATAGGCAGAACCATGATGAGTGGCTTCGCAGCCAGTACATTTTCAACCTGATCGACAACCTTATGGAAGTCAGCGCCCATACGGTCCAGCTTGTTTACGAAGATAATACGGGAAACGCCCGACTCATCCGCATAACGCCAGTTAGTTTCTGATTGAGGTTCAACACCACCAGAACCACAGAATACGCCGATACCACCATCCAGTACTTTCAGGGAACGATATACTTCAACAGTGAAGTCAACGTGTCCTGGAGTATCGATGATGTTCATGCGGTGATCTTTCCAGAATGTGGTGATCGCCGCTGACTGGATAGTAATACCCCGCTCAGCTTCCTGCTCCATGAAGTCAGTAGTGGACTCACCATCGTGAACCTCACCGGTCTTATGGATTTTACCTGTCAGCTTCAGGATACGTTCGGTGGTGGTAGTTTTACCCGCGTCTACGTGGGCGAAAATACCGATGTTACGGTAGTGTGATAAGTCAGACATTTCTTCACTCGAATGTTAGGGGCGTAAAATGCGCGGCATTATACCGCATTCATTGGCATTTGTAGATATTTTAAGCAAAGAAAAATCCTTGCTCTGATATCCCCGCTCAGGGTTCATTTTCTGGCATCAGGATACGCTGATATCACATCAGTGTGTCAGATTCCGTATTCCTCAAAAATCTCTTTCAGACCCGGCTTACTCGCCAGCATCTCTTCCCGGTCCAACCCCTTGAGTTCATGGGGGAAAACCAGCCAGTCTGCCGATTTGTGCAGATAGTAATCCGGCTCCAGATCGGTTCTGTTATTGACTGGTTTGAACCAGGGTGTAGCAATCCGGATATCGTGAGGGGCATTCAGACGCGCTTTATCTTTCAGCGTATCGATTACCGCCTTGATACTCAGTCCGGTGTCAAACACATCGTCGACAATCAGCAGTGAATCTGAGTGGTTAACGTTGCGGATCAGGTAATCCAGTCCATGCACCCGTACCTCTTTATCCCGCGTACCGATACCGGTATAGGAAGATGTGCGGATAGCGATATGATCCGTCTGAACACCCAGATTATCCAGCAATTCCTGTACTGCGATACCCACCGGAGTGCCTCCCCGCCAGACACCGACAATAAAATCAGGACGAAAGCCGCTGTTAAATACTTCCAGGGCCAGCCTGAATGAATCTTCCAGCAGTTCCTGTGCGTTCAGATATACTTTGTCAGTCATCTCTATACCTCACTCACCGGTCGTTGATTATGCAGGCTTGTCGGCAAGGCTCGCTACTGTACGTATTCTGATCAGGTCGCGCAACTGTCGTCGCTGCTTTTATGGAAAATGCCCTGATGATTGAGAAAAACGTTATATGAAGGTAGCTCAGATCAGCTTTTTTGCCATGCTTTCCTGTACCGTTTGCCGACAAACCGCAAATAAAGAAGCGCCTCTCTCGAAGCGCACATCTCGATAGCCGCTTTGCTATTTAACGATTCCGCTCGCTACTTTAAACCGCCTCGCTCAAGCCAGGCCTGATAGATCGGTGTCGGCCACTGACTCTGGAAATAGCTGATCACCGCCTCAGTGTCTGCATCCGAAAGCGTATCGGCAAAACCGGGCATCGATCCGCCCACAGGCACTCCACCACGCTGTATCGAACGTTTCAGCCCTTTTAGCGGATGATGCCAGGCATGTGCTGTGCCATTCAGCGGAGGCGGTGGATATTTGCCATCCGCGCCGGGTTTATTCCAGCTGGAGGTTCCCTGAGCCGCCACGCCATGACATTCAGCGCAGTTATCAATAAACAGTCGCTGACCGCTATCCACCTGAGACTGGGTATACCATCGACCATCAACGGTCGGCTCGGTTTCACCACAGCCGCTCAGGAAAACAGCGCCAAGCAGCACAATCAAAAGCGGCTTCATCTCAATAACCCTCATAATGACTGAAACTGCTAATCCGCTTCTGACTGTCCATCGAATAAACGGTAAACGCATCCTTACGGGCACCCGCAGTGTCCATGCCAGGCCCGCCGGACGGCATCCCCGGGACCGCCAGTAACCGAATATCACTGTTCGTAGCCAGCAGGCGTTTGATATCCTGGGCCGGCACATGTCCCTCAATCACTTTGCCATTCACTTCGGCGGTATGACAGGAGGCGGCTTTGAGCGGCACTCCCAGACGCTGCTTATGAGCATTCACATCGTTCGCGACAATATCTTTAACGGTGAAGTGATGCGCTTTCAGATGGTCAATCCAGCCTTTGCAGCAGCCACAGGAAGCACTGCGGTACACGGTAATCTCATAGGACTGTGCGGTTTTGCCTTGCAGCCACACCGGATCAGCGGCATAGCCATTCAGTGACCAGCCCAGCAGGCCCGCCACTATCAGTATCAGTTTTCTCATCTTTAATTACTCCGGACTATCGTTATCGACAATCACGCCATTTAACTGGTCAAGAATCGGACATTCAGCGCCATCGTCACCGCGACATTCGCGGGCGGCGGTTTCAAGCATTGCCCGCATCTGCTGCAATGACTCAATCTGCTGATCAATCCGCTGAATCTGCTGTTCGGCTTTCTGTTTAACGCTGGCACTGGTGCGGGAGGGATCCTGAGACAGCTGCAACAGCTCGCGGCTCTCATCGAGAGAGAACCCCATATCCCGGGCCCTTTTAATAAAACGCAACGCATCCAGTTGCTGCTTACTGTAGACCCGGTAACCATTCGCTGAGCGCGCTGCCGGAGGAATCACAGCCTGCTGTTCGTAATAGCGAATCGTTTTACTGGTCAGTCCGGTGGCAGCTGCAGCCTGAGAAATATTCATAGTCATTTGTAGATATCGCTTAATTGATAGTCACACTGGCTATCGTTCAGATACTGGAATAACGTTTCAATATGTCAAACAGAAAGCACAACAAAGCGGGGAGGGTGATAAACCGGGGGCGCTATAGCCGAGTGATAAGCGGGAGGAACCCACTCAGGAATGACTACCACCGATGCAAAGCGCTGTAGACCTGTCGGCAAAATGAACACCGCCGCGGAAAGCTGCAGACAGCAACCAGACAGTTCCGCATCACAACACTCCGAATGATTCATATCGCAGTTGTTGATATCAACACGGCTAATATCAGAACCACTGCCATGGCAATCCATTTGCACAGCCGCAGGCGCCCTATCAGCAGAGATCGCCGGATTAATGACCATCACACTGAGCAGCAGGATTAACAGGGTTCGATACAACATCGGGGCAGACCAGATTCTCGTCTAAAATCAGTTTGGTGGAATACAGATTCGCCCGTTCTGAGAAAAAATGCAACTTTCTTGTCCACCAGCAGTTGACCTTACAGCAGCTGGAAGCTCTAACCTGCAGATAGAGAAATCTGTTATGAGAGAAGATCATGACTACCACACTGTTATTAGAAAATGTGACCTGCGCCGGTTGCGTTAAAAAGATTGAAAAAGGGATCAACACCCTGCCAGATGTCGAGCTGGCTTCGGTCGACTTTCCCCAACGAAGGCTCAATGTCGAGGGAAGCATTAGTGGCGACAGGCTGATCGAAGCATTGTCGGAGATTGGTTACCGCGGCCGTCTGGCCAGTAATGAAGCAGAGGACCGGGCGCAGCAGAAAGCTCAGCAGGCCGCGCAGTACCGGCAATATATCCGCAACACCCTGCTGGCTCTGGGTGTCGGTATACCGCTGATGGCTGCAGGAATGCTGATGGATGATATGAGCGTTCAAACCCCGCAGGATCAGATAATCTGGGGAGTCGTGGGTCTGCTGACACTGATGATTCTGCTGTTTCCCGGCCGTCACTTTTTCAGCGGAGCCTGGAACGCCCTGAAACACGGTTCAGCCAACATGGACAGCCTGATCGCCCTGGGTACCGGGGCCGCATGGCTTTTTTCCACTGCGGTGGTGGTGTTGCCAGAGGTATTACCTGAGGGCTCGCGGCACCTCTATTATGAAGCCAGCGCAATGATCATCGGTCTGGTGAATTTTGGTCTGGCGATGGAAATTCGCGCCCGCGGCAAGACCTCCGAGGCGGTCGAACGACTGCTCAACCTGCAGCCAAAGACCGCACGGGTGATGCGTAACGGGAAAGAGGTGGACCTGCCGCTGGAGCTGGTGCAAAGCGGCGATCTGCTGCGCATCCGACCCGGCGAACAGGTTCCGGTAGATGCCATCGTGGAGCAGGGCAACAGCCTGATCGATGAATCGATGCTCAGTGGTGAGCCTGTGCCGGTGAGTAAAATGGTAGGCGACACTGTCAGCGCAGGCACGCTGAACAAGTCCGGCGCACTGGTAGTCAAAGCGGAAAAGGTCGGCAGCGAGACCGCGCTGAGCCGGATCATCGAAATGGTCAAACAGGCGCAGGCCAGCAAACCGGAAATCTCGCGAATGGCCGATACGGTGGCGGGTATCTTTGTCCCGGTGGTCATCCTGTGCAGCATGGTGACCGCACTGATCTGGTATCTGGTCGGCCCGGAACCGCAGCTGGCTTATATGCTGGTCACCGCCATGACCGTACTGATTATCGCCTGCCCCTGTGCGCTGGGTCTTGCCACCCCGATGTCGGTGATGGTGGGCGTGGGTAAAGCCGCCGAATATGGCATCCTGATCCGCAACGGACAGGCGCTGCAAAGCGCCTCTCAGCTGGATATTCTGGTGCTGGATAAAACCGGCACTATTACCGAAGGAGCACCGGCGGTTACCGATCTTATCGGTGAGCATCCGCAGATGCTGCAACTGGCGGCCTCACTTGAAGCCGCCTCAGAACATCCGCTGGCTGAAGCGATTGTCGGCTTTGCCCGGGAGCAGAATGTCAGCCTCCTGGCTGTGGAAAACTTTCAGGCCCATAGCGGACGCGGCGCCACAGGGCGGGTGGACGGTATCGCCGTGACTATCGGTAACCGCGCATGGATGTCAGATCAGTGTATCGACGCCAGCGCTTTCGAGTCTCAAGCCAGGGAACTGGCTGAACAGGCCAAGACCCCGGTCTATATCGCATTGAATGACCAGGTTGCCGGTATACTCGCCATTGCCGACCCTGTCAGAGCGGACTCAGTCGCAGCGATTGAGCGACTCAAACAGATGGGTATAGGCGTGGTAATGATTACCGGCGATAACCCGCATACTGCGGCGGCAGTGGCCCGACAGGTGGCTGTGGATAACTTTATTGCCAGCGTAATGCCGGAAGATAAAGCCAGGGAAATTGTTAAGCTGCAACAGGCAGGTAACCGCGTGGCCATGTGCGGTGACGGTATCAACGATGCTCCGGCACTGGCCCGGGCAGATGTCGGCTTTGCCATCGGTAATGGTACCGATGTAGCGATCGAAAGCGCCGATATGGTGCTGATTCGTAACAGCCTGCATTCAGTTGCCGATGCCATTGAACTGTCGCGGGCAACCCTGAGCAATATCCGCCAGAACCTGTTTGGCGCCTTTATTTACAATACCCTGGGGATTCCGGTAGCGGCCGGCATACTGTTTCCACTCACCGGCCTGCTGCTGAGCCCGGTCATTGCCGGCGCCGCCATGGCATTTTCATCGGTCACCGTGGTCAGCAATGCTAACCGGCTACGACTGTTTAAACCCTCTTCAGCCAGATAAGCAGGGAGAGAAGATAGGCCGCCAGAACAATCAGGCCGGTAACACAGGCTCTGGCGGCCGCTATTCAGATCATATACCACACCGCCAACAAGCCTGTTCCACTCAGCATAATCGTGTAGGGCAGGGCCATGATCACCATGCGCATATAGGATAAGCGGATCAGCGGTGCGATGGCGGAGGTCAGCAGAAACAGGAAGGCAGCCTGACCATTAGGTGTTGCTACGCTGGGCAGGTTGGTCCCGGTATTGATAGCGACCGCCAGTGCATCAAAATGCTCACGACTGATCCGCCCGGCATCAAACGCGCTGGCAACCTCATTGATATACACGGTGGCGACAAAAACATTATCACTGATCGCCGACAACAGGCCGTTGGCAATAAAGAACATCACCGGCTGATTACGAAGATCCTGCTCCAGCACCGCCTCAATCAGCGGCGTAAACAGTTGCTGGTCATGAATCACCGAGACGATAGTGAAAAAAACTACCAGCAATGCCGTAAAGGGCAACGCCTCTTCAAACGCCCGGCCAATCCGATGCTCCTCAGTCACACCATTCAGACTGGTCAGCAGAATGATCACCGTCAGACCGATAACGCCGGCTTCCGCCAGGTGAAATGCCAGCGCCAGCATAAGAAACAGAGCCACGGCGAACTGAATATACAGTTCGGACTTTTCCTTCATGCCCCAGCTGGCCTGCTCCTCCTGATCAAACTCTCTGAGTATTTCAAATACCGGTTCAGGAATCCGGGCGCCATAGCCAAACCAGCCGGTCTTCTCCAGAACCACCGTGGTTAAGAGGCCGCAGGCCAGCACCGGCATTGATACCGGAGCGACATGGGTAAAGAACGCCATAAAGTGCCAGCCCATTTTCTCACCGATAAGCAGGTTTTGCGGCTCACCCACCAGCGTACAGACCCCACCCAGCGCAGTCCCGACAGCACCATGCATCAGCAAACTCCGCAGAAACGCCCGGAACTCATCCAGCTCCAGCCGGTGATCGTCATGCAAATTATCATCGTTGGAGTGATCGTGATCCATGCCCGGGTGGCTGCCGGACACGACCCGGTGATAGATCGCATAAAAACCGACAGCCGAGCTGATCAGCACCGCAGTCACCGTCAATGCATCAAGAAATGCAGACATCAGCGCCCCCAACAGGGTAAACAACAGGGAAAGCCCGGTCTTATTACGCACATTCAGCAGCAGCTTAGTGAAGACGAACAGCAGCATCCCTTTCATAAAATAGATACCGGCAACCATAAACATCAACAACAGAATGACCGGCAAATTCGCCGCAATCTCATCGTAAACATGACCCGGCTCCGACAGATGGATAATCACCGCCTCCATTGCCAGCAGCCCCCCGGGCTGCAGTGGATAACATTTCAACGCCATCGCCAGGGTAAAGATGAATTCAAAAATCAGCAGCCAGCCGCACATCACCGGGCCTAAAAGCAGATTACACAGAGGATTAACGATCAGAAAAAAAAGTATTAACTGCTTGTACCAGTTCGGAGATTGACCCAAAAAGTTACTGTAAACAGCCTGCATAAATGGACGAAAATTGGTCATTGATCCATACCGGAAAGAGAGATATCAGTGCTTTTGTTAAAGAAGCCTCACTTTAATTTATGCAGCCACTTTAAACCAATACTTCAGCTAACCACTATGACAGAAAACAGCGGTAAGCTCAGATAAATTAATTACCTGAATCCCCCTCCAATTAGCCAAAAGCTATCAATTAATTAAAATTAATTAATTTTATTAACCATCCATGCTTTGGCATTATCTCTCTATCGAATCACCACTACTTTTCAGGAATAAAATCATGCTCAGCAATCAAGAAGGTCAGAAAATCCCGCAGGTCACCTTTCACACTCAGCAGAACAACCGGTGGATAGATGTCACCACTGAGGAACTGTTCGCGGGCAAGAAAGTCATTGTTTTTGCGCTGCCAGGTGCTTTCACGCCGACCTGCTCAACCACTCACCTGCCACGTTATAACGAGCTGGCACCGGTCTTTGCAAAAGAGGGCGTTGACAGCATCATCTGCCTTTCTGTTAACGATACCTTTGTGATGAATGCATGGCAGGGCGATCAGGGCGCTGAAAATATTACCTTTATTCCTGACGGCAATGGCGAATTCACCGCAGGCATGGATATGCTGGTCGATAAGGACGCACTGGGATTTGGCAAACGCAGCTGGCGCTACTCTATGCTGGTGGTTGATGGCGTCATTGAAAAACAGTTTATCGAACCCGACCTGCCGGGCGACCCGTTCACCGTCTCCGATGCAGATACCATGCTCAATTACATCAACCCGACAGCAGAGCAGCCAAAGCGTGTCAGTATACTGACCAAACCGGGCTGCCCACACTGTATCCGGGCGAAGAAACTGCTGCAAGAGAAGGGCTTCAGCTACGAAGAGGTCGAACTGGGCAGCCACGGTCTGAGCTACAGCTCGCTGGCAGCAATCAGCGGCCAGGGCACGACGCCTCAGGTGTTTATTGATGGACAGCGCATCGGCGGCGCAGACGACTTAGAACACTACTTCGCTTAACTAGCCTACGGGAGCCCGCAACAACCGGCTCCCGTTTCATTTACAGAGCATAAACGCAAACCTTATTGCGAATCATTCTTGTTTGTATTACGATCTCCTGAATTCTATCGACAGGAGCCCCTCTTATGCGCGTCAAATCAATTGTTTCTACAGCCGTGTTAGCTGCCACCTTCAGCTGTTCCACGACTTTTGCCGCGACACCGGCGACATCAGATATCATCACCACCTATGCCGATATCGCCCTGGCTACCTATGAGGACGCCCTGACCGGGGCCAAAGACCTGCAAGGTAGCATTGATGCGCTGCTGCAAACCCCCGACGCTCAGACACTTGAGCAGGCCCGTTCCGCCTGGATTACAGCACGGGTTCCCTACCAGCAATCCGAGGCATTCCGGTTTGGTAACCCCATCGTGGATGACTGGGAGGGCCGGGTAAATTCATGGCCGCTGGATGAGGGACTGATCGATTATGTTGACAGTGGCCACTACGGCTCAGAGTCAGACGAAAATACCCAGTACCGCGCCAATATCATTGCCAATACCACTTTGCGGGTCGGCGGAACCCAGATTGATGCGAGCAGTATCACCCCGGAACTGCTGTCCGGCACCCTGCATGAGATCGATGGTATAGAGGCCAACGTTGCCACCGGCTATCACGCCATAGAATTTCTTCTGTGGGGTCAGGATCTGAATGGCACCTCTCCCGGTGCAGGTAACCGTCCGGCATCCGACTACAGTCTGGAAAACTGTACCGGGGGCCACTGTGACCGGCGCCGGGACTACCTGCAGGCGGCGACTCAGTTGCTGATCACAGACCTGCAGGAGATGGTGGATAACTGGAAAGAGCAGGGCGCTGCACGCCAGCAACTGCTGGAACAGGATGATACCACCGCCATCGGCACTATCCTGACGGGAATAGGCAGCCTGGCCTACGGCGAGCTGGCGGGCGAGCGAACCAAACTGGGGCTGATGCTGCATGACCCGGAAGAGGAACATGACTGCTTCTCCGATAATACCCACTGGTCTCATTACTACGACGCCAGGGGAATCCGTAATGTGTATCAAGGGTCCTATACCCGTATCGACGGTTCCACCATTTCCGGACCCAGCCTGTCAGCCTATGTTGCCGTTCAGGCACCGACAGCCGATCAGAATATGCTGAATAAACTTCAAGCGACAGAAGACGCGGCCCAGGCGATGGTGGATAGTGCCGCCAAGGGTGACACCTTTGATGTACTGATCGCTCAAGGCAACACCTCTGGCAATCAGGTAGTGCAGGATTTTGTTGATGCGCTGACAGACGAGACCCGCGCCATTGAAAATATTATCGCGCTGCTGCATCTGGACGAAATACAGCTGGAAGGCTCCGACAGCCTGGATAACCCGGCTCAGGTTCTGGAGTAAGGCATGATCAGCAGGCAATTTTCTCTCCCCGGCAGCATCGCTGTGACAGCGCTAGCCATCGCTGTATCAGCGACAGCGGCGGCAGACCATAGTCAGTTGCAGCCAGGAGAGGAGTTGCCAGGTGGCAGCACAACCCACCATAAGCGGCTGAATATCAATGCCTTCTCCCAGAGTTCGGCGAATATGAGCTTTGAGAATGAACTGAACTTTAAGCTGGGTAACGGCATCTTCAAGAAGATATGGGTACCGTCCCCATCATCGACTACCGCCAGCGATGGCCTCGGACCGCTCTATAACGCCCGCGCCTGTCAGCGCTGTCATATTAAAGACGGCCGGGGTCATCCTCCTGCAGCGAACTGGCCGGAGGACAACGCCGTATCGATGTTCCTGCGCCTGAGCATCCCGCCGCAGAATGAAGCGCAGCGACAACTGCTCGAGAGTGGCAGGGCCGGTGCCATTCCGGAACCGACCTACGGTGGCCAGCTGCAGGATCTGGCGATCAACGGACTGTCCGGTGAGGGCCGGATGGTGATCAACTATACCGAAACCACGGTTTCCCTGGCCGACGGCACTCAGGTCAGCCTGCGGCAGCCTGAATACAGCATAGCCAGCCTCAGTTACGGTCCGTTACACCCTCAGACAATGCTCTCTCCCCGGATTGCTCCGCCGATGGTCGGGCTGGGATTACTGGAAGCCATTGCTGCAGCCGATATTGACGCACTGGCTGATCCGGAGGATCTCAATAATGATGGGATTTCAGGCCGGACCAACCGGGTCTGGAACAGTCTGACCGGGCAACAGGATCTGGGCCGGTTTGGCTGGAAAGCCGGTAACCCGACGCTGATCCAACAGGCAGCGGGGGCTTTCAGTGGCGATATGGGAATCTCCACCCCCTTCGCTCCCGCAGCAGCGGGAGATTGTACGGCACAACAGGCCGACTGTCTGAGACAGCCCGATGGTAATACCACGCTGCAAGATAATGCCGAAGCTTCCGAAGAGATGGTTAAACTGGTGGAATTTTACAGCCGCAACCTGGCACCTCCGGCCCGGCCCGACTTTGCCAGGCTTCAGGTATTGAAGGGTAAAGCGGTATTTCACCAGAGTGGCTGCGCTACCTGCCATCAGCCCAGCTTCACTACCGCCGCACGCACCGACATGCCGGAACAATCAAAGCAACTGATCTGGCCCTATACCGACCTGCTGCTGCACGATATGGGCAGCGGACTGGCCGATCACCGGCCTGAGTTCCTCGCCAGCGGCAGCGAATGGCGAACTCCCCCCTTGTGGGGAATCGGGCTGACCCAAACCGTAAACGGACACACCTATTTCCTTCATGACGGCAGAGCCAGAAACCTGCTCGAAGCGATTCTGTGGCACGGAGGCGAGGCCACAGCCTCCCGGGATCAGGTTATCAACCTGCCTGCCGCAGAGCGTACCGCCTTAATAACTTTCCTGGAGTCACTATGAATTCTGTCTCTAAGCCCCTGTGGCCGGTACTGCTGGGCATCTCTCTGATGCTCACTACCTTCGGCATACTCCATGCAGCGCCCTCGGCGCAGCAATGGCAATCACTTAACCACAGCCTGGTAGAGGAGCATATACTGCCTCGCTACCAGGCACTACAGAACAGCAGTGCCCGGCTTGCAGCCAGTTCCACAGTCCTGTGTCGCCAGCCGGATCCCCGGCAGCTTAAGCAAGTGCAAAGCGATTACCATCAGACCATGGATGCCTGGCAGGCGGTGCAACATATCCAGTTTGGCCCGATTGAAACCCTGATGCGTAATTTCAGTATGCAGTTCTGGCCAGACCGGAAAAATCTGATCGGCAAACAGCTTAATCTGCTACTGCAGCAGCAGGATCCGCAAACCCTGTCGACCGGCTATCTGTACAAAGCCAGTATCGGCGTAAAAGGGCTGCCCGCCCTGGAACGTCTGCTGTTTGACAGCACGCTATCTGACTTTGAAAACAACAGCTACCGGTGTCATCTGAGTCAGACTATCGCCGCCTATATTGCCGAAAACAGCCAGGCAACGCTGGCTGAATGGAACGCTGACTATCGTCACTCAATCGCCACGGCTGGCAGCGAAGCGAGCTACTATGAAAGCCATCAGGAAGCCTCCGTCGATATGATGAAGTCACTGGTGGAACCGGTTGAGGCGATCCGGGACCAGAAAATCCTCCGACCATTAAACGAGGGTGACCAGGTACGGCCCCGTCGCCTGGAATCGTGGCGCAGCCAGCGCTCTTTGCGCAACATACAGCTCAATATTGCCAGCCTCAAAGACCTTTATTCCGGCACCACCCACAGCGTCGACAGCCTGTTGCGGGAACAGGGCAGAGCGCCTCAGGCATATAATATCAGCAGCCTGTTCAACACGATTGAACAGCAGCTCAAGGCCGTGCAGACACCGCTGGTGACCCACCTGCCGCAAGCCGAAACCGTCAAACGGTTACGCCAGATAAGCGACACACTACAGCAACTGGATGGTGAACTGAGTGCAGAGATGATAACACTGGACATTCAACTGGGGTTTAACAGCCGTGATGGAGATTAATCGCCGCCGTTTCTGCCAGCTGTTGGGCAGTGCCGTGTTGCTACCCCGGCTCACACTGGCCGCGAGTGCCGGTGATAACAGCACGAAACCGATGTTTGCTGCGGCCGCCAAAGGCAGAGACGGACAATACCACCTCTACCTCATCAGCCAGCAGTCGCAGGTGCTGCTGGATCATATTCTGCCGGGGCGGGCTCACCATACCGAGCCACACCCGCAGCGGCCACTGCTTGCCTGCATTGCGCGACGGCCGGGCAGTTTCATCGATATTGTCGACTACCAGGCGCAACGGCTGGTAAAGCGAATTATTGCCGGCAGCGGACGACATTTTTTTGGCCATGGGATTTTTTCCCATGACGGGCGCTGGCTCATCACCACTGAAAATGAAATCAGTAGCGGTCAGGGCCGGATTGTTATCCGCTCACTTGAGGACAACTATTCGATCATTGCCGACTACCCCAGCTATGGCATCGGCCCCCACGAGCTGATTCAGCAACCGGACAGTGAAGTGCTAACGGTCGCCAACGGTGGAATTCTTACCCATCCGGATCACGGCAGGGAGAAGCTCAATCTGGAGACAATGCAACCTTCGCTGATGCGCTTGAATCTGCACACCGGTGAACGGCTGGAACAACAGGTACTGCCCGCAGAGCTGCACCAGTTGAGCATCCGGCATATCGATACCAACCGGCAGGGGACAACCGTGATCGCGCTGCAGCATCAGGGCGATGCTGGTCAAAACCTGCCGCTGGTTGCGGTGCACCGCTCCGGCCAGGCGATTCAGCTGCTGTCCGCCCCGGAGCCGGTTAACCGGGCAATGAAGGGTTACTGCGGCAGTGCCCGATTTGATGACAGCGGCCGTTTCGCCGCTGTTTCAGCCCCCAGAGGGGATCTGATCTCCTTCTGGGATCTGCAGGATAATCACTTCATATCCTCTGTCAGAAGCCCCGATGGCTGCGGCCTGACAGCCACGCACAACACCGCAGAGTTTATCATCAGCGCCGGCACCGGACGCTGTATCCGCCACAACATCCTCAGCGGAGAAACAACCCGCATGCCACTAACGCTTAAAACTGCCTGGGACAACCACCTGACAAGCGTCAGTTTGTGACCACCAGATAAATCACTACTTACAGTACCGACCCGATCCCCGTAACCCGGCCAGAAGTACGCTTCTGTGCCTTTACGGGCAACTTTTAACATCCAAAATTAAGGATAAATCATGAAAACAACGGCTCTGGCATCACTGATTGCAGCAACAATCGCTGTCACTCCATCGGTACAGGCAACCGAGATGGAAACTGAACTAACTGCGCTGAAACAGCGAATTGCCCTGCTCGAATCCCAGCTGAGTGACACCACGGCCAGGCAATCCAGTGGTGAAAATAATCGTAATCCGGTTAACATCAGTGGCAGCGCCGACTTTCTGGCAACGGCTTCCCGGCTGGCAGACGGCAGCAGTGAAAACGATCTAGATGTCGACAGCCTGGAACTGACTGTAGACGCGGCAGTTAATGAGTACATGGCGCTTTCAACCACGCTCAAGTATGAGGATGATGGAGAAGATCAGGATCTGTTCGTCGATGAAGCCATTGTCACTATCGCTGCTGACGGGAACCCATGGTCACTGATTGCAGGACGTACTGCGATTCCATTCGCGGTCATCAACGGCAATGCCTGGTCTGATCCCCTGACCAATGACCTGACCGATAATACCGATGATCTGCTGCTGGTTGGCTTCAGCCAGGGAATGTTCAGCGCTGCAAGCTATCTGTTTAAGGGCCAGAACGATGAGAGCAAAGTCGAAAATCTGGGGCTCAATGCCGCGCTGACATTTGATAACGGTTTTGCTCTGGGCGCCGGTTATATTAACAATATTCGCAATACCGATCCGTTTCAGGCCGATAGCCTGTCCAGCGACGAAAAAGTCGATGCGTCACGCCTCAATCTCAGTTATGAGGCAGAGGCCCTGGCGTTATCCGCTGAATACCTGAGAACCGGCAGCTTCAAAGAGCTAACAGGCGGCGCGGAAGTGTCGGCCTGGCATGTCAGTGCCGATTACGCAACCGGGCTGCTGGGCGCTCCGGGCAACCTGTCACTGGGCTACAGTCACACCGATGGCGCTGAACTACTGACCGATGCCGGAGATAATCTGCTTGCCCACTCCCGGATTACTCTGGGGGCATCCCGGGAGGTGCATGATAATGCCGAACTGATTGTTGAACTGGTCAGGGAGGAAGATTACGCCGGTGATGACACGGATACACTGAATCTTGTTTTATCCACCCGTTTCTAAGCGATAATGAAGTAACTGCCCGGCACCTATAGGCCGGGCAGCCGTCTATTCAGGCTCTTCCGACAGTCCCATAACCTCCAGCAACCATTCCCGGAAAATACGCATACCGTAGGTCAGCTGACGATCTTTCGGGTAGACCAGATAGAACGCTTTTCCGGTTAGCAGTTCGGCTTCAACCGGTACCACGAGCTGTCCATATTGCAGTTCACGGCTGATCAGCGACTTATCTGACAGTGCGACACCCAGCCCTTCCAGGGCCGCCCCCAGCGCCAGCTGGGTACTGGAGAATGACAACCCTTTTTCCTCTCCGGTCATGGAGATTCCGGCCTTTTGCAGTAAGCGCTGCCACTCATTGCGCCGGCTGGTGACATGAATCAGCGTCTGCTTCCTCAGATCAGCCAGGGTTTCAATCTGATGCTCTTCCAGTTTGCGAGGACTGCACACAGGCACCACCACCGAACGGTGTACCAGTCGTACCTCGATATCATCATCGTCGGGCGGATCACCAAAATAGACCGCCATATCCAGATCGGAATGATCAAAGTCGATCCGGTTCACAGATCCGGTACTCAGGCGCAGCTCCACATCCGGATAAAGCGCCTGAAAATCTTTGATCCTTGGCATCAGCCAGCGACTCAGAAAAGCGGGGGGCGCCTCAAAGGTCAACGAGCTGGTGTTAGGCGCAGAGATCAGGCGACGGGTGGCCGCATCCAGTTCATCCAGGGCGTGTGAAACCGCAACCAGATACTTTTCTCCGGCGACGGTGATCTGCACCTGCCTCTTTTCACGGTGAAACAGCTTTAACCCCAGATACTCCTCAAGGGCTTTAATCTGGTGACTGACTGCAGAGGGTGTCACATACAGCTCTTCAGCAGCTTGGTTGAAACTGCCAAGTCGTGCAGCCGATTCAAAACTGCGCAGAGCATTCAAAGGGGGTAAGCGTCTGATACACACCTCAATAAGTGAATTTATTTCACATTTAAGCTGAAATTCTATCGTTTGTTTTATAACCACCGCGACCTTAGTATAACCATCAACGAAACAATGATCCAACCGCAAGACACTGTAGATCATAGCTTAATCTGAAAACCTCCAGATATGCCGCTTAAATCCAGTCAGGTTGATCCATTTAACGACATAACGGTTTAATGAATTATTTTGGTGCATAGCATGAACACAAACGCGCATGGTATTAAGCTTGACGAATTTGGTATGGTTGATACCGCTTACTATGTAAGACAGGGTCAGCTGGCACGTAACGAATATTTTGCACAGCAGCTAACTGCGCTGGGCGCCTGGCTAAAAAATCTGCCAAAGAAACGCCAGAAACAGAGTTTTAACAGCACTCGTTCATTCGGGACCGTATAGGTCTAAACGAGACTCCTTTAGGCCACTCTTTAGTGGCCTTTTTTTTACCTCGAATAACTTCCGACAGAGACAAAAAAGGGCCGCAAGCGGCCCCTACAGATCTGAATATACGATTTTACTATTGCATAACAATCGGATTCTCATCCCGATCAAAAATCAGATATCGCGACAGATCCTCACCCATTTTCAGACCATTTGCCATCTGGTTCAGGTAAGGGTCGGCATCTTCTGTTGTCGGGGCAGCACCATTCTCACCGCTTAGTCCGGCGATGATGATGAAGTTCCACTCTTTGGAAATATTATCCGCTTCCGCGACCAACGCTTTAAAAGACTCAATCTCTTCGGGCAGTTTATCCACACACATCACCGGAGAGATAGCGCCATGCTGCTGCTTACGTTGCTTCTTAGGGTTCGATGAACCGCCGTCGGCATTAGCAAAGAGCATCAGTAAACGCTGGGGTTGATCCTGGGATACTGAGATCTCCAGCAGATCGGAAAAATTAGCAATCATTGTTTAACTACCTCGCAAGTTGATGCAATTCAGGTTAACCGGTCTGATAAAAAGCATCTTGATATATATCAGTTTCCCCGCTGCATAACGCAATTCATAAGAGGTAGGACACAACATCAAAACTAAGTTTTGATGTTTTTATTTATCTTCTTCGACGGTAAACACCTCCGTCTGGGGATGAAACGCAAACCAGGCAAACCAAAACAGGTTGGTGCTCACCAGTTCCCTATCTCCCTGCAAGACTTTGCCATCGCGCTGCTCAGCATCATACTCAATCACCACAGACACACTGCCCAGCCGATCCTCCACTACTCCGTTATCCCCCAGCTTTGCGAGCTCAGCAAAAGGATAGGCTTTAGCGATGCCATCCAGCTCAATACCGATGACCCGCTCTTTGGGATGATAAGCCCGACTCATAAACTCAACCGGAAAGAACAGCAACGGGCTTTCATCATATCCACTGTAAGGGTTACGGTTGTAGTCTCTGATCGAGCCGGTGTTACGGGACAGCACCAGCGTCTGAGGATGTTGCTCACGCCATCGATCCCAACGGGTATGGGAAGAGGGCAACTGGGCTAGCGGCTGTCCTTTCATGGGACCTGAAATCGCGTAGTTATGCAGCTGAGACCAGAGCGAGCCTGTCTGACGGTCATATAGCAGCACATCACTGTTATAGAGCAGACCCGAGACGCCGAAAGTTAAACTTTGCTCAGCCACTCTGGCCCGATAGACCACCCCACTGCCGCATAACGGGCAGTAGGTCACCACCACCCCCTCATCGGAAAAGCGATCATTGACGATCTCATGCCAGTTCAAAATTGCGATCGGATACGCTTTAGCTATACCGTTATGCACTACCCCCAACACCCGGCTGCCCGGTTTTAACCAGGCCGCCTGATCCGGCTGCTCAAATACCGGGCGATCAATGGCAGGTATGCCATCTTTAGCGGGGCCTCCCGGCATGATATGTCCCTGATAGAGCAGACTGTCCGACAGATCAAAACCATTCAAGGTACGGGCCGAAACAGCCAGAGGCACCAGCAACAAGGCACATATCCATGCAGTATAAAACCTGCCCCAGGTAAGACCTTTACCAGTCATCACAGACTCCTTCACCTCTACGGATAATCAACTATTAGAATCAAAGTCAGGAGAAAAATTCATATTTCGCCTGAATATGAATAAAGAGAGGCCGTCATAGCGCCCCTATGCTGACGGCCGAATGCATAGAACACAGTGCTGTAGCCCTCAGGCCATCAAGTGACACCAGCCCTTTTACCGTAACTACAAACTGTAAAGTTTAGCTTATATGCTGACCCAAAATAGAGACAAGATAATCACTTGATATATAACGAAATTATTAATACCAAGCCATTAAGCGCCCTCAAAAAGAGACACATACCCCCTATAACAGTCTGTATTGATCAGAAGCAAAGCTGGCCAACCGACCAGGACAGCTATAAGTCATTGTAAATTAATAATATTTATTTATTGGTGTAGTTAATGCTTCACCTGTTGGCGCTGGGGTTATGACTTTAAAACCACCATACCCCGAAGCAGCAAAAATAACCCACCACTGTATATAAAAGTATTTTGGCATGGGCTCTGGTGAGCGAGGGAGCAGACCCTCTTTCAGTGAACGGGAAATCGGAAGGTTAGAAGCGCGCCTCACAAATACGGTGAAGAATCCTCACCTCTACAGAATATTAATACCCAGCCAGCGAAAACGTCCTGGAGGGTCTTGTCTATGTGTTTCTGTGCTGACTAACAGCGATTTTTGATAACGGGTATATGAAGGATGTTTTATATGTTTAAAAAAACGGCTATTTCCACTCTGGTACTTTCTTTGTCCTATCTTCCGGTGAGTTATGCGGTTGATGCTGCTGATGATCAGAAATTTAGTAGCGAAGAACTGTTAATCACAACCCTCACGACTGATGATCTGGCTGCCTTAGAGCAGGCACTGGCTGATGATGCCATGGCACAAGCTGCGCTAGAGGCTGATGCAGCAGCGCAACAGGCCGCCGAAGCAGATGCCGCAGCACAAGCCGCGCTAGAAGCCGATGCAGCTAGCCTTGAAGCGGCTGCCGCAGACACGGCCGCTCAGGCAGCAATTGATGCCGACGCAGAAGCCCAGGCAGCAATTGCAGCCGACGCAGAAGCCCAGGCAGCAGCCGAATTGGATGCTCAGGCAGCAGCAGCGCAAGCAGCCGCTGAAGCGGATCCTACAGATGAAAACCTGGCAACTGCGGCAGAGCTGCAAGCTTTAGCAGATGCAACTGATGCCAATGAGCTGCAAGCGATCGCCGATGCAACCGATGCCGACGCATTACAATCTATAGCCGATGAAACCGATGCAGCTTCGCTGCAGGCGATTGCGGATCAGACTGACGCCGATGCCCTACAGGCAATAGCAGATGAAACCGACGCTGAGCTAATGCAGGCATTAGCTGACGAGACAGATGCTGAGGCACTGCAAACAATTGCAGACCAGACAGATGCTGAAGCGCTGCAAGCGATTGCTGAACTGACAGATGCTGATGCGATTCAAGCCGATATTGATTTAACAGCTGAACTGGTTGGGCAGCTGTCTTCAGAACAGCTCTTTGCAATGAACCGGGCGTTAAATAACGCAGCGAACGGGAAATTAATGCTGGATATTGATGCTGATGACTTACAACGTGTAATTGACGGCAATTTTAATAAGCAGCAGATAAACGCTTTCACCCAGTCATTTGAACAAGAAGCTCGCTTCCTGACGAAAGCGGATAAGTTCACCGCTTTATATGAAGAAAGCGGTGAAGAGCACTTTCTGGATAAGGCCACTGCCATGGAGCAAAAGGGAGCCCTGCAAAAAGCAAAATTTGACGCACGTATTGAAAAGTTTTCTGCGCAATCCGTAGCTGGTGCAAAAAATCAGGCTAAGAAAGCAGCCCAGGAAACCGCAAAAAGTGCTGCTAAAGACTCCGCAAAAACAGTAGCTAAAGGTGAAGCCCAAAAGGCAGCGAAAGCCGCGGCTAAAGAAACCGCCAAGGAAATGGCGAAAGCAACCGCTAAAGAAACGGCTAAAAACGCTGCCAAGAAAGCCGCTCGGGAAAACGCCAAGAAAGCAGCTAAACTCTCTTAACTTTAATCAGGAAACCTATACCAAGTCCCGTAAGCTATAAACGCTACGGGACTTATTTTCAGGTTCCCTCGATACCCGTTTGATAAAAGGATAACCGGCTTATCATGGATAAAGCTAAATCGAATATTTTATGTGCAAGTGCGATGCTGCTAGCCAGCTCACTATCATTTGCGCAGGAAGCCCCTCTCTCACTAACAGCATCAGTTGGTGCTGAATACGATGATAATATCTCTGTCTCCGCACTGGATACAACGACCGGTCAATCTGACGAAGCATTAATTGTCGACTTTTCAGCGGGCTATATGGCCATGAAGAGCGAAACAGCTGAACTCGAGCTGGTCTATGACCTCTACCAAAGTAAGCATAATTCGCTCAGTGACTTTGATTTACAGATCCACACGTTATCAGCGTTTGGATCCAGAGAAGTGGGTGATAAAGATCTGGGCCTTTACTACAGCTATTCAATGGTTGATTTAGGCAGCGAGGAGCTATACGACTCCCATAGCCTTACCCCATCTTTAGGACTCGCATTGGCTGAAGGCTGGTATAACCGTTTTAGCTATAGCCTTGTCGCAAAAGATTTTGCTTCAGCCTCTGGACGTGATGCGACTCAAAACAGTTTATCTGCGGATAACTATTACTTCTTTATGGATAATGCCGCCTATATCACTTTAGGCGCAAGACTGGAACAGGAAGACGCTGACGATAACGAGCTGGATTACCAGGCCCTCTATCTAAAGACCGCTATCTCTATTCCTTTGCATTACAACAATAAAAAGGTAATTGATTTTAAAGGTAAATATGAGCATTACTGGCGGGATTATGACAATACAACTGCCTCGATAGGGAAAAAACGTGATGATAATCAGGACCTGATCGGTCTTGAGTTCATCAAACCGATCAATGAGAACGTTGATGTTGTACTTAATTATGAGTACACAAACACCGAATCTAACCTACCTTCCGTAGATGCCGAGGGTAACGTTATCTCATTAAAAGTCGCTATGGACTTTTAATTCACCGGATAAGGTGAAAATTGACCGCTTTCACGCCCATGCAAGGACCTTCGCAGGATTCAACGTCGACGATGGAAATCATGGGCGCAACTACAAAGTTTGGAGCGTTACTCCTGCTTATCTGCCCCCAGCTTACCCAGGCGCAAATTATTCGCGCCAAAGGGTAACCGCCGGGCATCTTCACTTAGCGCGCAGTGCCAGACTACGCCGATGCGTCAAACCGCAGCTATCTTCGGCGTTGCCGTATAACGAACCGACCTCTTCCCTGACAATCGAACCCGGCCTCAGCGGCGCTTTACGGCTCCAATGGCGATTTCCATGACTCTATCAAGGGTATGTTGCGCTAATCTGCGACACCCGATCAGTTGCATTGCCAGGCGTAGAGAAAGGCGCACAGCTTACTGCGCTGGCAGCAGTAGTGCGAGATGATTCCTGAAGCGATGGTACTTAATTCTCAACCCGTAGCTGAAGGGATTATCAGTATGCTACTGGTAACATCAGACATAATCACAGCGCTATCGACTGGCAAACGGAAAAACCTGCAGCAGCAGATTAAGAAACTGCACTGCCAAAGAATAAAAAAGGGAAAATGAAACAGGAAAAATAAGTTGGTGCAGATGGGGAGACTCGAACTCCCACGCCCTTGCGAGCACTAGCACCTGAAGCTAGCGTGTCTACCAATTCCACCACATCTGCATATCAACTTGTCACGTTTAAGGGCGTCCCCCTGCTATGAACATAGCCAGCTCTTTCGTCGCTCAACCGCCGTTAGCGGTTGGTGCAGATGGGGAGACTCGAACTCCCACGCCCTTGCGAGCACTAGCACCTGAAGCTAGCGTGTCTACCAATTCCACCACATCTGCTCCGAAAGAGGAGCGCATTATAAAGACGACCTTTTCATTTGTGAAGGGTCCGCGGGCACTTTTTTTACTTTTTATTCTCCGGTGAGGCAGTTAGTGAAGCTATCTGCCAGAGATTGCAGATATTTACTGTATCCGCCACGCTCCGCTTCGATCTCAACCGCAAGCGGATCGAGTCGTCCCACGCGGATATCCAGCCCCCGAATAAGGCTATCAACAACCGGCGCCCTGAACTGCGGCTCAACGAAAACACAACGGGCCTGGTTGGTTTCCAGTGCGTTGCGGATCTCGTTCAGCCGACGGGCGCCTGGCTTACGGCCCGGATCAACGGTGAAATACCCCAGCTGCTTTAACTGATAGTGTTCCACAAAGCTACCGAATGCATCGTGAAACACATAGAAACCGGAAGCAGCAACACTTTTCAATTGTTGCTGAAGCTGCTGATCGGTCTGCGCAAGACGGGCGGCAAAATCATCATACGCCTGTTGATAAAGTGCCGCATCTTCAGGATAACGCGCTATCAAGCGGTCTTTAATCTTGTCAGCGGCCGCCAGTGCGCGCTCCGGAGCCATCCAGAAATGGGGATCATCACCGTCATGATGATGCTCCCCGGCATCACTATCGGAGTGCGCCTTATGATCATGCTCCGCTTCATGCTCGCCAGGGTCATCATCATGATCGCTTTCGAGCAGTGCCAGGGCAGGGTGCTCCAGCTGACTAACGGTTTTCGTCAGAAACAGCTCGAGGCCCGGCCCGCCCCAGATAAACAGATCGGCATCATGTATCTGGCCTATCGAGGAGGGTTTGAGAGAGTAATGATGAGGCGAGCTTCCCGACGGTAGCAGCACATCAATATGTGCCAGATCGCCGAGCATATCCGTAGCAATCAGCTGAATGGGCTTAATACTGGTCAGCACCCGGACCTGCCCTGCAGTAACCGTTTGCGTACCGAAAACAGCGACACTAAGCAAAAGCAGAACAATTGTTGAAGATAGTCGGGAAATCATCGGGAGCAGCCACTGTTAATTGAAGAAACGCAAAGTTATAATATAACAAATAATATATCAACCGGTTTTATTATGGCGTCTCAATCCGTGAACAACATCGCCCACCAGCCCGATCATGACCACAGTCGCTGTGTCAAAACAGCCCTGCAACAGGCACAAACCCTGTGTAAAACCAATGGCCAGCGACTGACTAAGATCCGCGAACTGGTGCTCAAGCTCATCTGGCAAAGCCATAAACCGCTGGGCGCCTATGATCTGCTACCCGAGATTGCCAAAGCGGGCTTCAACTCGGCGCCACCGACGGTTTACCGGGCACTGGACTTTCTTCAGGAGCAGGGACTGGTGCATCGACTGGCCACATTGAACGCCTTTATTGGCTGCAGTCATCCGGAGCACAGACACTCGGGTTATTTCCTGATCTGTCAGCGTTGCGGAACTACCGCTGAACTTGAATCCAGCGAGCTGCACGACAGCATTCAAAGCTTCGCCAGCAACGCCGGATTTTCGGTGGAACAGGA
Source organism: Amphritea atlantica (assembly GCA_024397875.1). NCBI lineage: Bacteria > Pseudomonadati > Pseudomonadota > Gammaproteobacteria > Oceanospirillales > Oceanospirillaceae > Amphritea > Amphritea atlantica. Next base: position 4,108,620 of record CP073344.1, read on the forward strand.
AAATATTGAAATCCTGGGACGCTGCCCCAGCTGTCAGGAGAGCGTATGAGCCCGGCTAACCTGGTCGAAATTACCGCGCTGAACATCAGTTTTGGTAGCAACAGCGTTATCGATAACGTCTCCATGACCCTCAAGCCGGGCGAGATTACCACGCTGATCGGCCCCAACGGGGCCGGGAAAACTACGCTGGTTAAAGCCGTTCTGGGGCTTCTGTCACCGACCAGCGGCACCATTCGACGCGCCTCCACGCTGCGCATCGGCTATATGCCGCAGAAACTGCATATCGATACGACGTTTCCCCTGACCGTGGAGCGGTTCCTGAAGACCGCCGCCTTTGCCAGCATTGAAGACCGCTGCCTCGCGTTACAGGCGGTGCGCGCTGAACACTTACTGAAACAATCGGTTCACAGCTTATCCGGCGGCGAGATGCAGCGGGTACTGCTGGCCCGGGCACTGCTGCGTAAACCTGAGCTTCTGGTACTGGATGAACCGGCTCAGGGGGTGGATATTAACGGTCAGACAGAGCTTTACAGGCTTATCGCCAGCATCCGTGATAAATACAACTGCGCTGTACTGATGATCTCGCACGATCTGCATCTGGTGATGGCCGCCACCGATCAGGTGATCTGTCTCAACCATCATATCTGCTGTTCCGGCCATCCGGAGCAGGTTAGCGCAGATCCCTCCTATATCGAACTGTTTGGAATACCCGGTGCGGAAAACCTCGCGCTCTATAGCCACCACCACAATCATCAGCACAATAATCATGGTGATATCCTGCCGCTGTCCGAAGAGACGGAAAACGATCATAGCCACTGCGGAGGGCACCACTGATGCCTGAGTTTCTGTTGCTTGCCCTGCTGGGCGGTATTGGGGTTGCACTGGTAGCCGGGCCGCTGGGTTCCTTTGTGGTGTGGCGGAGGATGGCGTACTTTGGCGATACCCTGGCGCACTCGGCCCTGCTGGGCATCGCCGTCGGTGTGCTGTTTGATATCAATTTTAATCTGGCGGTGGTCAGCTGCTGCGTGATTCTGGCGCTGATCCTGGTCAGTCTGCAGCGGCAGCGGCTGGTGGCAACCGATACCCTGCTGGGTATTATGGCCCACAGCAGTCTGTCGCTGGGCCTGGTCGCCGTAGCCCTGCTGGATGATGTCAGGGTCGACCTGATGGAATACCTGTTTGGCGACCTGCTGGCGATCACACCCACAGACCTGCTGTGGATCTATGCTGGCGGAGGCGTCGTCATGCTGTTGATCTGGAAGCTCTGGAATCCGCTGCTGGCGGTGACCATCAATGAGGAGCTGGCGCAGGTTGAGGGCGTGCCGGTGGCCCGCATACGGCTGGCGCTGATGCTGTTAATCGGGGTGGTTATCGCCATCGCCATGAAAGTGGTCGGTATTCTGCTGATTACCTCTCTGCTGATTATTCCCGCCGCCAGCGCCCGGCGACTGGCCAGCTCTCCGGAGCAGATGGCGGTGATCGCCAGCCTGCTGGGGGTGGTTGCGGTGATACTCGGACTCTCGGCATCGATGCAGTTTGATACCCCGGCAGGCCCCTCTGTGGTTGTGGCCGCACTGGCTCAGTTTCTGTTGCTGTACTCGCTGCCGCTGCGCAGCGCTGCATGATCCGATACCTGCAGCGGGCCCGCAAACAGGATCATCAACGGGTCTGGTCACTGGCCTGGCCGATGATCCTGTCCAATATTACCGTGCCCCTGCTGGGCCTGGTGGATACCGCAGTGATCGGCCATCTGCCCGACCCCCGATATCTGGCGGCGGTGGCAGTCGGTGCGATGATATTTTCTATCCTTTACTGGTCGTTTGGTTTCCTGCGGATGGGCACCACCGGACTCACCGCTCAGGCGCTGGGAACGCCCGATTATAACCAGAGCCGGTTACTGCTCGCTCAGTCGCTGGTGCTGGCAGGGATCATAGGGCTGACCCTTGTGGTATTTCAGTATCCACTGATAGAGACAGCACTGGCACTGGTCGGCGCCGAGCCTGAAGTCACCACCGAAGCCCGCTTCTATGCCGAAATCAGAATCTTTGGTGCTCCGGCGGTACTGGCCAACTATGCGCTGCTAGGCTGGTTTCTGGGAAATCAGAACACCCGCATCCCGCTCCTGTTACTGGTGGTTACCAACCTGCTGAATATGCTGCTGGATCTGATCGCGGTCTATGGCCTGGGGATGCATGCCGAAGGTGTCGCGCTGGCAACTGTCATATCCGAATATGCCAGCCTGATACTGGGTACCGCTCTGATGCTGCGGATGCTGGCGAAACAGCCGGGCCAAACGCCCTGGCCCCAGCTAAAGTCAGTGAGTGATTACTATCACCTGATCAATGTTAACCGCTATCTTTTCGTCCGCACGCTGGTGCTGTTGTTAACGCTGGCCTTCTTTACCTCTCAGGGGGCGAAGCAGGGCGCCACGATTCTCTCAGCCAACGCGGTATTACTTAATTTCTTCCTGCTCATATCCAACGGACTGGATGGCTTTGCCCATGCCGCAGAAGCTCTGAGTGGTAAATTTTATGGTGCCAGGGATCATAAAGGATTCCACAGAATCGTCTCGGCCTGCCTCAGCTGGTCGCTGATCAGCGCGCTGCTGTTTACCCTCTTCTTCTGGCTTTGTGGTGAACTGATTATCTCCCTGTTGACCGATATTACCGAGGTCCGGGAAATCGCAGCAGCGTACCTGCCCTGGATAATCGTTCTCCCATTGATTGCGGTATGGAGCTTTATGACCGATGGCATCTTTGTCGGCACCACGCAGGTCAAAGCGATGCAGAATACCATGCTGATATCGGTGTTCGGCGTGTTCGCTCCCATCTGGTATCTGACCCAGTCGCTGGGCAATCACGGCCTGTGGCTGGCTTTCTTAAGCCTGTTTGTGGCACGCGGGGTCACTGGCGGCTATGTTTTCCTTAAGGAGTTCAAACAACCACCGGGATAAATATATGCGTCATTCTGCGTTAACGCTCAGCGTGCTGTTCAGCACGGTTCTGTCGCAGCCCCTGCATGCACTGCCTCTGGAGCGACTTAAGCTGCCGCCGGGTTATCAGATATCGATCGCGGCGCAGGCAACCAATGCCCGCCAGATGGCGCTGGGGGAGCCCGGCACACTGTTTGTCGGCAGTCGGCGGGAGGGCAGGGTCTACCGCTTCAGAGACCGCGACGGGGATGGCCACTACGAAAAACGGGAGACGCTGCTGAAGGGCTTAAATATGCCCAGCGGGATCGCCTGGCGTAACGGCAGCCTCTATATCGCAGCCGTGGATCGTATTCTGCGCATCGACGATGCTGATCGTGTCAGCCGGCAAGCACTCAAAACAGAGCTGATCACCGACAATCTGCCCGATATCACGCACCATGGCTGGAAATACCTTAAATTCGGCCCCGACAATGATCTCTATTTTAACCTCGGAGCGCCCTGTAATAGCTGTCTCAGCCAGGATCCCCGGTTTGCCTCGATCATGAAACTGAACCCGGATAACGGGCAGCAGACAATCGTTGCCCGGGGAGTGCGCAACTCCGTCGGTTTCACCTGGCATCCGCTGACGGGGGAGCTCTGGTTTACCGATAATGGCCGGGATCATCTCGGTGATGACCGGCCCGATGATGAGCTTAACCGGCTCACGCAAGCCGGTCAGCATTTTGGCTATCCCTTCGTGCATGCCGGAGATATACCCGACCCCGACCTGTATCAGGACCAGCCCCTGTCCGACTTCCAGCCACCGATGCTCAGGTTGGGGGCCCATGTAGCACCGCTGGGATTAACCTTCTACGGCGGCGGCCAGTTTCCCGACACCACCCCAGAGACACTGTTTATCGCCGAACACGGATCGTGGAACCGCTCCAGCAAAGTGGGCTATCGGGTGGTGCGGATCGATACGTCGGTGACGCCACCCAGACAGGAGGTATTTATTGAGGGCTGGTTAAACGGACAGAGCGCCTGGGGCAGGCCGGTGGATATTGTCACCGACCGGGACGGCAGCCTGCTGATCTCCGATGACCGTGCAGGGGTCATCTACCGGGTGCACTATCAAAACTAAAGACTGAAGGACTCGCCCAGCGCGCGACAGGGCTGATAACGGATACAGTCCACTTCATGGTCGTTAACCATACCGGTAGCCTGCATAAAGGCGTAACAGATCGTCGGTCCGACAAAGGTCATCCCGGCTTTTTTCAGTGCTTTGCTCATCGCCCGGGACTCGACCGTTTCAGCCGGGACCTCGCTGAGGCTTTGCCAGCTATTCTGAAGCGGCTTGCCGTCGACAAACTGCCAGATATAGTCGGCAAAACTGCCATGTTTCGCCGCCAGTTCGAGAAAGATCGCCGCACTTTTCACTGAGGATGTCACTTTCAGGCGGTTTCTGACAATAGCGGGATCAAGCAGCATCTGTTCAATTTTTTCCGGGGTAAAATCCGCGACTGTGGCCGGATCAAAGCCCTCGTAAAGACGGCTGTAACCCTCACGCTTTTGCAGAATCGTGCGCCAGCTCAGCCCCGCCTGCGCGCCTTCCAGAATCAGATACTCAAACAACTGCTGATCGTTGGACTGCGGCACACCCCAGACCTCATCATGGTACTGTTGCTCCAGTTCGGTGGCAGCGGCCCAGGCACAGCGATGGCACATAAAGGTTCCTGATAGATTCGGGTTAGTGTTTGCCAGAACCGGGATTAGCGCCTGGATTCGCAACAAAATTCAGTGGCTGTGCCGGCTCAAGTTCAACTTTCCCACCCCGGTTCACCCGGGTATCCAGCTCACCGTCGGGCTGATCAGAACCGTCCAGCGCCATCGAATCACTGAAGTCACAGCGAATGCATTCGCGGAATTCACGGCTCTCATCCCGGTACATCTTCAGGGAATCCATCTCGCCACAGCGGGGACACACGGCACCGGCGATAAAACGTTTAACAATCGTCATACTCTTCTCAAGGACTCGTCTCAACGACTTATTTCATAGACAGGCACAGAGGTCTAACACCCCTGTGCCCGCAGGATTATACCCCAGTCAGCAGGTCTAGGCAGTAATACCGGAGTGGCGCAGCAGTGCTTCAACACTTGGCTCACGGCCACGGAAGGCAACGAACAGCGCCATCGGCTCTTTCGAACCGCCCATCTCGAGAATATTCTCGCGGAATGAGCGGCCGGTCGCGGTATTGAACACGCCTTCCTCTTCAAAACGGGAGAAGGCGTCTGCCGACAGCACCTCAGCCCACTTATAACTATAATAACCAGCCGCGTAGCCCCCGGCAAAAATATGGCTGAAGCTGTGCTGGAAGCGATTAAAGGCCGGCGGAGTGATGACAGCCACCTCGCTGCGGATACGATTCAGTACCGCCTGAATATTGGTGACACCCGCTTTATATTCACGATGCAGCTGAAAGTCGAACAGTGACAGTTCCAGCTGGCGCACCATCATCATGCCAGACTGGAAGTTTTTCGCCGCCAGCATCTTTTCCAGTAACTCTTTAGGCAGCGGCTCACCAGTCTCGTAGTGACCCGAGATCAGCGCCAGCGCTTCCGCCTCATAACACCAGTTCTCCAGGAACTGGCTGGGCAACTCAACCGCATCCCACGCAACACCGTTAATACCACTGACATCCGCATACTCTATCCGGGTCAGCATATGGTGCAGGCCATGACCGAACTCGTGGAACAGTGTGGTCACTTCGTTATGGGTTAACAGTGCCGGTTTATCACCCACCGGTGGGTTAAAGTTGCACACCAGATAGGCGACCGGTAGCTGCAACACGCCATTATCAACACGCCGCACCCGACAATCATCCATCCAGGCACCGCCACGCTTTTTCGCCCGGGCAAAGGGATCGAGGAAGAAGCGGGCGATCAGCTCACCCTCACGACTGATATTGAACAAGCGGGCATCTTTATGCCAGCGATCAAACTCAGTCACCTCTTCAATCTCGATATCAAACAGCTTACCGGTGATGTTAAACAAGCCATCGAGAACCTTCGCCATCGGGAAGTAGGGGCGCAGCTCCTCCTGAGAGATCGCATAACGGGCCTGTTTCAGCTTCTCGCTGTAGTAAGAGATATCCCAGGACTCCAGCTCCGGTTCGCTAAACTCTTCCAGGGCGAAGTCCTGCAGCGCCTGATACTCTTTTTCCGCCTGAGGGCGACTCATGCCAGCCAGATCATTGAGGAAACTGACCACCTGCTCCGGGGTTTCCGCCATCTTGGTGGCCAGGCTGTAGGCGGCATAGTTTTCAAAACCGAGCAGCTGGGCCAGTTCAGCCCGCAACGTCAGGATCTCGGTCATGAGGTCACTGTTATCCCACTTGCCGGCATCCGGCCCCTGATCCGATGCCCGGGTGGCATACGCTTCATACAGTTCACGGCGCAGCTCGCGATTATCAGCATAGGTAATCACCGCATAATAGGAGGGGAAGTCCAGCGTCACCAGCCAGCCCGCTTCACCTTTCGCTTCCGCCAGCTGTCGCGCTGAGGCCAGCGCACTTTGTGGCAGCCCGGCCAGCTCCGCCTCATCGCTGATCAGCTTGCTCCAGCCATCGGTCGCGTCCATCACATTTTCAGAGAATTTGGTGGTCAGTTCAGACAGTTTCTGCTGCAGTTCGCCATAGCGTTGCTTGTCGGCTGCGCCCAGGGCGATCCCCGAAAGGCGGAAATCCCGCAGGGTGTTATCAATCACCTTGCGCTGCGCCTCGTCCAGGTCGCTATACGCCTCACTCTTGGCCAGCTTATCATAGGCCTCGAACAGCCCCTGATGCTGTCCCATCTCAGTCCAGAACTGGGACAGCTTAGGCAAGCAGGCGTTGTAGGCATCGCGTAACTCATCGCTGTTAACCACAGCATTCATATGAGAAACCGGCGACCAGGCTTTCGCCAGGCGGTCATGGCTCTGTTCCAGCGGCACCACCAGATTGTTCCAGTCAGGCGCGTCATTGCCATCCAACACCGTCTCGACCACCGCGCGACACTCGGCCAGCAGCTGATCCACGGCGGGCTCGACCTGTTCAGGTTTAATCTTAGAAAAGGGCGGCAACAGGTGGTCTTGCAGCAATGGATTGGACATATAAACTCCTGAACAGGGATATAAATAACGGTAGTATTTACTAAATGGGGTAGCAATACGCTGTTTTCAATCACCACACTGAGTTTATTATAGAACCCTCAACGAGCATCAGAGCAAGAGACGCATATGACTATCCGCAGCTATCAGGGCAACACCCCCAAACTGGGCAAGGCCGCCTTTATCGACCCCACCGCCGTGGTATTGGGCGACGTCGAACTTGGCGATGATGTGTCGGTCTGGCCGTTAACGGTGATCAGGGGCGATATGCACCGCATCCGCATCGGCAACCGCACCAGCGTTCAGGACGGATCCGTGCTGCATATAACCCATGCAGGCCCTTTCAATCCCGATGGCTTTCCACTGATCATCGGTGATGACGTCACCATCGGCCATCAGGCGATGCTGCACGGCTGCACTATAGGCAGCCGGGTTTTAGTGGGCATGGGAGCGATGGTGATGGATGGCGCGGTGGTTGAAGATGACGTCATCATTGGCGCCGGCAGCCTGGTACCACCCGGTAAAACCCTGGAGAGCGGCTATCTTTACGTGGGACGTCCCGTAAAACAGGCCCGGGCGCTGACAGAGAAAGAGATGAGTTTCTTTACCTACACCGCCGGCAACTATGTAAAGCTTAAAGATAAACATCTGGCAGAAGACTATAAATCGTAGGACAATGCCGCCTTTTAATAATCATTGGAGACACTGGATTGTTAGCTGCTAATTGCAAAACCCTGCAAATTTTCTGGTTGCTACTGGCGATCCTTGCCGGTGCATTCATCTACAATCTCGAAGACCAGGTCACAATCTATAAAGAGAACGGCTTACTGGAAAACCTGCAGGCCGGGATTCTGCTGCTGACCTGTTTTTATATGGTGGTGGTTGGCAAAAACCTGCAGGGTAGCTCCCGCTACGCCGCATGGATGTTTGCCTGGGTCTGCCTGGCGTTCTTCTTCCGTGAGTTCGATGTCCGCAAAACCGACTGGCCGGAATCTGCCCATATGTTCTTTGGTAAGCCTGGTCAGTATATCTGGTTCCTGCCGCTGCTTTATATCCTGGTGCAGATCTTCCGTAATATCCGTTTCTACCTTCGCAATATCCTGCTCTACCTGCTCTCTCCGATGATGCTCTACATCATCCTGGGGGGCGTTCTGATCAGCATGGCCGCCATCTTTGATAAACAGATCATCCCAACCGAGACCAAGTTCTGGGAGGAATACCTGGAAATCGCAGCCTACGCCTATCTGTTTCTGGCAGCGCTGCTGGCACCCACCAGCTTCAGAAATATTGAGGCTCAAAGCAAATAAGTGGCTAGACCGCCGTTTCGCAAAGGGAAGGGAAGGGAAGTGGCGAGACCGCCGCTTCGCGGCTAGCTAGTGGCTAGACGGAAACTTCGTTTCCTTGCTAGAAAAAGAAGAGGCCGTTGCTCGACGTAAAATTTCGTTTACTTGCTCGAAAGAGAATGGGAATTCTTAGCGATAGAAAATAAATCTGTCCTCTTTAATTCGCCAGATGATCCAGAAAACACTGCCGGTTAGTCAGGATTATCGGGTAAGGAACGCAGGCCACACCAAGGATTACAGCAGGGAGATCCTGTCCTTCATTACATCAAGTCTCCGCGAGATACATAACAGCTATTATAGAGCCATTTGGAACTATAACTCCCGGGCTCTATATTTCTGGAAATTTGATAGACCAATAATCGCTTTTATTTTATATATCAACAAGGTAGGGATAACTAAGAGGAGCTACTTACAGAATGATGGTGCCCGTAAAGTCTGCTTCCCTGCCAACACTGTGTCTAAATCCAATATTCACTTTTACTTAAATCAAAGCGTTATATCAACGCTAACCCACTGCTTTTTTCTTTGCTTTTCCTAGCCACTAGCAAGTCACGCAGTGACGTCTGGCAAGCGCGAAGCGCGTTCTAGCTAGCCGCGAAGCGGCGGTCTGGCCTGAAATCTGTTTCACAGATTTCAGGCTTTCGCCTTAGCGATTTCCCGCAGTCGCTTCACCACCAACGCATTCACCGACCGCTGGGTAAAGGCGCCATCCTCCTTCAGCTGACCCGCTTTACGGCCCATCAGCAATTCCAGACACTGGTCCACCGTGGCCACGGCATGGATGCTGAACTGCCCCTCGGCGACCGCGTCCACCACTTCACGTTTAAGCATCAGGTTGCGGATATTCGCTTTCGGTATGATCACTCCCTGAGAGCCCGTCAGGCCACGGGTTTTGCAGAGGTTGAAAAAGCCCTCTATCTTCTCGTTAACCCCGCCGATGGCCTGCACCTCGCCATACTGGTTGATGGAACCGGTGATAGCAAACTGCTGCTTAATCGGGATATCGGTCAGCGCCGAGATCAGCGTGCAGATCTCGGCCATGGAGGCGCTGTCGCCATCGACATAGCCGTAGGACTGCTCCAGGGCGATACTGGCAGACAGGGTCAGCGGAAAGTCCTTGGCGTATTTATGCCCCAGATAGCCCGACAGGATCAGCACCCCTTTGGAGTGAATCGGCTGCCCCAGTGTCACCTCGCGCTCAATATCGACGATGCCCCGGTTGCCCGGATTTACGGTCACGGTAATACGTGCCGGGAAACCAAAGGAGACGTCACCGACCCCCAGTACGGTCAGCCCGTTAGTCCGGCCAGAGGCCTCGCCATCGGTATCGATCAGCACCGTTTCATTGAGGATGCTATCGAGAATCTTCGATGAGATACGGCTGGTGCGGCGCTCTTTCGCCTGCAGCGCCATCTCCACATGCTGGTCGTTGATGATCTCGTCGCGGTTACTAATCCGCTTATAGTCCGCCTCACACAACAGATCCACCAGCTCGCCGACGTGTGCCGAAAGAAGCTCCTGATCTTCGGTCAGCCGGGAGCTGTGCTCCACCAGCCGGGCGACCGCCTGACGGTTCAGCGGCGCAAGCCCCTCCTCATCGGCGAGGGTTTTCATCAGTCGCGCATAACTGCGGATGGTGGCCGGCTCACGCTTTACATCCTCATCGAAATCCACCACCACCCGGAACATCTTCTCAAAGTCATGATCCAGTTCCTGAAGCAGATAGTAGGTTTCCCGGGTGCCGATCAGCACCACTTTGACATTCAGCGGGATCGATTGCGGGGCCAGGGTGATGGTGCCCATGCCGGTCATCTCCGACATCGGATTCTCGATACGGATCTCATGGGATTTCAGGGCGCGTTTCAGGGCACCGTAAACAAACGGCTGCTCCAGCAGTTTCTCTGATTCCAGCACCAGATAACCGCCATTGGCACGATGCAGGGCACCGGAGCGGATCAGCTGGAAGTTGGTGCTCAGCGCGCCCATCTCTGAAGTATATTCGATGCGGCCAAACAGGTTGTCATAGGTTGGGTGGGTCTCAAACACCACCGGAGCGCCCTTGGTTTTCTGGTTATCCACCATCATATTGACGCCAAAGGTGTTCTCCATATACTGCCGTCGGGCCAGATCGGTACGTGCTTCGTTTGGCTTCTCTTCTTCAATGATATCCAGCGCATTCTTGACCAGGTTGGACTCCAGCTGACTGAGATAATCAACAACGCCGGAGTAGTTATGGTATTTCTCACGCAGGGGCTGAATCAAAGGTGCCACGGCATTGCGGGCGGTTTCCCGGTCCAGCACTTTCATTTTATCGCCGGCTTCCCTGCGCCACTTAGGCATACTGGCAAGCTCTTCATTGAGATACTCTTCCAGCTTGGCGATATTGCGGGTGAACTCGTCGCGGACATCTTCCGGTAATTGGGAAAAAACAGCTTCATCCATCCCCTGGCCTTCAACTACCGGGGTAAAGCCGATACTCCCGGCATCGCGGTATACGGCAATGCTGTGTTCCCGCGCCAGGCTATCAACTTTTTCAATCGCCTGATCGTAGAGGCGGTTAAAGTCCCGTTCCACCTTGCTTTTTTTACGCTGATAGGCGGGGCTTTCAAATGCCGCCGGCAGTTCAGTGAGGATTCCCTCTATCAGGTGTTTGATATCCCGCTTAAACACCCAGCCCTTACCCGCAGGCAGCTGAATCACAATGGGATTACGGGTTTCTTCCAGGTTATTCAGGTAACACCAGTCGCTGGTCTTCTTCAGCTCTTTCTTGGCTTTTGAACGGATGCTTTCGATGGCGAACGAGAATCGTCCGGTATGCGGGTTGCCCATAACAAACATGTTATAGCCGGGGCGCTTCATACCGATACCGAACTCCATCGCTTCGACAGCGCGTTCCTGGCCAAAAAAACCGGCATAGGGTTCAAGGGTTTCGGTAGTTTTGAAAGGCAGCAACTCAGTGTTGCAGTGACGGTAGAGCTGATCGGGGGAGAGGCGGGTCTCTTTTTCCATAACGGATCATTCCTGCGACTGGAGTTGACCCCTCCTGTTATAACCCGAGTAGAAACTCCACGCAAGGAACGATTTTACTGGTCACTACTTAGCCAGTAGTTGATGTCTAAGCTCTTGAATTAGTTCGGAAGTATCGGGACGAACTCCGCGCCAGATAGCAAATGACTCGGCCGCCTGCTCTACCAGCATCCCCAGTCCATCGAGGGCTTTTTCCGCCCCATGCGCGACTGCCCAGCGGTTGAACGCGGTAACATCCGCACCGTACATCATGTCATAGCACCAGGCATCCTGACGCAGCAGATCATCCGGAAGGGGAGGCACTTCACCCTGCAGACTGGCAGCGGTGCCGTTGATCACCAGGTCAAATTGCTGACCTTTGAGCTGATCAAAACTACACACTTCGATCGTCCCAAGATGACGAAACAGCTCAGCCAGCTCCTGCGCTCTGGCTAGCGTCCGGTTGGCAATCACCAGTCGGGCAGGCTGCAGCGCCAGAATCGGCTCCAGCACGCCACGCACGGCCCCACCGGCACCCAGAATAAGTAGTTCTTTAGCGTGGATTTCACCGCCGTTATTACGGGTGATGTCCGCCACCAGCCCCAGACCATCGGTATTATCACCGCATAGCTGACCCGCTTCATTGCGATAGAGGGTATTAACAGCACCCGCCAGTTTCGCCCGATCAGAGTGACACTCGGCTTTCTGCCATGCCTCAACCTTAAACGGAACGGTTATATTCAGACCTTTCCCGTCACCCTCCGGGGATAGAAAGTTATCCACAGCCTCGTTGAAGCCATCTTCGGGGACTAACATTGAACTGTAATCCAGATCCTGCTGAGTCTGCCTGGCAAAGAACGTATGGATCAGGGGAGACTTTGAGTGCTTAATCGGGTTACCGAATACCGCATAATGATCGGTCATCTCAATCCTCCAGCCAGTTCTGCGGTTTCAGATAATATTCATACAGCTGCGCCTCTTCTGAACCGGGCTCAGGTTTCCAGTCATAACCCCAGCGAACCTCCGGAGGCAGAGACATCAGAATAGACTCCGTGCGCCCGCCGGACTGAAGGCCAAACAGGGTGCCACGATCAAACACCAGATTGAACTCAACATAACGGCCCCGGCGGTGCAGCTGGAAATCACGCTGATGTTCGCCATAAGGCATATTTTTACGTTTTTCGACGATCGGGCAATATGCGGGAGCATAGGCATCACCGATCGAACGCATCAGCGCAAAACAGGTATCAAAGTCGGGCTCATTAAGATCGTCAAAGAACAGACCACCAATACCCCGGGGTTCGTCACGATGCTTAAGATAGAAATACTCATCGCACCACGTCTTATAGCGGGAATAGACATCCTCACCAAAAGGATCACAGGCGTCTTTTGCCGCCTGATGCCAGGCACGACAATCGTCTTTATTGCCGTAGTAGGGGGTCAGATCGAAGCCGCCACCAAACCACCAGACCGGCTCTTCGCCTTCTTTCTCTGCAATAAAGAAACGCACATTCGCATGAGAGGTGGGTACATACGGGTTGTGGGGGTGAATAACCAGCGACACCCCCATCGCCTGAAATGTACGGCCGGCCAGTTCCGGACGATGCGCAGTCGCCGAGCCGGGGAGTTTATCGCCAAAGACATGGGAAAAATTCACCCCGCCTTTTTCGATCACAGCACCGTCCACCAGAACCCGAGTACGACCTCCGCCGCCCGCTTCCCGCTGCCAGTTGTCTTCGACAAACGTTGCCAGCCCATCGGCCTGTTCCAGTTGCGCACAGACACTGTCCTGCAGGCCCAACAGATACTCTTTTACCGCATTAATGTCCGGTGCTGACATTCTCTCACCTCTGTCATTGCAGCCTTGTTGGTCACAACCAACGGCTGTCATATTTAGCTTCGTACCGGCTTATCACTGTCCAGTCGATAAATTTTCGTTGGCCGACTCAGAGAACCTAGCTCACCGGGAACAATCATCTCTACTTTATCCCTGAAGTGAATGTTCACTTTCAATTTATCCCTCGCAGCTTCTTTATCTGAATAATTCGCCGAGGTCGACACAATCATTGACCCAAACGCTTCACACAGACTTTTCACCTGATAGTGATCACTCACTCTCACGGCAACAGAAGTATGATCGCCTTTAATCCAGTAGGGTATAAGATTATCAGGATCAGGTAAAATCCAGGTGACCGGACCAGGCCAGGAAGCCATTACACGCTCCCGGTCTTCTGCCGCAAGATTGTCCAGTAATGGTTTTACCTGCTGCACCGATGACGCCACCAGTATCAGCCCTTTTTGCACCGGGCGACGCTTGATAGCAAGCAGACGATACACCGCTGTTTCATTGAAGGGGTCACAGCCGAGCCCCCAAACAGCTTCTGTAGGATAGGCGATAACACCACCCCGGTGCATCGCCCCGGCTGCCTGACGAATATGCCACCAGCCCATAGCGATCAGATTTCGCCGTTCGCCAGTCTTTCCTGCAGCGCTTTATCTTTGGCAATCACCGCATCGGTATTTGCCTGACGCTCTGCCTTGATCCGCTCAGCCAGTTCAGCATCCTGCACAGCAACAATCTGACATGCCAGATAGGCTGCATTTTTAGCACCCGCTTTACCGATCGCAACGGTTGCCACCGGAATACCACCCGGCATCTGCACGGTGGAAAGCAGGGCATCCAGTCCATCCAGGGAGGACTCGATTGGCACACCAATCACAGGCTTAGTGGTATTGGCAGCAACCGCACCCGCCAGGTGAGCAGCCATACCCGCCGCACAGATGAATGCAACGGCACCACGCTGGTCAGCATCTTTAACATAGTCGTGAGTCTGTACCGGTGTACGGTGCGCTGAGCTCACTTTCATCTCAAACGGAACCTCGAGAGAACGCAGCACGTCGGCAGCAGCCTTCATAGTCGGCAGGTCGGAGTCGGAACCCATCAGAATAGCAACAAATGGTTTAGTCATGATTTCCTTCAGAAGTCGTGAAGTTATTTGGGAAAACGTGGCAAATTACTCTAAAACTGTACAATATTCAACCACGCAAAATGCAGGTTTTTTTACGCTTCCGGGGGTTAAACAGATCAGTCTTTTTTCAGATCAGTCGCTGATAGCCATCCGGAGTATTCTCGATGTAGCCTGACAGCTCCATCGCCACCAGTTGCGGTAACAATACCGGGGCATTCAGCCCTGTCACCCCGATCAGTTGCTCAAGCGTTATCAACTGATAACCGATCTGCTCCAGCAGGACTGCCTCGGCATCCGTCAGCTTTATCGAGTCGGGTGCTTCCCGTTGTTCATCATAACAGTAACTACCCAGCAAACTGGCCAGGGGCTCAATAATCTGCGCACTGGTTTCAATCAGAGTCGCGCCCTCGCGAATCAGATCGTGACACCCATGACTCTGCGGATTATTCAGCGCCCCGGGCAGCGCGAATACTTCGCGCCCCTGCTCAAGCGCCAGTCGCGCAGTAATTAACGAGCCACTGCGCCGGGCCGCTTCAACTACCAGCACACCAGCACTCAGCCCGCTGATAATCCGGTTACGCCGGGGGAAATTATGCGGCAGCGGCGCCATCGTTAATGGATATTCGGACACCAGCGCACCGCCCAGGCGGATAATGTCATCGGCAAGACTCTGATGCTGACGCGGATAGACATTCATCAGGCCTGAGCCCAGCACAGCGACCGTAGGCTTTGAAAGCGCCACAGCCGCCATATGCGCTGCGCCATCAACACCCCTGGCAAGTCCACTGGTGATGGTAATTCCCGCCGCGGTAAGGTCACTGGCGAAGGATCGGCTCAGCGCTATACCACTGCGACTGGCAGATCGACTGCCGACAATGGCCAGCTGAGGCAGATGCAACAGCTCAGGATCGCCGCTTATATAGAGTAGGAGGGGAGGATCTGAAATCTGTTTTAACAAAGGCGGGTATCGGTCACAGATAAAGGTGACCAGATGGTTACAGGGCTGCTGCAGCCAACGATCAATCTCTTGGAGATATTCACGGTCCGGCCACTCCCCCCTCTGATATCCCCTGATGTGGTGAATAGTCCGGGCGGGCAGGTTAAGTGACTGCAGCTGATTATGACTCAGCTGCAGCAGAGATGTTTGAGCAGCGCTACACCCTGACTCCGGCTGCATAAGCCGGAGCAGTCCTGCCGGACCAATCCCGGGCAACTCTGACAGGGCGATCCACTCTCTGAGATGGTCGTGCATGGACACTCCTTGTCCATTGTATGGTCGTTTTAAAGGTGATTACTCGGGGGTATGTACTTCATCACCGATCGCGATGACCTCAGTCGCCTTAAGAATCAGGGCATAACTGATCTTCTCATATGCCTTGAAGACCATCAGCAGGCCCGATTTTTCAGCCGGCAGGGTGATCAGTTCTTTAGTCACCGGATCTTTCAGCACTTCACCCGAACGGAAAATCGTCAGCACATCACCGGGTTTTAAGCCTTCACGCACGCCCTGGTTGATAGCGACCACATCATACTGTCCGGCCTGACGAACGCCGCGCAACACAGACAGGATTCGACCATCGATCTCACCTTCAGGGGCGCGGGGATAGAATACAGACTGTATGGCCTCTTTCGGGCTGGGGTATACCCGGTCCAGTGCAGAGACCTCTTCCCGGGTTTTGCGCAGATCCAGCGTGATGATATCCCCCTTCTTGCTATCCACGACCGCATCGCCAATTTTGAACAGCTCATAGCCCAGGTGTTCCTGAGTGACCGGATCGATATACTCTTTTGCCGGACGGTAAACGTTCTGACGGGCGTAATCACCCACCAGGGTTCCCCGGGCGTATACCCGGTCACCTGCACCGGCGACGATACGGTTTGCTGTGCCACCGACAATATAGGGTGAAGCTGTCAGCTCATCACTGTCCATAATAATATTGTCAGACAGGAAGCTGATGATATCTTTCAGCGGAATCGCAGGAATCGCATCCCGCAGTGGCGTCACTTTGGCCTTGGGGCTCAGACGCAGGATACCGTCGTTCAGCACCAGGCGCGGCTGCCCATTGATCCACTTCAGTGTTAACACATCACCCGGGTAGATAAGGTGCGGGTTATCAATTTGCGGGTTAGAGCCCCACAGCTGAGGCCACTTCCAGGGTGATTGCAGGAACATCCCTGAGATATCCCACAGCGTATCCCCTTTAACCACGACATACGTTTTCGGATGGTTTTCTTTTAACGCCAGGGTATCTTTGCGAACATCGGCCTGCACCGGCATTACTAATGCAATACAAACCGCAAGAGCGCCCAGAAAACCTGTTACCAGTTGTTTCATCATCTAATCCTTGTCTCAGACCGCCACATTTTTGAGAGTCTATAACAGTATCGGCAATACATTGTGTATCTATATCAGTATAATGGGAAGATTATTGATTCTAGCGCCCATTTTTTTCAACCTTTTCTTTCTCAAGCAGCCATGCCACTACTTCCAATACTCGAATTTCCCGATCCACGCCTGCGCACAATTGCTGAGCCGGTTACCGAATTTAACGATGAGCTGCGTCAGCTGGTCAAAGACATGTTTGAAACCATGTATGACGCTCCGGGCATCGGCCTGGCGGCAACGCAGATCAATGTGCACCAGCGTATCATCACTATCGATACCTCTGAAGAAAAAAATAGCCCTCTTGTGGTTATTAATCCCCAGATTGAGGTTCTTACTGATGAAACTGAGCGGATGCAGGAGGGTTGTCTCTCTGTTCCCGGATTCTATGAAGATGTTGAGCGGGCTAACAAAATCCGCCTGACAGCCATGAATGAGTTCGGAGAGGAGTACACTCTGGAGACCGACGATCTGCTGGCGGTCTGTATTCAGCACGAGATTGATCACCTTGAAGGCAAGCTGTTTGTCGATTACCTCTCGCCTCTGAAGCGTAATCGCATCCGCAGTAAACTGGACAAACTGCACCGTCAGAAGGCCTGAAACATGTCAGACACTGCCAGACAACTGCGCATACTATTTGCCGGAACACCGGACTTTGCCGCATCAAGCCTCCAGGCTCTGCTGGATGCCGGACATAATGTTATCGGCGTCTATACCCAGCCTGACAGGCCTGCCGGACGTGGCCGCAAGCTCACACCAAGCCCGGTCAAAAAAGTTGCCCTGGAACATGACCTGCCCGTTTATCAGCCACTGAACTTTAAGCTGGCCGAAGATCGTCAGCAACTGGCCGCGCTGGATGCCGACCTGATGGTGGTAGTCGCCTATGGGTTGCTGCTGCCACAGGCAGTACTCGATACGCCGCGACTGGGCTGTATTAACGTTCACGCATCACTGTTACCACGCTGGCGCGGAGCGGCACCGATTCACCGCGCACTGCTGGCAGGTGACAGCGAAACCGGCGTCACCATTATGCAGATGGATGCAGGACTGGACACTGGCGCTATGCTGCTCAAAAAGCACTGTCCGATAACCCCTACAGATACCAGCGGTGAACTGCATGACCGGCTGGCCGTGATAGGCGCAGCCGCTCTGCTGGAAAGCCTGCCAGCCATAGCCGGGCAGACCATCCGGCCCGAAATCCAGGATGACAGCCTGGCCTGTTACGCCCATAAGCTGGAAAAAGCGGAAGGGGAGATCGACTGGCATAAACCGGCTACCGAGATCGCCCGGCAGATCCGGGGACTGGCTCCCTGGCCTGTAGCATTCACCACCCTGAACGGTGAAACACTGCGCATTTGGTACGCCGAAGCCAGCGATGAACAGAGCAACGCTAAACCGGGCACGGTGATCGGCACCGACAAACAGGCGATTACTGTCGCCAGCGGCGACGGAGCGGTCAGATTGCTGAAAATACAACTTCCCGGCAGCAAAGCGATGGATAGCAGCGCAGTATTAAACTCCAAGCGAGAGCTGTTTAGCGACGGTACGGAGCTGGGCCACTGCTGATGAATATCCGCGCCATTGCAGCACGCGCTCTGGGACCGGTTATTGGTCGCAAAGAGTCATTAAACACAGCGCTTCCCCGGGCACTTCAACAATGCCAGGAAAGCGACCGGGCGCTGCTGCAGCAGATCTGCTACGGCACCATGCGCTTTTTACCCCGCCTTTCCTGTCTGGCAAACCAGTTACTGAAAAAGCCATTCAAACCGCAGGATCAGGACCTTTATGCTCTGGTGTTGCTGGGGTTTTATCAACTACTTGAGATGCGGGTGCCCGCACATGCAGCGATCAGCGAAACCGTTGAAGCAGCCAGCCAACTCAATAAAGAGTGGGCAAAAGGGCTGCTTAACGCGCTGCTGCGAAACTTGCAAAGAGAGCATGACTCTCTGTTTGAACAGCTGAATGAGCACCCCGAATTTCGTTACAACCACCCGCAGTGGATGATCGCCAAGCTACAGCATAACTGGCCAGAGAACTGGCAAGCGATCCTCGAGCAGAATAGTCAGCAACCACCGATGACACTGCGGGTAAACCAACAGAAAAGTAGTCGGGATAACTATCTGCAGCAGCTCGATGATGCCGGCATAGCGGCATCCGCCATACCTTATTCCAGCGTCGGTATTCAGCTGGAAACGCCCGTCGATGTGAACATCCTGCCCGGATTTGCCTATGGCTTCGCCAGCGTCCAGGACGAAGCGGCTCAGCTGAGCGGCGTACTACTGGATCTGCAGCCCGGCCAGCGGGTTCTCGACGCCTGCGCCGCACCCGGGGGCAAGCTTTGCCATATTCTTGAACACCAGCCGGACCTCGGTCATGTTACCGCCGTGGAGCTGGAGCACAACCGGGCGAACAGAATTGAGGAAAACCTCAGCCGACTCAACCTCGCGGCTGAAGTTATTATTGCAGATGCCGCTACCAATACCTGGTGGGATGGCGTTGAGTATGATCGCATTCTTGTTGATGCTCCCTGTTCAGCAGTGGGGGTAATCCGGCGTAACCCTGACATCAAACACCTGCGGCAGAACGAGGACATTAAGCCCCTTGCTGAGCTGCAACTGGCTATTCTCGCGAATTGCTGGCAGATGCTGAAACCCGGCGGCCGACTGGTATATGCCACCTGCTCAGTCTTTCCCCAGGAAAACGAGCGGGTAATTGAGCGTTTTACCAAAACACAAACAGACGCGCACCACCTCCCAATCGAAGCGGACTGGGGCATTGAGCGGCCATTTGGCCGTCAGTTATTCCCCCGATCGCAAGGGCACGATGGCTTTTATTATGCGGTATTGCTAAAGGGTCAGAACTGAAGCAGACTGTTCTGCCAGCTGACCGGAGAGTTTTAAGATATGAAAATCATTATTCTTGGTGCGGGGCAGGTGGGTGGCACACTGGCGGCAAACCTGGCCAGTGAAGCCAACGATATCACCATTGTCGATACCGACATTAACCGACTGAGAGAACTGCAGGATCGTCTCGATATCCGCACCGTAGAGGGTAAAGCATCCCACCCCTCCATTCTCGAGCAGGCCGGAGCCCGCGATGCCGACATGCTGATCGCCGTGACCAACAGCGACGAAGTCAACATGATCGCCTGCCAGATCGCTCAAAGCCTCTACAATACTCCCACCAAGATCGCACGGGTCCGCGAGCATGACTACCTGCTCAAAGATAAAGCGATCTTTACCGACAAATCGATCCCTATCGACGTCCTGATCAGCCCGGAAGAGCTGGTAACCAAACATATACGCCGCCTGATTGAACATCCCGGTGCGCTGCAGGTTCTTGATTTCGCCGACGGCATAGCCCAGTTGGTCGCCGTTAAAGCGTATTACGGCGGACCTCTGGTGGGCCGGGAGATATCCTATCTCCGTTCGCATATGCCCGCCGTGGACACTCGGGTGGCGGCTATTTTCCGTAAAGACCGGCCGATCATCCCCAAAGGGGATACCGTCATCGAAGCGGATGACGAAGTGTTCTTCATTGCCGCGAAGAAAGATATCCGCTCCGTGATGAGTGAGTTGCGCCGACTGGATCGCCCCTATAAACGGATCATCATTGCCGGCGGCGGTAATATAGGCGCACGACTGGCACAGAATATCGAAGCCAAGTATCAGGTTAAAATCATTGAGCGGGATATCCGTCGCTGCAACAGTCTCGCCAAAAACCTGGATAACACCATCGTCCTGCAGGGCAGCGCATCGGATAAAGAACTGCTGCTGGAAGAAAATATTGAAGACACCGATGTTTTCTGCGCACTGACCAATGATGATGAAGCCAATATCATGGCTTCAATGCTGGCTAAGCGACTGGGCGCCCGTACAGTCATGACCCTGATTAACAACCCCGCCTATGTTGATCTGGTGCAGGGCGGGGTGATTGATATTGCCATATCGCCGCAACAAACCACCATCGGCAGCCTGCTAACCCACGTCCGCCGTGGCGATGTCGCAGCGGTACACTCATTGCGCCGCGGCGCAGCAGAAGCGATCGAAGCGGTGGCCCATGGTGATAAACGCACCTCCAAAGTGGTCGGCAAAACAATCGAAGATATTGATCTTCCTGCCGGCACAACCATTGGCGCCATTGTGCGTCAGGATGAAGTACTGATTGCTCACGATGATATCGTTGTAGAGAATGATGATCACGTAGTCCTCTTTCTGGTGGACAAACGAAAAATCAGTGAAGTCGAGCGCTTATTCCAGGTAGGCCTGGGTTTCTTCTGATCGGAGAGTATTAATGCACTACAAGGTAATCCTCCGGATCCTCGGCTTGTTGCTGATGATATTCAGCATCTCTATGCTGCCACCATTGGCAATCTCCTATGGGTACAATGATGGCACCCATATGGCCTTTGTCTCTGGTTTCACCATCACTCTGCTAACCGGCTTCATTATCTGGTCACCGGTTTACCGGGTCAGGGCCGACCTGAGAAATCGGGATGGATTCCTGATCACCGTGCTTTTCTGGGTGGTACTGGGGCTGTTCGGGGCGATCCCCTTTATGCTGGCAGATGATCCGGGGCTTTCGTTTGTCGATGCTGTGTTTGAATCACTTTCCGGTCTGACCACCACGGGTGCCACAGTGATAACCGGAATCGATGCGCTGCCAGAGTCGATTCTGTTCTACCGACAGCAACTGCAATGGCTCGGAGGCATGGGTATCATCGTTCTGGCGGTAGCCATTCTGCCGATGCTCGGAATCGGTGGTATGCAGCTTTATCGGGCCGAAACTCCCGGCCCCGTTAAAGACAGCAAACTCACTCCGCGTATAACCGAAACGGCAAAAGCACTCTGGTACATCTATCTGTCGCTGACCGTCGTCTGCGCGCTGAGTTACTGGCTTGCCGGTATGACCCTGTTCGACGCAGTAGGCCACAGTTTCTCGACGGTGGCGATCGGAGGTTTCTCCACCCACGACGCCAGTATAGGCTATTTCGACAGCCCCCTCATCGAAGCGATCTGCACCTTCTTCATGATAATTTCTGCCATCAATTTTGGCCTGCATTTCTTCGCCTGGCGGCAGCGCACATTCAGCCACTACTTCCAGGACCCTGAGTTCAGGTTTTACCTGACCATTCTGTTCAGCATCTCCTGCCTGGCAGGCAGCGTACTCATCCTGACAGAAACCTATGCGCCCGGCGAGTCGATCCGCAAGGCGATATTTGAAGTTGTGTCCATCGCAACCACCACCGGATTTGCCACAGCGGACTTTGCACAATGGCCGGTCATGCTGCCATTTCTGCTGTTTGTTGCCGCGTTTGCCGGGGGCTGTGCCGGCTCAACCGGCGGTGGCATGAAGGTAATCCGCGTCCTGTTAATCCTGAAACAGGGTCACCGGGAGATAAAGCGACTGATCCACCCCAATGCCGTCATCCCCGTTAAACTGGGCAGGAAACCTATCTCTGACCGGATTCTGGAAGCGGTCTGGGGGTTTTTCTCGGTCTACCTGATCGTCTTTATTATTATGCTGATCATTCTTCTGGGAACCGGTCTCGATCAGGTAACCGCATGGTCGGCCGTTGGCGCCACACTCAACAACCTGGGCCCGGGCCTTGGCGATGTAAAAACCCATTATGGCGACCTGAACAGCACCGCCAAATGGGTGCTGACATTTGCCATGCTGCTGGGCCGGCTTGAGGTGTTTACACTGCTGGTTCTGTTCACCCCCGCTTTCTGGAAACGCTAGAAAAGAAAAAAGGGCGCAAGCCCTTTTTTTTCGTCTGTTTAGTACATCCGGCCACCATCTGGCCGGTGCTGAAATCGTTTATATTCCCACTGATACTGCTCCGGAATCTGTCGCACACAGTACTCGACCTCTGAGTTCATAGCGGTAGCCGAGCGCAACAGATCTTTCTCGTTGATCTGTTCCGGGGTTTTATGAAAGTAGATTTCAAACCCCTCAGCACCCGGCAGGCGCTTAGCATACGCCGAGACCACAATCGCTCCGGTTTGCGCTGCCAGTTGCGGCAGCAACTTCATGGTATATGCTTCCTGTCCGAAGAAGGGGACGAAAACCCCGCTACCACTATCGGCCTCCTGATCCGGCAGAATCCCCAGCACTTCACCGGCCTTCAAAGACTTCATCGCCATACGCACGCCCTTAACATTGGCCGGCGCCAGCTTCGCACCCAACCGGGCTCTTTTTTTTCTGATCAGCCGATCCATCAATTCAATCTTCGGTGGGCGATACATCGATGTGAGTGTATAGCGGGTACTCAGATATAGCCCCAACACCTCCCAGTTACCCAGATGAGGGCCGATCACAATCACCCCACGGCCCTGCCTCAGAGCCTCCTCCATGACCTCCTCGCCGCACACCCGGGTTACCTTTGCCATCACCCGCTCAGGCTTCCACAGCCAGCTCATACCCAACTCACCTGCCATCTTGCCAGTTTCGATCAGACTGGCTTTCGTTAGCTCGGCTTTGTCCTCGGCCGTTAACTCAGGAAAACAAAAATCGATATTCATCCGGGTAATCTGGTAGGCCTTACCTCTCTTGTTATAGGCACGCATTGCAAACCAGACACCTAACTTCTGCGCCAGAGACAGAGGAAGCAGTGCAAGCAACCAGAGAACCGATACAGACAACCAGCCTTTAAGATGTTTCACGTGGAACCTTTTATATTGCGAAATGATAACAACAACAAAAACACAGGAGGAATTATATAATGCAGTATCCATATATAACTAACAGAAGGCGAAAATAGAGATGAAATACACCGCATACCTCTCAGGTGAGATTCATACAGAATGGCGCGAGATGATCAAAAGCGCTATAGCCAAAAACAATCTTCCCATAGAAATACTGACACCGAATACCGACCATGAAAGCAGCGACGAGTGCGGTACGAATATTCTCGGGGCAGAGGACAACCCGTTCTGGAAAGACCATAAAGCAGCCAAACTAAACAGCATCAGACACATGACAGCCCTCAAAAGAGCGGATATCGTCATCGTACGGTTTGGTGACAAATACAAGCAGTGGAACGCTGCTTTTGATGCAGGCATAGCCACAGCGCTGGGAAAATCCCTGATTATAGAACACGCCGAAGAACTGACTCACCCACTAAAAGAGATTGATGCTGCGGCAATGGCCGTGGCGCAAAATACCGGACAGGTGATTGAGATTTTAGAGTACCTGTGCAAAGACTACTAAATTGAGCCAAAAGGAGCCGAAAAAACAGCGCTTATCGACTAACCGGACACTCTAACTATCTGGAATTCGTGTATAATTTCGCTCTATTTTTGTACAAACAGATTCGAAATGGTGATCTCAGTGACAGATAAAGCGAGACCGGATGCAAGCACTTTTCAAGGGCTGATCCTGGCACTGCAAGAATATTGGTCAGAGCAGGGCTGTGTAATAGTGCAACCACTGGATATGGAAGTCGGCGCAGGCACCTTCCATCCAGCAACTTTTCTGCGCGCTATCGGTCCCGAAACCTGGAACTCCGCATACGTGCAACCAAGCCGTCGTCCCACCGATGGCCGGTACGGAGAGAACCCGAACCGACTACAGCATTACTACCAGTTCCAGGTAGTCATGAAGCCTTCACCAGCCAACTTCCAGGAACTCTACCTGGGCTCGCTCGAACGAATGGGCCTGGACCTGAACGTACACGACGTACGTTTCGTAGAGGACAACTGGGAGTCACCGACGCTGGGCGCATGGGGCCTCGGCTGGGAAGTATGGCTGAATGGCATGGAGGTGACTCAGTTCACCTATTTCCAGCAGGCCGGCGGCATCGAATGCTACCCGGTTACCGGCGAAATCACCTACGGCCTTGAGCGTATTGCGATGTACCTGCAGGACGTTGAGAGTGTTTATGACCTGGTGTGGACCTACAACCCTGACGGCAGCCCGGTCACTTACCGCGATGTCTTCCATCAGAACGAAGTAGAGCAGTCCACTTACAACTTTGAGCACGCAGACGTACCCCAGCTGTTCAAAAACTTTGACCACCACGAGGCGGAATGCAACAAGCTGCTGGCACTGGATGTACCGCTGCCTCTACCTGCCTATGAGCAGGTACTGAAGGCCTCCCACACATTCAACTTGCTGGATGCACGCCACGCAATCTCAGTGACTGAGCGTCAGAGATACATTCTGCGTGTCCGGACCCTGGCTCGTGAAGTCGCACAAGCGTACTTCAACACCCGTAAGGGACTGGGTTTCCCATTAGCCGAAGAGAGCATCCGCAACGAAGTTTTAGCCGCCTGCGAAGAGGAGAGCAAGTAATGACCGATGTTAACCGTCAGGATTTTCTCTTCGAACTCGGTACAGAAGAGCTGCCACCGAAAGCACTAAAAACACTATCCAAGGCACTTGAAAACGAAGTGGTCTCAGGTATCAAAGAGCTGTTTGGCAAACAAGCCGAAGCGCTATTTGCCGAAACCACTGTTAGCTCATACGCAGCACCTCGCCGCCTTGCACTGCTGATCAGCAACCTTGCCGACGAAGTCCCAGGCAGCACATTTATGATGCAGGGACCTCCAGCGCGGATCGCCTATGACGAGCAGGGCAACCCGTCAAAGGCACTGGAAGGCTTTGCACGCAAGTGCGGCACCACCATAGACAGCCTGCAAGAAATTGACGGAAAGATGAGCTTCAGCCAGTCCGTACCCGCCAAAGCGATTGCTGACGAGCTGCCTGCCATTATCGAAACTGCTCTCAGCAAGCTGCCAATTCCAAAGCGGATGCGCTGGGGCGCCTCCCGCACTGAATTTGTTCGCCCGGTTAAATGGGTCGTCATGCTCATGGGAGATCAGGTGATCGAGTGCGAGATTCTCGGTCTGAAAGCCGGCCGCGACACCCGCGGCCATCGCTTCCACTACAACCACGATATCACTCTCAACCAGGCAAATGAATACCTGGAAAACCTCGAAAGCGTTGGCTATGTCATCGCCGACTTTGAGGAGCGCCGGGAAAAAATCCGTGCCCAGGTTGAAGCAGAAGGCGCGGCAATTAACGGCATCGCTCAGATCGATGAAGAGCTGCTGGACGAAGTGACCGCCCTCAACGAATGGCCTGTCGCACTGACCGGACGTTTCGATGATCGCTTCCTGGAGGTGCCGTCAGAGGCCCTGATCTCTTCAATGAAAGAGCATCAGAAATACTTTCATGTGCGCGACAGCAATGGCCAGCTGATGCCATTCTTCATCACCATCGCCAACATCGAATCAACCGATCCGGCACAGGTGATTGCCGGGAACGAAAAGGTCATTCGCCCACGCCTGGCCGATGCCGCGTTCTTCTTTGAGACCGACAAGAAGCGCACCCTTGAGTCCCGTATCGATGACCTTAAAAACATCGTCTTCCAAAAAGAACTGGGTACGCTGCATGACAAAGCCGTCCGCGTCGCTGCGCTGGCGAGACACATTGCACAGCGACTGGATCAGGATCAGGACAAGGCAGAGCGTGCAGCGATGCTCGCCAAGACCGACCTGATGACCGATATGGTGTTCGAGTTCCCCGACCTTCAGGGCCTGATGGGATACCACTATGCACTGCATGACGGAGAGGACGAAGGCGTTGCTCTGGCACAGAATGAGCAATATATGCCACGCTTTGCCGGCGATGAACTGCCGCAAAGCGAACCTGGCATCGCCGTTGCCCTGGCCGATCGACTGGACACACTGACCGGCCTGTTCGGTATCAACCAGCCACCCACCGGCTCCAAAGACCCGTTTGCACTGCGCCGCGCATCCCTGGGCGTTTTGCGAATCATCGTTGAGCAGCGCCTCAATCTGGATCTGGAAGACCTGATCCAGGTTGCCGCCAACAACTACGCCGTCCTGCCGGCTAAAGACGGTCTGGTAGCCCGTATCACTGACTTTATGCTGGAGCGTTTCCGCGCCTGGTATGACGACGAGGGCATCGCTGTCGAGGTCTACCTGGCTGTGCACGCACTCCGCCCAACTAAGCCGCTTGAGTTCAATCAGCGGGTACAGGCCGTAAGCCACTTCCGCACTTTGGAGGAGGCCGGAGCGCTGGCGGCAGCGAACAAGCGAGTCGCTAACATCCTCAGCAAGCAGGAAGGCAGCATCGCCAGCAGCGTATCTGAATCACTGTTGCAGGAAGAGGCTGAGAAAGACCTGGCTAAAGCGGTAGCAGACAAAAACACTCAGCTGAAGCCGTTGATCGCGCTGGGTGATTTTAAAGCAGTGCTTGAGCAACTCGCTGAGCTGCGTCCGGTGGTCGATAAGTTCTTCGATGAGGTGATGGTAATGGCCGATGACGAAGCGATCCGAAACAATCGCCTTGCGCTTCTCAGCCAGCTTCGCAACCTGTTCCTGGGCGTGGCAGACATCTCAGCATTGAGTTAAGATTTCAGCCATTAAACTGACCAAAAAAGCCGGTTATCAAACCGGCTTTTTTATCCCTGAATTTTGATTTTATACTGCAATCCTGTAACCAATCAGGCCATAGAAGGTAGTGATGAAACTGGTAATTCTCGATCGTGACGGCGTTATCAACTACGACTCCGATAACTACATCAAAACCGTTGATGAGTGGCAACCGCTGCCAGGCAGCATGGCAGCTATTGCCCGATTAACGAAAGCCGGCTTCGATATTTGCGTGGCGACTAATCAGTCTGGCCTGGCCAGAGGCTACTTCGATCTGACGACCCTGAATCAGATGCATCGAAAAATGACCTCACTGGCAGAGGAGCAGGGCGGGCGCATCGAGAAAATTGAGTACTGCCCTCATTCACCGGATGATCACTGTTACTGCCGCAAACCGCAACCAGGTCTCTACCAGCACATTCTCAGCTGCTATCCGGATATCGATCCCGGCAAGGTATTTGTGGTGGGTGATTCTTTGCGCGATCTTGAAGCGGCGATAACTGCAGGCTGTCCGCCCATTCTGGTCAGAACAGGAAAGGGGGAGCGCACGATAGCCAAAGGAGGACTGCCTGAGAACACAGTCATTGTTGATGACCTTGAAGCCGCAGCACAGTATATTATCTATCATCAACACAGTACCAACTAAGTAAAGGTTCCACGTGGAACACTGACCCATGATAACCAAGCCTGACACTCCAATAGCGATGCGAAAGCTGATAGCAGACATTCGATCAGCTATTCCATTCGACACGCCACAAGAAAAGCTTTGCAATGGCCCCTGCACCGGATGCGCCAAGAAGTTACTTGATTATCTGGATATGCAGCTGGAGGAGAAAGAGTCGGAGATCAATGCCGGGATTATCCCAAACCTGGGTGAGCTGAATCGGTTAAAGAAAAGCGCCATGAAAATTCATGCTACGCTGATCAAAAACGGCCTCATAAAGAACGAATAAACCGGGCGAGTATACGTTAGCTACTGACAAGAAGATCTGTAGCGCAATAGTCAGATATACAGTGCCCGAAAGTGCCAGTCTTTAGCCCCCATCTCGTTACGGATCATCGCCTTGATCGACGGCTCTATCTCATCAGAATCCTGCGCATATAATCCGCAGAGGGACAACGCTCGCTGCTTATCAACCGACCGTCCCAGATACTCATACACAACCCGGGCACAGCAGGGCATCCGTTCACCACTACCGGATACGCCAAGTTTAAGCCCACTCAATCGCGATACCCGGTTCTTAAAGGAAGGAAACAAAATGGTCTGGGTCATCTCATTACCCGTGAGTGATTCATAATCCACCATGAAAATACGGTCGGTCAGAAAACTGGCGATGCCGAGATAAACCCCATGAAAGACCTTGTCGCCAGGATGCTCACGCAGGCGCTCGGTGCGTTGATAGCAGACCCGATCGTCGCGCCGCTCAATACAGATCAGCGTTCTCAGAATCCGGCCGGGATAGGCCATCGACTGATAGTATTCAAAGTAGTACCCCAGGTATTTGTCCAGGCTGGCCGCGCCTCGCTGCAGCCGATCCAGATGTTCTGACTCAAGCTGCTCAGAC
Organism: Amphritea atlantica; assembly: GCA_024397875.1. Lineage (NCBI taxonomy): Bacteria > Pseudomonadati > Pseudomonadota > Gammaproteobacteria > Oceanospirillales > Oceanospirillaceae > Amphritea > Amphritea atlantica. The sequence continues at coordinate 4,137,344 of CP073344.1, forward strand.
GCCTCAGCAACCTGAGGGCGGGGACGTACTTTGATCAGACGCTCAAACTGCTCATGAGGCATGAGAATCTCGTGTTCTTCAACACCAAAGAAATCACAAAAGCGCAGCAGCGTATGAGCAGAGGGTTTGTATCGGCCACTGAGGTAACGATTAAACTGAGGCCGGTTAATATCGAGCCGCCGGCACACTTCCGCTATCGATTTGTAATAGCTGCACAGCAGCCTGAGATTACTGGCAAAGTCCTGATGCATGCAGATCCTGCTCCACTTAACAACGCCCGGGAACTTCATTCTAAAGGGGAAGCTGTACCGGATGCAAAGCAATTGATGGCGCAGTTTAGCGCAGTGAGTGCGCTATCTGACACCAATATGCACTAAAGCATCAAATGTTCTGCGCCCCCTGAAGCTGATTAAATATTCGTCTCAACCACAAAAATAATAGCGACCCGTGGTCGCAAATGGAGACTGTCTTATGTTGGAATTTCTCAACGATCTGCTCTGGGGAAAAGTTCTGATTGGTGTGCTTATCTCTCTGGGCCTCTGGTTCACGATTGCATCACGGTTTGTGCAGTTCCGCTACTTTGGTCAGATGTTCAAAATTTTTAGCGGCAAACAGCTTTTCAAACATGAACAGCAGGGCCACCTGAGTTCATTTCAAGCACTGCTACTCTCCGTTGCCGGACGGGTGGGGGGAGGTAATATAGCCGGTGTTGCGGTTGCCATTACATTGGGTGGACCGGGTGCCATCTTCTGGATGTGGGTCATCGGTCTGATGGGCATGGCGACCAGTTACTTCGAATGTACCCTGGCACAAACCTTCAAAAAAGCAGAGCCGGATGGCACCTATCGGGGTGGCCCCGCATACTACATCCGTCGCGGACTGGGTAAAAAATGGCAATGGCTGGCTGCGCTCTATTCGGTTTTGCTGCTGGTAACATTTGGCTTCGGCTTCACCGCGATGCAGTCTTACTCGGTTGCCACCTCATTTGAGGATGCCTTTGGTATCCCAACCTACTACACCGGAATCGCACTGGCGCTGATTGTCGGCCTGATCATCTTTGGCGGTGTAAAGCGCATCGCTAAAGTATCCGAAGTTCTGGTTCCGGTCATGGCGCTGGGCTACCTCGGCATCACACTGGTGGTACTGGGCCTGAACATCGAGCGTATTCCCGACGTTATCGTGCTGATTGTGAATAGCGCCTTTGGCCTGAATCCAGCCATTGGTGGTGGCATCGGTGCAGCCATTCTGATGGGCGTCAAACGCGGCCTGTTCTCCAACGAGGCGGGGCTCGGCAGCGCACCTAACGTTGCCGCGGTTGCCTATGTTCCACACCCGGCTAATCAGGGTATCGTGCAGGCGTTCTCCGTATTTATCGACACCCTGATTCTGTGCTCCTGTACCGCATTCATCATTCTGCTGAGTGGCATCTATGATCCTGCCACTATTGCCGGGCAGGGCGGTGTTGCGCTCACTCAGTCCGCACTGGCCGATCATGTTGGCGAATGGGGCCGGATGTTCGTCAGTATTGCCCTGCTGCTGTTCGGATTCAGCACCATTCTTTACAACTATTATCTGGGCGAAAACAGCCTGAACTTCTTCAGTGAAGAGAACCAGAATCTGTTTAATACCTTCCGGGTCGCGATCATCTGCCTGTGCTGCTGGGGTGCCATTATGGATCTGGGCACAGTATTCGCCTTTGCTGATATCACCATGGGCTTCCTGGCACTGGCAAATCTGCTGGCGCTGGCACTACTGTTCAAGACCGGTCTGCGGGTGATGCGTGATTACGAGCAACAACGCAAAGATGGCATCGAAACACCTATTTTCGACCCGGAGAAATTCAGCGATCTGAATATTGATCCGGCTGCCTGGGATCAGCTACCGACGCAACAGGACGCAGCCGATCAGTATGCCGCCAACGACACAGCTAAGGCGACCTCCTGATATTAACGAACTCCCGCCGGTAACTATGGTTACCGGCGGACACTCATAACCTAAATGGTAACGGGCCGAGATGCCCAACCTCTGATGGAAACCTGAAAAATGAGCACACGTCACGAGCATGACCTGCTGGGCGATATGGAAATTCCTGCGGACGCCTGGTATGGCATTCAGACACAACGCGCCGTTGATAACTTCGCCATAACCGGCGTTCCCATTAGCCATTTCCCGCAGCTGGTGCAGGCACTGGCGATGGTAAAAATGGCCGCCGCCAAAGCCAATACTGACCTGGGCAGTCTTGATCCGCTTAAGTCACAGGCGATCATTGCCGCCTGCGAAGAGATTCGTGATGGCCACCTGCATGACCAGTTTGTCGTCGACCTGATTCAGGGCGGAGCGGGCACTTCAACCAACATGAATGCCAACGAAGTCATTGCCAATCTCGCGCTGGAAAAACTGGGGCACCCGAAAGGGCAGTATCAGTACCTGCACCCCAACGATGATGTGAACCGTTCTCAGTCGACGAATGACGCGTATCCCTCTGCGGCCTGCCTGGCGATTCAGCTGGCTTCAGACCCGCTGATAGAGACCATCAAAAGCCTGATTGATGCCCTCAGAGCAAAAGGGCAGGAGTTCTCCGATGTGGTTAAGATGGGCCGTACCCAGATGCAGGATGCGGTTCCGATGACCCTGGGTCAGGAATTCGAAGCCTTTGCCGTAACCCTGAGCGAAGATATTGACCGTCTGGGTGACGCCTGTAAGCTGCTGTGTGAGATCAACCTCGGCGGCACCGCTATTGGTACCGGCATCAATACCCATCCCCGCTATGCGGCACTGGCCGTCAGCTATCTGGCGGAAATCTCCGGTAAGCCAATGGTGCCCGCGACCAATCTGGTCGAAGCAACGTCGGATATGGGAGCCTTTGTGCTGTTCTCAGGCGTCCTGCGCCGCTTTGCGATCAAACTGAGTAAGATAGCCAACGACCTTCGTCTGCTGTCTAGTGGGCCACGCACCGGCTTTGGCGAAATCAAACTCCCGCCGATGCAACCCGGATCATCCATTATGCCGGGTAAAGTGAATCCGGTTATTCCGGAGGCGGTCAACCAGACAGCCTATCAGGTTATCGCCAGCGACCTGGCAGTGACCCTAGCCGCAGAAGCCGGGCAGTTGCAGCTCAATGCGATGGAACCGCTGATTATCTACAACCTTCTTAACTCAATGAAGATGCTGGGCTCCGCCTGCTCAATGTTTGAGACACGTTGCATAAAGGGCATTGAAGCAGACCGTGAGCGATGTGCCGAACTAGTGGATCGCAGTATCGGTTGTATCACTGCGCTGGTGCCGCATATCGGTTATGGCAATGCCTCCCGGATCGCCCAGATCGCACTGCACTCCGGGCGTACGGTTCGGGAACTGGTGCTGTCAGAAAAGCTGTTAAGCGAAGCCGAGCTGGAACATCTGCTCAGCCCACAATCGATGCTGGCACCGCAGTCATTTGTACTGGAGAAACGTAGCTGATGAAACGACAAATCCTGATTCTATACACCGGCGGCACTATCGGCATGACGTCGTCAGCGCAGGGCTATGTTCCGGATGACGGATTTGAAGCACTGCTGAACAGTCGCCTTCAGCGGCATCACAGTCCGGGTTCCGCTCATCAGTTGCCCGATTACCGGCTGGTTAAGTTTGATCAGTTGATCGACAGCTCGAATCTGATGCCTGCAGACTGGACGCTGATCGGTCAGGCTCTGATCGAAAACTGGCACGACTATGATGGTTTTATCGTGCTCCATGGCACCGATACCATGGCTTATACTGCCTCAGCACTGTCATTTATTCTGCAGGGAATGAACAAACCGGTGATCATCACCGGCTCTCAGATTCCGCTATCTGAGTTGCGTAATGATGCCCTGGACAATCTGGTCACCAGTCTGATTCTGGCGGGCAACTATGATATCCCAGAGGTCTGTATCTACTTCAACGGTCGTCTGCTACGGGGCAACCGCAGTAAAAAAGTGAAGAGCACCGAACTGGACGCCTTTGATTCACCCAACTTTGCCTGGCTGGGGCAGGTGGGTATCCATATAGCGATACAACACCCGTTGCTACTGAAGCCGGGGTCGCCGAATTTTAATCTGCCTCACTTCAAGCCTAACGGAATCGTTATAGCTCCGATCTATCCCGGCATCTCTGCCCGGGTGATCGATGCACTACTGGACGCTGAAGAGGTCAGGGCGTTGATTCTGCAATCCTACGGTGTTGGCAACCCTCCAGACCAGAACAAAACCTTTATCGCTTCCCTCGAGCGCGCTGGCAACAACGGTATCGTAGTACTCAATACCAGTCAGTGTCTGCAGGGCAGTGTGCATCAGGGAGCCTATGCAACCGGCGAAACCCTGAACCGGATCGGCGTAATCCCCGCTGCGGATCTCACCCTGGAAGCCGCGTTCACCAAACTACACTTCCTGATTGGTATGGGCGATGATGCCACCGCCATCCGGGAAAATATAACCCGGCCTCTCTGTGGTGAATGCAGCCTGGCGAGCTAAGTCATCAACGGCGGTCGTGCCGTTATAACCGAAAAAGCGAGTGTCTGCCTGTCAGGCACTTCAGGCATCTCAACAGCCGTAAACCTGATAATTAAAACCGATATTCGAACGATATAACTTCTCGCAGAACGCTGTTTTGCAATGCTATGCTGTAAACGCTTGAAGTGGCAGTTTATCTACTCAACGCAGTTTTTTTTTGCACAATTCAGGGTCGATTATAATATGGGATTCTCAGGTTTAGTGTATGGCTATTCGCTGGATGGTAAGGGCGGTGGCAGAGTCCTGTCAGGAGATGATCTCGACAAGGGTCTGCCCGAAAATCAGCTGACCTGGCTGCATTTTGATTATACCGATGCTGATACCCGTCACTGGATAACGGAAAAAAGTCAGCTCAGTGATGTGGTCATTGATGCACTCCTGACTGAGGAGAGCCGTCCCCGTACGACGCAGGTGAATGAAGGCCTCTTAATTGCATTAAGAGGCGTCAACCTCAGCCCCGATTCCAACCCCGAAGATATGGTGGGCATCCGCATCTGGATCGACGAAAAACGGATTATCAGCACCCGGCGACGACGGATGTTGTCGGCAAAAGATATCGTCGATGCCATTGAAGCAGGCACCGGTCCTACCAGCACCGGGGACTTTCTCGCCATGCTATCATCCACTTTGATGGTACGGATGCAGGACACCATCAACGATACCGAAGATTATGTCGACTCGATCGAAGAGGAACTACTGAGCTCCAGCAGCTACGATCTGAGAAACAAGATATCGGCAGTACGCCGGGTGGTGATCTCCCTGCGGCGCTATCTGGCACCCCAGCGGGATGCGTTGCTGCAGATGAACAATACCAAAGTTACCTGGCTGACAGAGGGTGACCGGCAAAACCTCCGGGAGGTCACCGATACGCTGATCCGTTACATTGAAGATCTGGACTCCGCCCGGGACCGGGCAGCGGTGGCACAGGAGGAGCTCTCGAACCGGCTGGCAGAACAGATGAACAACAGGATGTATCTGCTATCGATTGTTGCTGCCGTTTTCCTCCCCCTCGGTTTCCTGACCGGACTTCTGGGTATCAACGTCGGCGGAATGCCCGGCGCAGAAAACCCCTGGGCTTTCTGGATCGTCAGTGGCTTTATGACGATTACCGTTGCAATACAGCTATGGCTGTTTAAACGTAAGAACTGGTTTTAACGAATCTAATAAAGCTGCATCCTGTAGCAGGGCTACTAGGTCTGAGCCTGATAGTCCGGCAGCAGTTTACTAATTTTGTCACACAGCGTCTCTTTATCTGCCGGTGTCACAATAAAATCACGGGCTCCGGCTTTCAGACAAGCTGAGAGAATCTCTTTATCCCTGAGTTCAGTCAGCAATATTACCGGAATATCCGTCAACTGATTAAACTTGTGCATATAAGCCAGCACTTTCAGGGCACTGAGATCAGACACTTCGTAATCAAGTAACAACAGATCGGGTTTTCGACAGATCATCGCTGGCAGCGCTTCTCTGGCGTTTGCGAACACAACAGGATTGTAACCGCAGTCAAATAGAGTCTGTTGAACGGATACAGTATCCTTCGAATCACTGCCAATCAGGGCAATATTACGCTTATTTTCTGAAACATCAGGCATCTTCAGCCGATTGATCTCGTTATAGCCCTCTTTAGCGGTTTCAGCCCACTCTGATATATCCCTGAGTTTTCGGTCACTTAATTGCCGGGTCTGTTCCGCAACATTGTTGTGTTCAATAATCAGATGGTGGTCGTAGTGCCCCGCAATCAGTTCAGTCAGTTCATTCAGTGCAGCAGAAAAAGCGTTCACCGTATCGGCCTGACACTCAACGCCTTTGTCAATATTACTGATAATGAAGTGATCGAGTTCCCGTTTATGTTCAACCAGCTCTTCACCAATGCAGGCTAAAGCCATTTGTTGCTCTGCATGAACGACCGCGTCATCTGCCTGCTTAACCAGCAGCGCTAAGCGATGCATATCGTAAATGGGTTTCACAATAAAGTAGTTATCGACGGTCTGATTTAAACACAGCTCAGCTGCTGCACTAGCATCCTTGCTGATACACAAAATAACCGAGTAGTGCGGACAACACCCGAGCGAAAACTCAGCGACAACCCGGTTATAACACTCCAGTCCTTGCTCCAGATCCTGATATGCAATCAGGATGATTTTATGCGAGTCCTGTGCAAAGGCATCACCGAAGCTATCCGGATCGGTAATCACATCGTGACCCTTTCTCCGTAAAAAATCTTCGGTATCATCATGAAGATGCCCGCCGTCGCTCAGAACCAGTACCACAGATTTTGTCATCATCACTGAAGATCTCTGCTATTAATCCATTAGGCACTTACTACACTCCTCATCGAAATATAGACCATACTCAGGCAAACAAACCACTTTTTGGTGACTCCAGCGCCTGAAACAGAGCCTTTACGCGAGTTAATGCCATACTGTAAGGATCCTATTAGTGAGTAGGGGGCTCTATGAACTCTCAATATAAGCCGCTGGACTTTGATCATCTGGTAGCACTGGCACAAACCAAACCTCAGGTACTTGAGCGTTATTTACGCTTGAAGGTTAACCAGATAATTAACGCTGCAAAGCCTGAGAACAGGATTCATTTAAGGCGATTACAGTTTCGTATCGACGCGGTCAGATACCGGGCTAAGACACCACTTGCCGCCTGTATAAAAATATCTCAAATGATGCACGATGAGCTTTGGTGTTTGAAAGAGGTCTTGGATGGCAGCAGAGATTCTGTAAATCACCCGGGGCCGGCTAATACATCAGTAACAGATAACAGCAAGCGATCTGCTGACAAGGTGATACCACTGTCGCGTACCGGTAGATTTAAAGCCTGAGTTCGTCATCGACAGATGGTTCTGCCTTGCAACGGTCTCAAGATCACAGAACGCTGAACGGCCCTTTCAACAACGCCTGTCACCTCTGCAATTGGGTACATGACGTCTATGACAATTCTGGAGTGGTGCGTTAAACCCACACCGGGTTTGAAGTGGCTAAGTCGTTAAGTGACTAAGCTGTTAAGTGACTAGGCCGTCTGCAAACGGTTTTGTTCGAGCTTAAGCTTTTTAGCGGCCAGCGCATAACCACCATCGGCACCATCAACAAAGTGCAGATGACCGCCATCGGTTATACTCTCCACATAGCAGGTCATCTGCGCGGCATCCGACACATGGATACCAAAACGAACCCGGCCCGCCTGTTGCTCTGACTGCAAATAATCCTCTATTGCCCGATAATCTGAAGGCGAGCAGTCCAGCACCATCCGCAGCGTATCGTCGAATTTTTTAAAGTCACAGTGCAACGGAATTTTATCAACATAGTTCCGCACGCTGGGAATAAACCTGAAGCACTTAAGATTGAACAGCGGGACCGTCAAGAAGAGCTCATAAAGGGTGCGCAAGGACGCTTTGTTGAAACCAATATCCGTCACCCTCAGCTGCCGTTTCAGGTTATCCAGAAAAGAGCGATAACGCGCATTACCCATGTTGACCGGATTAGCGGTGGCGAAAGAACCTCCCAGAACGGTCTCTATTCTGGCAATTATCTCCGCTAACAGCGTCTGATTATTCTCATCCTGGGGCTGAATCAATAGCGCTATAGTCACGCCGTTACCCGAGGGAACGGGTTGCCAGCGACAGGTGAGGCCGGTGAATATTTCCGTTTTGCAGAACACCGGGCAGGGTGCACAACGAAACTCTGAGCGGGTCTTTACCAGACCCTCCGCCAGTGAAATTGCGCCGCCTTTAAACATCGCCTGAGCAATGTTCTCACCAGAAAGGTATTTTGCGATCTGCAGATCTTTACCCATCGCGCGCAATGTCCTGACCGGAACCAGCCCCGCATGAAGCTCTAAAGCAAAGCTCTCTCTGGCGAAGTGACTCAGCGACTGCAACACCTTAAGGGTCTTATCCCGCATACTTTCATGCACCAGAATCGTCGCGCCGTCACCGCCAAACATAAACGGCAGATCGGGATTAACCAGATTAAGGTGGGCCGTGATGGCGGCCGCCCCGATAAAGTTAACATCCCGGTAGCAGCCCCGTTCAATCGCTTCAGTTGAACCGCGCACATCGACAACAGAGACATACCAGTCATCCGGTACCGGTTGGTAGAAACGCTCATCAACAATCTGAGCGATGTCAGTAAACCCTGTCAACTGCCGATAGAAGTTATCCATCTGCTCTGCCCATCCAGCTTGCCGAAGGTTTTATCTTAACAAGATTCAGCCAGGGAGACAGAGCAGACCAACGCTATACACACCACTTTGTTGATAAAGCAGGGCTGATTGAATGCTCTGACTTAAACCACAAACCGGAACAGATCCTGGCGATCGTTGAGATACTCAAACCGGATCTGCCTCTCCGTCATGCGCTCAAGCAGTGGCTGCAGGTCCTCTTTACAGGCCAGCTCAATGCCGATCAGGGCAGGGCCGCGATCACAGTTATTCTTCTTGGCATATTCAAAGCGGGCGATATCGTCATGCGGTCCCAGAACCTCAGCAAGAAACTCACGTAACGCGCCCGCCCGCTGGGGAAAGTTAACGATAAAGTAGTGTTTTAACCCCTCAAACAGCATCGCCCGCTCTTTGATCTCTTCGGTACGCAAAATATCGTTGTTACCTCCACTGACAACACAGACCACGGTTTTACCCCGGATCTCATCTTTAACGTTATCCAGCGCCGCAATCGATAATGCACCGGCAGGTTCGACGACAATGGCCTCCTGATTGTAAAGCTGCATCATGGTGGAGCAAACCAGACCCTCCGGCACAGTAACGACACGGTCCAGGTTCTGCTTACAGATCGCAAAGGTACGTTCACCCACCCGTTTTACCGCCGCACCATCAACAAAATTATCGATCCGGGACAGCGTTTCATTGCTGCCAGCGGCTAATGAGCCACTCATCGACGCGGCACCTTCCGGTTCAACACCGATCAACCGGGTCAGGGGAGAGCGGGCTCTGAAGTAGGAAGACACCCCGGATGCCAGTCCACCTCCGCCCACGGGCATCAGCAACATATCCACCTGACCCTCTGTTGCAGCCAGCTGATTGAGGATCTCAACCCCCACCGATGCCTGACCCTCAATCACTTTCGGGTCATCAAAAGGATGTACAAAAGTGGCCTGCTCGGCGGAACAGAAAAGCATCGCCTGATGATAGGCATCATCATAGGTATCACCCACTAAACGGATATCCACGAGTGCTTTGCCATACTTTCGCACCTGTTCAACTTTCTGCCCCGGCGTCGGAGCCGGCATGAAGATGGTGGCTTTTAACCCCAACAGGGCACAGGCGTAGGCAACCCCCTGAGCATGATTCCCGGCACTGGCACAGACGATTCCCTGTGACTGCTGTGCCGCCGTGAGGCTGACAATCTTGTTATAGGCACCACGGATCTTATAGGAGCGGACCAGTTGCTGATCTTCCCGCTTAAGGTAGATATCAGCAGCATATCGCTCACTCAGATTTTCACTGCGAATCAGAGGCGTGCGGGTGACCACGGATTGAAGACGTTGCGCTGCGGCAAGGATCTCATCGAGGGCAGGGTAGTAGTTGCTGGTCTCAGCGGTAGTGTCGGTGGAAACTGCGGTGTTCATCATGGCTCTGTGGACCTCACTCGTGATTGAATAATGGCTTCCCCAGACCCTCTACTGGCAGCGGGTTTCAGATATAAAAAAACCCGCCTGAGAGGGCGGGTTTTTATGTTTTGCTAAGACACGCGCTAACCCACCAGTTCCTCGGAAATGATGGTAATAATGCTGTTGCTGTCTGCTGTAAATCTGTTCATGGGTTCGATAATGATCTATTTCTCTGGTGACGTCAATCAGCCGAATTAAGCTGACCGGGCTCTGACTGAAGCAGATACTGCGCTTATCATGCTATCGCAATGCCACGGCCTGACTAATTTGAGGGTGCTCAGGCGGTAATCAGATGTTTGTCGGGAACCAAACCAGCAAGACGATAGCTCTTCTCATATTCCTAGTAACACTCCGCTATAACAGCCTCCAAACAGTAAGTGAGCGCCAACATACCCGGCAACACTGGACTGGTCAGACGCGGCAATCCTAACCGACTATCGCCGTGGATTTAATCTGCGCCCAGACCCGGTCACCCTCGGCAAGACCCAGGGTATGCAAAGACCGCTGGGTTAAGCGACTCAGGATAAAGTTTGTACCGATTTTCAATCGTACCAGCGCAACACCGGGATGATCCCCCTCGCTGATCCGATCAATTCCAGCCGGCAGTACATTGGCAATACTGCTGTTGTGATCTGCGGTCAGCGCCAGACTGACGTCCCGGGCCATCACCTGAAAACGCACCTTCTGGCCGCTGCTAAAGTTGAGATCCCTGATCCAGATCTCACCGCCATCAAAGCTGGCAAGCGCCAGATGCCACTGCGGTTGCACCTCGGTTATCCGCGCTTCGATAATCACACTGCCGGCATCGCTGGCTTGCTGCGGCAACTCAACGTGGGAAAAGGTTTCATTCAGCGATCCGGCAGACTCTAGCCGCCCCTGATTCAACACCACCAGATGATCCGCCAGACGGGCAACCTCAGCGGAAGCATGGGTAACATAGATGACCGGCATCTCCAGTTCCTCATGCAGTTTCTCCAGAAACGGCAGAATCTCCCGTTTACGGGCCAGATCCAGTGCCGCCAGCGGCTCATCCATCAGCAGCAGGCGGGGATTAACCGCCAGCGCCCGGGCGATGGCAACCCGTTGTTTCTCCCCCCCGGATAGCCTGTCCGGCTTGCGTTGCAGCAGGTGTTCAATGCCCAGCAGATCAACAACCCGATCCAGAGAAAAGCCATCGTGGCGGTGCGGCTGGCGTTTAAAACCATAGTTAAGATTGCCTTTAACGCTGAGATGCGGAAACAGATTAGCGTCCTGAAACACATAACCAATCGGACGCTGATGCGTGGGCAGAAAGGTGGTTTCATCCTGCCACACCTCACCGTTTACGGTTAGCTTACCCTCAGCCCGTTCAAGCCCGGCAATACAGCGCAGCAGGGTGGATTTACCCGAGCCAGAGGGACCAAACAGTGCCGTCACCCCCTGTGAAGGCAGATTCAGATCTACATCCAGCACAAAGCCGTCATAGTTCAGCTTAAATTGAGCATAAATATCAGCGGACACAGACATCAGAGCTTTCTTCTGTTCGGGTTAAAGGTATAGAGCAGCAACAGGGTCAGGAAGGAGAACACCAGCATGGTGATCGCCAGTGAGTGGGCCTGACCATACTCAAGCGCTTCCACATAGTCATAGATCTGTACTGACACCACCCGTGAGACACCGGGAATATTGCCCCCCACCATCAACACCACGCCAAACTCACCCACCGTATGGGCAAAACCCAAAACGCTGCCGGTCAGAAATCCCGGCAGGGCTAGCGGCAGAGCGACACTGAAAAAACGGTCTAACGGCGTGGCGCGCAGGGTCGCAGCGGCTTCGAGATAGTTTTCGCCAATATTTTCGAACGCCTGTTGAATTGGCTGAACCACAAAGGGCAGGGAATAAAACACCGACGCCACCACCAGCCCGGCAAAGGTAAAGGGCAGGGTGCCAATGCCCAGCGCCTGAGTGATCTGGCCGACAAAACCCTGTGGCCCCATCGCCAGCAGCAGATAAAAACCCAGAACCGAAGGTGGCAATACAATCGGCAGTGCCACCAATGCCTCAAAGAAAGATTTCAGACGGCAACGGGTATGCGCCAGCCACCAGGCGATCGGGGTACTGATAATCAGCAGCAACAGGGTCACTATGCTGGCCAGCTTGACTGTTAAGATAATGGCCGCCCAGTTTCCATCACTGAACATGGGTGAGACTCCCCGCTAGTTTAGAGTTTATAGCCATAGGCGCGGATAATAACCGCCGCAGCGTCTGATCGCAGATAATCCAGCAACGCAATCGCGGCGCTATTATCTTTGCCCCGCGTTAATAGCACGGCATCCTGACGAATCGGTGTATACAGATCAGCCGGCACCACCCAGCCTGACCCGGCACTCAGCTGGCCATCTTGCATCACCTGCGACAGGGCCACAAAGCCCAGTTCAGCATTGCCGGAAAACACATACTGGTAGGCCTGCGCGATATTTTCCCCCTGCACCAGTTTAGGTGAAAGGATGTCGTAAACCCCCAGCCTTGTCAGCGTTTCAACGGCTGCGGCACCATAGGGTGCCAGCTTAGGGTTTGCCAGGGCGAGATGTCTTATACTACCGGAGCGAAGGATATCCGGGCTGTCTGCTGCCACCAGCCCCTCTTGAGCAGACCACAACACCAGAGAACCCTGCGCATAAGTGAAACGACTACCGGGCACACTCCACCCCAGTTTCTCCAGCTTACGGGGCTTGGCAGCATCGGCTGAGAGAAACAGATCAAATGGCGCGCCATTCTGAATCTGAGCGAAAAACTTGCCCGATGAGCCAAAAGTCAGCAGTACGGTATGTCCGCTCTGTTTCTCAAACGCCGCCGTGATCTCTTTCATCGGTGTCGCAAAATTGGCCGCCGTCGCAACCATGACCGTTTCAGCGCGGACAACCGATACGCCCAGCAGCAAACAACAGGTTATAAAACGGACTATCTGCTTCATGATAAAACTCATTTCCTTCCCCGGTTAACTGACCACGGCCAGTATAACGTTGGATGATTTAATCAGCGCGGTGACCTGACTCCCGGTTTTCAGCGTCATATCCATGACACTCGCGTGAGAAATAATTGCGGTCAGGGTTTTACCCCCGCGCAACTCTATAATCACCTCGGCGTTAACCGCCCCCTCATGACATCGCACCACGGTGCCGGTAAGTGCATTACGGGAACTGGTTTTCAGATTATTATTGCTTGTCAGAATCACCCAGGACGCCTTGATCATAGCGTAGGCCTCTACGCCTACTTCGAGCGCCAGGTGTTCGACACTGTCACAGGTGATGTTCGACACAATCTCATCCCCGCCACCAATGTCGAGCACCACCTCGGCATTAACCTCGCCGGTTTTAATCGCTTTGATTTTGCCTGAAAACTGATTCCGTGCGCTGGTTTTCAAATCGTACTTCCTGATGATTTTGTAATAGGACTCAAAATCGTCCGTCACCTGATTGAGCTGATGCAAAACCCGCTCCCGCTCTTTATCAAGATGCCGGTATACAGAAACCAGCCGACGACCGCTTGCGGTAAGCACAGCACCGCCACCGTTGCGTCCACCGACCCGGCGTTCAACCAGCGGGGATTCAGCCAGATTATTAATCGCCTCAACCGCATCCCAGGCGGTTTTGTAACTCATCCCCATCCGATTTGCCGCAGCCGTAATCGAGCCACAGGCATCGATCTGCTCCAGCAACTCCAGATGATCATATTTACGCCCGCGGCTCATCAGTGGGCTTTTGTCCTGTTGCTGCACAACCACCTTCTTCATTCTGGTTTTCTCAACACATGTCTGCTGAAAACGTTGACTCGAATGCTGCCTTAAATAAAAGCGTTATTACCTTTAACTATATAGCGAAATACATAACAAAAAGAAGCAAAGCTTTTCACTATTGTTATCAGGAACAGCTGAATAACCTGTTGCACAAGAGGTGCCAGATAATAAGTTATTGTAAATAAAGGGATGTCTGTTGTTGTTTTGTTATATCGCTGACAAAAAAACAGAACCACGTAATCGCCTGTAGCGTTTATGACACAGCCTCATACCCCACTCTGGAAGGGTGCGGTGATACGCATCAGTCCGCATCCAGTACCGCATCGAGAAACGTCTGGGTGCGCGGGTTACGCGGAGAGGACAGCCGCTCTGACGGCTTTCCCTGTTCGGTAATTTGCCCCTCATAGAAGAAACACACCCGGTCGGAGATCTCCCGGGCAAATCCCATTTGATGGGTCACCATAATCATGATCAGGTCGTGCTCCTTCGCCAGCGTCCTGATCCTCGCCAAACAGCATAGCGTTGATAACCGGGCCGCAGTCTGGAGGGAGCCGATTTACGGTTATCGTTTACTACGCTGGAAGTTGGGATAGCACGGCATTGATATCGCTGTAACCCCCTCTGATGGGGCCGCTGCTATAATTCAGGCATTGGCCGACATCCACAGGTTCGCACTTCGATGTTTAGTCCCCTCAGCATTTTCATTGTTATCTGCCTTTATATGGGCCTGCTGTTTATCCTGGCAACCGCGGTTGAAAATCGTCGGGCGCTTCTGGGTGGCTATTTTTTCTGGATCTACAGCCTCTCGCTGGGTGTCTTCGATACCTCATGGGCTTTTTATGGCAATGTCGGGGATGCCGCTACCTACGGCTTCCGCTATCTGGCCATGGATATCGGCAGTTACAGCTGTCTGGCATTATGGTGGCTGCTGTTAAAACGTATGGTGCAGGTGAAAGAAGCGCTGCATATTACCAGTATTGCCGATCTGATTGCCGCCCGTTACAACCGCTCACAGTACGCTGCTGCGCTGGTCTCATTGATCGCTCTGTTTGGCAGCATCCCTTATGTCGGTTTACAGTTGAAAGCGGTTAACGATTCGATCGCGGTGATCACCAACACTGCCTCAGGAGATACCAGCCAACAGCTGGCCGGTTTTTCTGTCAGTGTCATCTTGCTGCTGTTCACCATTCTTTATGGCCTGAGAAAGTTAGACCCGACCGAGCACCATTACGGCATGCTGGTGGTACTGGCAGTTGAGTGTGTTATTAAACTGCTGGCACTGCTGGCCGTAGGGTTGTTTGTGACTTTCGGGCTGTTTCAGGGCTTTGGCGATATCTTCGCTCAGGCTAAAACTAACAACCTGCACCAGGTGACGGGGGCAGGTCTCCAGGAAAATAGCATCTCAACATTCCTGTCGCTATTTATAATTGGCTTCTTTCCATTGCTGTTATTACCGCGACAGTTCTATATCGCGGTGGTGGAAAATACCAGCCAGAGCCATATCAAACCTGCTGCCTGGGTGATGGCGGGCTACGTACTGCTGTTCTCGATTTTTATTGTACCGATTGCCGCAGCGGGTCTGCTGAAGGGCTTACCCCTGGAGCAGGCCGATATGTTTGTTCTGCTATTACCCCTGCAGGCCAACAGTCCCGTGCTCTCGTTAACCACCTTTATCGGTGGATTTGCGGCCGCCTCGGGAATGGTGATAATCACCACCATCGCCGTCTCCACCATGATATCGAATCATCTGGTGCTGCCATTAGCCGAGCGCTGGTCTGTGCTGTCATGGTTGCGGGCTTATCTGTTACAGGTACGCTGGGCTGTTGCTCTGCTGGTTATTTTGCTGGCCTACGTATTCATATCCTTTTTTACCAGCTCATATTTTCTGACCGCACTGGGGTCTTTAGGGATGACCGCATTGTTGCAGGTTGTGACTCCTGTATTTGGCGGACTGTTTTGGGCCAGGGGAAATACGCGGGGGGCGATATGGGGCATGTCGGTGGGTCTGCTGGTCTGGTTTTACACCCTTCTGCTGCCCATTCTGTTGCGGGAATATGCATGGCTGCCGGGGTTGCTGGAGTTCGGTCCCGGTAATCTCTCCTGGCTCAGGCCAGAAGGGCTTTTCGGCGTTGATACGCTGGATAAGACGGCCCATGGCATGTTCTTTTCGATGGGCTTGAATACGCTGATCTATATACTCATCTCAGTACTGTTCACGCCGCATAAGCAGGAGCGCAACCTGACCAGTGATTTTATGCAGTTATTCAACCCTCTCAAGACTGAGCGTCAGGTACGGCCCACTGGACTGGATGACTATATATCTTTCGATGAAAAGTATAAGGAAGCCTTACAGTTACTGTCTCACTACCTGCGCAATGACAAAGCGCTCCTGCTGTTACAACAGATCGTGGAAGACCTGCACATAACGACTAAAAAACAGATCAATATCATCGAACTGGTTGAATTTCACCGCATGGTTGAAAATGAACTGTCGGGCTCTATCGGTACCTCCAGTTCACACCAGGCGATGCAACACTATGTGCAATACAGTGCCAGAGAATCAAATGAGCTGAAAGCGATCTATCACCATATCGCAACAGAGATTAAGGAGACCGATACGCCTGGCGCAGCCGAACAGCATAGAGGCGACACCGTTGATGCGCTCCAGCATCAGATAGCGGAACTGAAAGTCGAGATCGGCGAAAAAGAACAGCTCATTGAATCGATGCGCACTAAGTTAGATCGCCATTACGAAGAGATTCATCGCTTACGGATGGACGCTCAGAAATATCAAACCTTCCTCGAGCTGCAGGCGCGCATGGATCAGTCTCAATCGGAGCATGAACTGAGGCTGGAAGACGCACAACTGAAACAGTTGCTCGCAGAATTTATCGTCCTGACGCAGCAGTTAAAAAAACAGCTCGATAAGAAGCCATCAGACGACGCCTGAATGTCTAAACATTATCAGTGAGTTTTGGGTTTCGCCCGTCGAGAACGCAGAACTCAGACCATCAAAAGGGAGGGGCCATCTGTGTTTTACAGAACAAAATGGCTCCGGATTATGATGGAGAGGCCTCGCTATCAAAACAGGTACAGGCCTGATGGCTCAGGCGGGTAATATCAATCTTGCGGCTCAAATGAAATGGTTTCAACGACTTCAAGATCATAGCCTTCGAGACCAGTGAAGCGCCAGGGTGGGCCCAGATGGCGAATTTTTCGTACACCTAGTTCTTTAAGGATCTGTGCACCGGTACCGACATCCGAAAATGCTTGCTTGCGGATGTCTTTGGCTTCTTTTACCAGCTGTGGAGCACGTTGTAGCAAGCTGGCAGCAGTATCACTGTTTCCAAGCGCGATGACGATCCCTTTACCTTCTTTGGCGACCTGTTCCAGCGCTGCCCAGAGGCTCCAGTTCTGCGGGCCGTGGTATTCAGCACCAATCAGGTCGCGCAGCGGATCAATTACATGCACCCGCACCAGAGTGGCTTCATCTTCGCTCAGATCACCCATGGCCAGCGCGATATGTACAGTATCATCGAGCTTATCTTCAAAGGTAATCATATTGAACTCGCCATGCACTGTCGGCAATAACTGCTCACCGATACGGGTCACAGTGGTCTCTGTTGCAAGGCGGTATTGAATCAGATCAGCAATGGAACCGATTTTGATATTATGCTTGGCGGCGAACGTTTCAAGATCCGGACGACGCGCCATAGTCCCGTCATCATTCATGATCTCTACGATCACCGCCGCGGGTCGGTATCCGGCCAGAGACGCCAGATCACAGCCGGCCTCGGTATGTCCGGCACGGGTCAGAACGCCGCCTTTACGGGCGCGTAATGGAAATATATGCCCTGGCTGAACCAGGTCGTCCGGTGTGGCTTCTGCGCCGACCGCAGCACGTATTGTTTCTGCCCGATCGGCAACAGAAATCCCGGTGGTAACATTACGGGCAGCATCAACCGACAGGGTGAATGCCGTACCATAAGCACAGCCATTATTGGGTACCATCATCGGCAACCCAAGCTGATCGCAACGGGCTTCATCCAGCGTTAAACAGATAAGTCCCCGGGCATGTGTTGCCATAAAATTAATGCTTTCAGGTGTCACGGCTTCCGCCGCCATGACCAGATCACCTTCATTTTCCCGGTCTTCGTCATCCACCAGAATGACCATGCGTCCCTGACGGATCTCCGAGATGATCTCTTCACTGTTATTGAATTGCATCGTTATTACTCGCTTAAAAATCAGGCCGCTCCGGGATCGCCATCAGGCCAGCCGAATAACCTTACGCTGTTGCAGTTGTGATATCTGGCGCAGAGTATCTGCTTCCAGACTCAAAAAAGCGGTCGTAGTGACCGCTAAAGAGACTCAGAGCCAGACAGCTCTGAGTAAGAGAACTGTTCCACGGACAGATGGAACAGTTCATGCTGGCTATGCGCTTAGGAGGAAGCCTTTACTTCAGTAGCCAGTAGTGCTCCGTTATCTTCCTCTTCAACTTCAGGTTGCTGAGGGGCCGTGGGGTAGACCACTCCGTTAGCTTCGTCGTTGAGTCCCTTCACCAGGGCCGCGCACATAAACAGCAGTACGACAGAGAAGGGCAGTGCGGCAGCAATCGATGCGGTTTGCAGGGCTTTAAGGCCACCCGCCATCAGCAGTACGGCAGCAACGGCACCCAGACCAAGACCCCAGATAATACGGAAGCGCTGCGGTGGGTTCTTGTTGCCCACGGAGAGAATAGTACAGATAACCAACGTACCGGAATCCGCCGAGGTCACAAACCAGGTGATGATCATGAAGGTCGCCAGGGCAGCCATTGGCCAGGTCAGTGCCTCCACCCCGATCGCTTCAATTGTCTGGTACAGCGCAAGTGTCATATTACTATTGACCGCATCCACAATACCGCCGGCACCATAAAGCTCAATATGCAGCGCGGTACCACCGAAAATTACGATCCACAGGAAACCTCCCAGTGGTGGAATAGTCAGTGCTGTTAATAAGAATTGACGAATAGTACGGCCGCGAGAGATACGGGCGATGAACATGCCAACCAGAGGTCCCCAGGATAACCACCAGCCCCAGTAGAAGATTGTCCACCAGCCCTGCCACTGACTTTCTGGATTAGGATCGGTCCAGAAACCCATAGGAATCAGGTTCCAGAGGTAATCCCCTACACTGGTGGTGAATAAGCCCAACAGGAATACGGTAGGACCAGCCAACAGGAAAAACAGAATCAGAATAGCGCTGATTCGAATGTTCCAGATACTGAGGAACTTAATGCCTTTTTCTACGCCGGATACTGCGGACAGTGTACCGATGACAGAGATAACGGCGATCAGGATCACTTGTGTCGTGGTCGAGATCTCTATATCGAACAGATAGTTCAGGCCAGCATTCATCTGGGATACACCCAATCCCAGTGTTGTTGCAGTACCAAACAGGGTACTGAAGATCGCCAGCAGGTCAACCGCATGGCCGATAGGTCCATAAATCCGGTTACCCAGAATAGGGTAAAGCGCAGATCGAACCGTCAGTGGCAGCCCCCGACGGTAGGCAAAATAAGCCAGCATCAGACCGACAAGAATGTAGATTGCCCAGCCATGCAGACCCCAGTGAAACAGGGTGATACGCATTGCCATCTGAGCGGCTTCACTGGTACCTTCTGCTATCCCCGCCATCTCCATGAACGGGTTACCCTGAAAGTGGAAAATGGGTTCAGCTATGCTCCAGAACAGAATACCGGTGCCTATAGCACAGCTGAACAGCATCGAAAACCAGGTCATGAAACCGAATTCGGGTTTCTCATCATCTTTACCAAGACGCAAATGACCGAAGCGGCTGAAGGCCAGCCAGATAGAAAAGAACAAAACCAGGCTAACGACGGTGACGTAATACCAGCTCAGTGTGGCTTGAATCCAGCTTTTTACATCGCTGTAGATTCCATTAGCGAAATCTACATTCATTATGGTGAACAGGACAAAGGCCAGCACCATAGCTTTGGAAGCGACCCCCATCCCAGGGTGAACCCCGAGGAAGAACCCCTTATCTGCTAACATCTTCTTGGGCTGCATATAGCATGCTCCCTTCTTATTCTTTGTTAATTGATGTTTGTCGGATTTTCCAATGTAGCGGGAAGACCGACAAATAAACGCAGTCCGATACTGCTTGTATTATGGTATACCATAATACAAGCAGAGATCAAATCATTAGTCGCCGTCAACAGGTTTCTATTCGATGTAGCACTGATGGAAGACTCGGTAACAGGTGGGACAGGGCACTTAATCGCTGTCTGATCTGTAAACAAAAAAGCTCTGACCGTTTAGTCAGAGCTTTTGTTGGGGCTTAGATCCGAAGGCTGTAACGTGATCGTTAAATATCACCCATGCAGATATATTTAATCTCCAGATAGTCATCCAGACCATACTTAGATCCTTCACGACCCTGACCCGACTCCTTAACACCACCAAATGGAATAACTTCAGAGCTGATCGCCACTTCATTTACCCCAACCATGCCGTAGTCTATCGCTTCAGATACACGCCAGACTCGCGATATATCTTTAGTGAAAATATATGATGCCAATCCGAACTCGGTATCGTTGGCCATGGCTATCGCTTCGTCTTCAGTACTGAATTTAAAAACAGGGGCAACCGGACCAAAAATTTCTTCTTTAGCGATACGCATATTATTGCTCAGATGTGCCAGTACAGTCGGCTGATAGAAGGCCTCTCCGAGGGTATCAATTTGTCCCCCGGTTGTTACGCTGGCGCCTTTTGCCTGTGCATCTACCACAAGCGCGTGCACATTGGCGGCCGCTTTAGCTGTAATCAGCGGGCCTATCGTTGTAGCACTATCGAAGCCGTTACCTAAGCTGAACTTATTCACAGCCGCGGTGAATTTCTCGACGAAAGCATCGTAAACCGTATCCTGAACGATGATGCGATTAGCGCAAATACAGGTCTGGCCTGCGTTGCGGTATTTAGCTGAAATAGCACCGGCGACCGCTTTATCTAAATCAGCGTCTTCGAATACTAATACCGGCGCATTGCCGCCTAACTCCATTGAGGTGCGTTTAACGGTCTGAGCACATTGCTGCATGAGCAATTTGCCAATCGGAGTAGAACCGGTAAAGGTAAACTTCTTCACGATTGGATTTGAAGTCAGCTCAGCACCAATTTCAGGGGCTGCTGTGCCTGCAACAACATTGAACAAACCCGCAGGAATACCGGCACGGTCAGCCAGTTCCGCCAGTGCTAATGCCGACAGCGGTGTTTCAGCCGCAGGCTTTAAGACAATGGCACAACCCACGGCTAATGCCGGAGCGGCCTTCCGGGTAATCATTGCGTTAGGGAAGTTCCAGGGTGTGACCGCAGCAACGACGCCAATAGGTTGCTTAATCACGATAGAGCGGCGGTCTGCAGTCGTGTTTGGAATTACGTCACCATAAACACGTTTAGCCTCTTCGGCGAACCACTCAACGAACGAAGCACCGTAAGCCACTTCGCCTTTAGATTCTGCAAATACTTTGCCTTGTTCCGCAGTCATAATAATGGCCAGATCATCCTGATTCTCCATCATTAAGTCGAACCACTTCCGCAATATCACTGAACGCTCTTTAGCGGTTTTCTTTTTCCAGCCCTGCATCGCCTGATCTGCAACTTCAATTGCACGACGCGTTTCGGCAGCGCCCAGGTCCGCGACTTGCGCTATCTCCCTTCCGTTTGAGGGATCGGTTACCGCAAACGTCTTTCCCGAATCCGCATCCAGCCACTCTCCGTTGATATACGACTGGGTTCTTAACAAGGATTGATCTTTCAGATTTAAAATAGACATATTTGTATTCTGCTCGTTAACATACGTTAGTGATTAACGGCCTTTCTCAATGCGCTAAAGCGGCCGTGAAGTTTATCGCTCGGGACCTTTTTTAAGGCGACGAAGACCCACAAGGCAGACCGGTGTCTGCCCCTGTAAAATTTAATAGGGTTGTATTGCGGCTTAGGCACAGTGCGAAATAAAAGCGACCGCGCCCTAATCCGGGAGTTAGCGGTTATTCGTTATATGAGTTCGAGTTCTTCCAGAACGTCTCTTGCGATTCTGAAACATTCCACACCCTGAGGTACGCCACAGTAAATAGCGATTACATGAATTGCAGACCTGATTTCATCGACAGTGACACCGTTTGTGATTGCCCCACGCAGATGAAGCTCCCATTCATGCATCTTGCCCAAGGCGGCGATCATAGTGAGATTCATCAGTGAGCGGGTCTTCACATCAATGGTGTCGTCTCCCCAGCCAAATCCCCAACACCATTCGGTCATGGCTTCCTGGAAAGGTAAGTTAAAGGCATCTGCTTTAGCCAAATTATTAGTGACATATTCTTCACCCAGAGTGGCCTTACGCTTACTCAAACCTAATTCAAACAGTGCTTTATCCATGTTTATACCTTCAGTTAAATCATTTCAGCGGCAACTTCAGCGGCTTCAGTCAGATGCTGTTTGCAAATTGCTTCGGCGCGATCAGTATCATGCTGTTCGATTGCATCAACTATTTTACTTAAATTTTCTGGCCCCTTGTCGCGTCGCGCAGCGGTGCTCAGCGTCATGGCGCGCAAACGGGAAATCCGGGCATTCAATCGTTCAACCACATCCCAGGTGATATGTTTACCGCCGGTGGTGAAAATGAGTCTGTAAAATACAGTGGTCAGCTTCAGCGCCTGCATCACTTGTTCTTTTCTCAGGCAATCAGCGATCTCTTTACAGAGCAGGCGCAGCTCAGCAATAACCGCTTTATCAGCCTTCAGGGCGCAACTTTTCACTGCAGAGCATTCCAGTAGAATCCGCAGTTCATAAATCTCTTTAACTTCTTCGCCACTGATGCTTGCAACAATAAAGCCCGCATTAGGGACACCCACAATTAGCCGTTCGCTTTCTAAATGCCTTATACACTCACGAACCACTGTGCGGCTAACCCCCATACTTTCGCATAAACTGCGTTCTATCAGGCGTTCTCCTGGCTTAATGTGATCGCTGGTGATCGCATCTCGCAAAGATTCCAGAGCATTTTCTTTTAACGTTTTTGGTCTATCTACCTTCAGCATATTGTCCATGATTCCATTATTTAGACTGGTAAGGGCTCTCTTTTAACGGAGGAGCACTAAGGAATCCAGATTACTATATTTCCAAACGTTTTGTTGCATGCGATAAGATTATATGATTGTATACCATAATACAATAAACGATCTTGATTCTTTAAGTGAGCATGACATGAAGCCTGAAATCAGAAAAATAGTTAGTTTTGAAGAAGAAACCTTTATTGAAGGATTTAAAGCCGCCGAAACGCCGGTACGTATGTTTGCTGTTGCAGCGGTTATTAAAAACCCATGGGCAGGACGTTATGTTGAAAACCTGCGTCCGGAAGTGCTCGCCTATGGCCCAATCCTGGGTGAAATTCTGACTAACAAAATCAGTGCGATGGCCGGCGGTGCAACGAATATTGAGGCTTTTGGTAAAGCTGCTGTCGTTGGACAAAACGGCGAAATTGAACATGCTTCAGCACTCATCCATACACTGCATTTTGGAAATATTTTTCGCGAGGCGGTACAGGCTAAGTCATTCTTATCTTTCACTAACACTCGCGGCCCTGCGAATGCGCCTATTATGATTCCAATGATGGATAAAGATGATGGCGGCCGCCGTTCACACTACCTGACTCTGCAATTCAATATTTCAGATGCTCCGGGACCCGATGAAGTCGTCGTTGTTTTAGGCGCGGCAACCGGTGGCCGGCCTCATCATCGAATTGGTGACAGATATCAGGAACTGAAGGAATTGGGGCATGACGTTGAAAACCCAGCAGCGGTATAAGTCAGAAAACGGAATAGCTTATCTTAAGTACGGCTCTGGTTCGCCTATCGTGCTGGTGCACGGCGTAGGCTTGCGTGCAGAAGCCTGGCTAAACCAGATAGAGACGCTTACTCAGCGGCATACAGTGTACGCAATCGATATGCCCGGTCATGGGGAAAGCGATCTTCTGGCAGAGGAAGACTCAGACCTGGATGACTACGTCGATGCGATTGCCGCCTGGATAGATTCTGAAATCAGGGAGCCCGTCATCATGATGGGCCACTCGATGGGATCGATGATCGCCCTTAACTTTGGGATCCGTTACAAGGCGATGTGTATCGGGATTGCCGCGCTGAATTCGGTTTATCGCAGAACGCCCCAGGCCGAGCAGGCGGTTCAGCAGCGCGCTCTGGATATGATCAAAAATCCAGCTTTGGACAAAGTTACGACACCCATTAAGCGTTGGTTTAATCGGGATCCACAGGGGTTTGAAAAGCAGATGGCTGACCTGTGTGAGCAGTGGTTGCTGGCAGCGCCCACTGCCGGTTATGCCCGAGCTTATCGCGTTTTTAGTCGGAATGATGGTCCGCAGGATGAAGCATTAGCCGCGCTTGAGATACCGGTCATCTTTATTACCGGTGATGGCGATAGCAATTCATCAGGCGAAATGTCACAACGTATGGCCGCACTGTGTCCGAATGGACGTTATGCAGTGATTGAGAATGCCCGACATATGGTCCCGATGACGCATCCCGATGAAATGAATCAGTTACTCGCCGAATTTATAAAGCAATGCGGCACACAAGTAAGGAATCAGATATGACAACTATTGATACCCGTGAGCTGCGTAATGCGTTTGGCTCATTCATGACGGGCGTTACCGTTGTAACGGCGGTCAGCGAATCAGGTGAGAAAGTTGGTTTCACGGCTAACTCTTTTACCTCCGTTTCTGTAGATCCACCTTTGTTATTGGTGTGCCCGGCAAATAATCTGTCGAGCTTCGATATTTTTAATAACTGCAAACACTTTGCTGTAAATATCCTTGCCGAAGATCAACAGGATATTTCAAACACCTTTGCCAGCGCCAAAGGCGATCGCTTTGAAGGTATTAACTGGCATAGCGATGACAACGGGTGCCCGATCATAGATGGCACAGTGGCGCATTTTTCCTGCTCGACCTATAGCAATATTCCCGCGGGAGATCATATCCTGCTGGTTGGCCAGATCAGTGACTTCAGCGCGAATGAAAAGCTTGGCCTGGGCTACGCCAAAGGGGGTTATTTCAGTTTAGGTATGGAGCACCGTGCCGAAGAGCTGACTCACTCTCTTGATGGTGTTGTTGGCGCTATTATTGAGTACGACAATAAAGTATTACTCACTTCGACTGAGCAAGGTTACAGCTTGCCACAGGTTGCCAGCAGTTCTGATCAGGGCTCACATAAGACCATTCGCAACTACCTTGAAAGCCAGGGACTGGATTGCGAAATGGGTTCCGTCTACTCCGTTTACGAAAACCTGGACGCGCAAAAGTTCACTACCTATTACCGTGCCAACGCAAACAACGATACGGTGAATCAATCAGGCGTGTATATCGATATCGATAAGATCGCAGATCTTAATTTTGTGTCTTCGGATATACAGAGCATGTTACAGCGATTTGTTCTCGAGAAACAAAACGGCGTGTTCCGTTTGTATGTCGGGGACAACAAAACCGGCGATATTCACTAACTGGAGCTATGTGATGAAATTTTCTCTATTTGCACATATGGAACGGGTCAACGAAGAACAGACTCAGGTTCAGTTATATGAAGAGTTTCTGTCTTTATGTGATATGGCCGATAACGGTGGCATGTGCACGGTCTGGACCGGTGAACACCATGGTATGAACTTTACCATTGCGCCTAATCCGTTTCTGAATCTGATCGATTTAGCCCGCAGAACTAAAAATGTCCGCCTTGGAACAGGTACGGTCATAGCACCATTCTGGGATCCTATCAGACTCGCGGGTGAAGCCGCGATGACCGATATTATCACCGATGGCCGTCTGGAGCTTGGTATCGCCCGTGGGGCATACTCATTTGAGTATGAGCGCATGGTTAAAGGTGGCATTGATGCCTGGGAAGCCGGTGAACGGCTACGCGAAATGGTTCCTGCAGTCAAAGGGCTCTGGGCAGGTAACCACTCGATGGACAGTAAGCATTATAGCTATCCTGAAACGACATCTTCACCCAAACCGCTATCCGAAAAAGGCCCGCCGATCTGGGTTGCTGCACGCGATATTAACAGCCACGAATTTGCTGTTGAAAATGACTGCAATGTCCAGGTTACGCCGCTATGGCAGGGCTTAGATGAAGTCGAAGGGTTGATGGATAAGTTTAATCAGGCCTGTAATACCCATGATAAGCGTCCGAAGATCATGATATTGCAGCACGCTTATGTCGGTAAAGATGAGGCAGAGCTGGCCCGTGCAGCCAAACAGTTAAATGAATTCTACTGTTACTTCGGTGCCTGGTTCAAAAACGAGCGGCCTATCAATCAGGGGTTGATCAAACCGCTGAGCCAGGCCGATATTGATGCACACCCGTTCTACTCGGCTGATCAGATGCGTAAAGATCTGATGATAGGTACATCAAAGCAGATTATTGATCGTTTAAAGCACTACCAGGACTTAGGCTATGACGAATTTGCTTACTGGTCTGATTCAGGTATGACCCGCGAGCAAAAAGAAACGTCTCTTGCACGCTTCATCGATGAAGTAATGCCTGCATTTACCTAATCTATTGACGAGAAAAACAATGACAAACAATAACTTACCTCATTACCAATTATTGATCGACGGGGCGTGGGTCGAGGGTACTGATAACCAGGTCATGCGTAGCAGTAACCCTGCGAACGGCAATGACTGGGCAACGTTTGCCTGTGCTAATAAAGACGATGTTGATCGCGCAGTGAAGGCCGCCAGACGCAATCTGGAGTCCGGTCCCTGGGCTGCCATGAATGCCACTCAGCGTGGCGCACTGCTGTATCGCTTAGCAGATCTGGTTGAGAAAAATGCGCAACGACTGGGTGAAGTAGAGACGACCGACAGCGGAAAACTTGCAGCGGAGACGGTTAGCCAGTCAAGCTATGTCGCCAGCTATTATCGTTACTATGCCGGCCTGGCTGATAAGATCGAAGGGGCAACGCTACCCATCGATAAGCCTGATATGCATGTCTTTACGACACCGGTTCCGATCGGTGTGGTTGCGGCCGTAGTGCC
The DNA here is from genome assembly GCA_024397875.1 of Amphritea atlantica. NCBI lineage: Bacteria > Pseudomonadati > Pseudomonadota > Gammaproteobacteria > Oceanospirillales > Oceanospirillaceae > Amphritea > Amphritea atlantica. The sequence continues at coordinate 4,164,385 of CP073344.1, forward strand.
CTGGAATGCACAAATGTTCCTTACCGCTTCAAAGCTGGGGCCTGCGTTAGCTGCGGGCTGTACCGTGGTTCTGAAAGCGTCGGAATTAGCGCCGGCACCGTTGTTTGAACTGGGTAAGTTAATTCAGGAAGCCGGTATTCCTGATGGTGTGGTATCGATTATTACGGGTGATGCTGCAAACTGCGCTATCCCTTTGACTTCGCATCCCGATATTGATCGTCTGGCGTTTACCGGTGGTCCGGAAACCGCCAAGCATGTGATTCGAAATACCGCAGAGAACTTTGCAGTGACCTCGCTCGAGCTGGGTGGCAAATCACCTATCATCGTGTTTGAGGATGCCGATCTGGAAAGTGCCGCGAATGGTCTGATCGCGGGTAACTTTGGTGCATCCGGACAATCCTGTGTTGCCGGATCCCGGGCTTTCATTCAGCGTTCTGTTTTAGCTGAACTGACGAAAAAGATTGAAGAAAAAGCGAAGCAGATTGTTATAGGCGATCCCCAGTCAAGCAGCACTCATATAGGTCCTTTATGTACAGTCGCTCAGGTTGAGTGCATTGAGGCTACCCTTGCTAAAGCTGTTGAACAGGGCGCAACTATCCGTTTTGGCGGCCAGCGTGCGCCACAGTATGGCTCACAAAACTACTTCCAGCCGACCATGGTTGAGTGTCCGAATGATCAGATTGAAACCCTCAAAACTGAGATGTTCGGACCGGTTATGTCGATCGTTGCTTTTGATACCGAAGAAGAAGCGATCGCGATGGCGAACGACAGTATCTACGGCTTGGGTTCCGGCGTCTTTACGCAGAACATTGCCCGGGCACACCGTGTATCGAGCAAGATTCAGTCGGGTATTTGCTGGGTAAATACCTATCGGGTGACTTCACCTATCGCGCCTTTTGGTGGTATCAACCAGTCCGGTTATGGCCGTGAAGCGGGTGTACAGGCGGTGCTTGATTACATCAGAACTAAAACGACCTGGATTAATACCTCATCCGAGCCGATGAGCAATCCATTCGTTATCAGGTGATAACGTTAAGGACCTCTGTGATCCTTCATAAAAAGACCCTCATCTGAGGGTCTTTTTTTGTTTATCTATAACGATTCGGTAGTAGCCACCCTGATTCGCTTATCAACTTACTCAGGCGATCCTCCCTTTACCACGGACGGGCAGGTCAGACCCGTGAGTTAACTTTCGTTTGTCCCTATGCTTATAGAAAAGAACGATGCATCGACCCGTCTGCTTTTATATGCTTTAGCCCTGGCCACTTTTCGGCCCCAGGATAATCAGCATCTGCGAAGATAAAATCTTGCTCTCGTTGCAGGACTCACTGATAGGGTAATGGTGAATACTCTTATCAAGGAGAGGCTTACACCAAGCTTTAAACTCTTCTATATTTGAAGTCAGCAACCAACAAAAAAGCAGCCCATAGGCTGCTTTTTGTTGCTCATTTCAATTCAAATGAAACTCGACACATCAAATATCCAGGTTAGATACATTCAGCGCATTGGTCTCGATGAAATCTCGGCGCGGTTCTACCTCATCACCCATAAGGGTGGTGAATAGCAGATCTGCAGCGATAGCGTCGTCGATGGTGACGCGCAGCATACGGCGCTGTTCCGGATCCATGGTGGTTTCCCACAGCTGTTCCGGGTTCATCTCACCCAGACCCTTATAGCGCTGGATATAGTAGCCACGCTTGGACTGTTCCATCAGCCAGTTAAGACCGGCGGTAAACTCGGTGGTGGGCAGGGTGCGCTCGCCACGCTTAAAGTAAGCGGTCTCTTCCAGCAGTCCGTCGAGGGTGTCGCCCAGATTGGTCAGGGCGGTGTAATCCCGGGATTCGAAGAACGACTGGTCGAAGGTGTAGTCATGGCTTACGCCGTGCTGAATCACCTTAACGCTTGGCAGGAACACACCCTGGTGCTCCATATCCTCTGCAGCGGAGGAGGTATATACATCACCGCCATCCAGGCTATCACCCAGACCATCGCAGACTTTATCGATCCACTCGGCGACCTTCTGTTCATCTTTCAGATCATCCAGTGTCAGGCGTGGGGTATACACCATCTGACGCATGATCGGCTCCGGATAGAGGCGGGACAGGCGGGTGAGCATCTTATCCACAGCACGATAACGGTTTACGATCTCTTCAAGACCGGTTCCGCTGATCGGTGGCGCATCGGCATTTACATGCATCGAAGCACCTTCCAGCGCGCCCTGAAGCAGGTAGTTTTCCAGCGCATCATCATCTTTCAGATACTGCTCCTGCTTACCTTTCTTGATCTTATAGAGCGGTGGCTGAGCAATAAACACATGGCCACGCTCGATGATCTCGGGCATCTGCCGGAAGAAGAAAGTCAGCAGCAGGGTACGGATGTGTGATCCATCCACGTCGGCATCGGTCATGATGATGATGGAGTGGTAACGCAGCTTATCAGGGTTAAACTCTTCACGACCGATACCGGTACCCAGTGCGGTGATCAGGGTGCCGACCTCAGCCGAGGCCAGCATCTTGTCAAAGCGGGCTTTTTCGACGTTGAGGATCTTACCTTTAAGGGGCAGAATCGCCTGTGATTTACGGTTACGGCCCTGCTTGGCGGAACCGCCCGCAGAATCACCCTCCACGAGGTAAATTTCAGAGAGGGCCGGGTCTTTCTCCTGACAGTCTGCCAGTTTGCCGGGCAGTCCGGCGATATCCAGTGCGCCTTTACGACGGGTCATCTCGCGGGCCTTACGCGCCGCTTCACGGGCACGGGCGGCATCGATCATCTTCGATACCACCGCTTTAGCGTCCTGCGGGTTTTCCTGCAGGTAATCGTTGAGCTGCTCATACATCGCCTGCTCAACCGCGGTTTTCACCTCGGAGGAGACCAGTTTGTCTTTGGTCTGAGAGGAGAATTTAGGGTCGGGTACTTTTACCGATACGATGGCGGTCAGGCCCTCACGGCAATCATCACCCGTAGTTGCGCCCTTGGCATTCTTATTCAGCTTTTCCGCTTCAATATAGTTGTTCAGGGCACGGGTGAGGGCGGTTCGGAAACCGGACAGGTGAGTACCACCATCACGCTGAGGAATGTTGTTGGTAAAGGCGTGGATACTTTCCTGATAGCTGTCGTTCCACTGCATCGCCACCTCAACGCCGACACCATTTTCATGCATGACGTTGATATGAAACATCTTATTCACAGAGTTCTTGTTGGTATTGAGGAAATCAACGAAGGAACTCAGGCCACCTTCGTAGGCAAACAGTTCCTCTTCACCACTGCGCTCATCCTTCAGCCGGATCGCCACACCGGAGTTGAGGAAGGAGAGTTCCCGCAGACGTTTAGCCAGAATATCGAATTTAAATTCCAGCTGATTGTGGAAGGTCTCTTCAGAAGGCCAGAAGCGCACTGAGGTACCGGATGTTTCGGTCTGACCGACCACTTTCAGCGGCTCATCGGGCACCCCGTGACGGTAGGTCTGCTCATAAACATCGCCTTTACGGCGGATAGTCAGTTTAAGCTCAGCGGACAATGCGTTGACCACAGAAACACCCACGCCGTGCAGTCCACCGGAGACTTTGTAGGAGTTATCATCGAACTTACCACCGGCATGCAGCACGGTCATGATAACTTCGGCAGCCGATACGCCTTCCTCTTCGTGCATATCGGTCGGGATACCCCGGCCATTATCCGATACGGTGACGCTGTTATCAGGGTGGATAACAACTTTAACCTCGCTGCAGTAGCCTGCCAGGGCCTCATCGATCGAGTTATCCACAATCTCGAAAACCATATGATGCAGACCAGTACCATCATCCGTATCCCCGATATACATCCCCGGGCGCTTACGAACCGCATCCAGTCCCTTTAGGACTTTAATACTGGAAGAATCGTATTCCTGATTTTCGACACTCATTCAGTTCTCCTGGCTATCTTACTGAGTGCTAAACGCACCCTCATGTATATTGAAAAAACAGAGTTCAGCCTGATCCGACCAGTATCCGGTCAGTGCATCTTTATCAACACAGGTGATAAAGCACTGACTCGCTGTTTTTTCTAAATAGTTACAGAACAGTCGACTATGGTGCTGATCCAGCTCTGACGGAAGGTCATCAATCAGATAGATACAGGCGCGACTGTTCAACTTGTAAAATAAAACTCCCTGCGCCAGCTTAAGGGCGCTCACCACCACCTTCTTCTGCCCCCTGGAGAGACGTTCTGAAGCGGTGTGGCCATCCACCTTAAGCCGCAGGTCGGCCCGTTGTGGTCCGGCACTGGTATAACCCTGTCGCAGATCGCGTTCAAAGTTATCGTTCAGCACCTGATCGAGGCCGCGTTTTTTGTCCCATCCGGGACTAAAACTCAGATCGATACTGACGCCTTCAAGCAGATCAGCAAGGATCAGATCAAATTCGGGTTTTAATGCTTCAATATACAGTTCGCGAAGCGTATTCAGCTGTTCCGCATAGGTAATAAATTCCCGGTCCCAGACCGCCCGAATCCGTTGCTCGATTTTACCATATTTCAGCAGAGAGTTTCTCTGTTTTAATACCCGTCTGAAACCACGCCAAAGCCTTATAAATTCAGGATTTGAGTGAAATGCACCCCAGTCGAGAAACTGCCGTCTGATCGCCGGACTTCCTTCCAGAATCATGAAGGTTTCTGAGTTGATTACCTGGATCGGTAACAGCTCGGCGAGGGTGGTAATATCGATGTTGTTACCGCCATAGCGGATGCGGCAGTCACTCTCGAGATTACGCTCGACCCCGAGTGGCTGACTGACGCCACTGCCCATCGCATCCAGCTGAGCAAACACCGTACAGTGCTGCGAACCGGTCTGAATAAGATGATTAAGCTTATTGGTGCGAAAAGAGCGGCACAATCCCAGCAGATGGATCGCTTCGAGCACACTGCTTTTGCCACTGCCGTTGGCACCGTGGATGATATTGATACTGGGTGAAGGTGACAGACTGAGGTCGCTGAGATTGCGAACCGCACGAATATTGAGTTGGGTTATCGGCATATATGGGGGAGGTATAGGAAGGGGGCCTGAGGCCCCCTGACAGGATTACATCCGCATCGGCATCACAACATAGAGGGAGTTGGCATCGTCCAGCCCCTCAATCAGCGCACTGCTGTTTGAGTCGGCCAGGGTAAAGCGAACCACCTCAGAGCTGACAATCGACAGAACATCCAACAGATAGTTAACGTTGAAGCCGATCTCCAGAGTATCGCCTTCATAGTCCACGGCAACAGTCTCTTCCGCTTCTTCCTGCTCCGGGTTATTGGCCATAACCTGCAGATAACCGTTAGTCAGTGACAAACGCACGCCGCGATATTTTTCGTTCGACAGAATCGCAATCCGACTGAATACCTGACGCAGCTCCTGACGGGTGCCAAGCATAAACTTGTCGCCACCTTGCGGAATAACGCGCTGATAATCAGGGAACTTGCCGTCAACCAGCTTAGAGGTAAAGGTAAAGTCACCGGCATGGGCGCGAATATGGTTGGCACCCACCACCAGTTTGACCTGATCATCACCGCTCTGTAACAGACGGGCCAGCTCGAGGATACCTTTACGCGGCACGATAAACTGATGGTTAGCCGGGCCGTTGGTGTCGACCTCGGTCACACTGGTCGCCAGACGGTGGCCGTCGGTGGAAACTGCCCGCAGACTGTTCTCGGTGATCTCCAGCAGCATACCGTTGAGGTAATAGCGAACATCCTGCTGAGCCATAGAGAAACCGGTCTGATCAATCAGATGACGCAACTGGCTCTGCAGCACATTCAGCTCAAATGATTCAGGACTATCTTCAACATTGGGGAACTCAGCCGCAGGCAGGGTAGAGAGTGTGAAACGACTGCGTCCCGCTTTGATCACCATCTTCTGACCGGTCAGGGTCAGCTCGATCTGCGCCGAATCTGGCAGGGATTTACAGATATCCATCAGCTTGCGTGCCGGAACCGTGATCGAACCCGCTTCAGCCGGCTCATCCAGCTGGACCCGGCCAACCAGTTCAACTTCCAGGTCGGTACCGGTCATCGACAGCTGATCACCCTCTGCAACCAGCAGGATGTTGGAAAGCACTGGCAGAGTCTGACGACGTTCCACAACACCTGCAACTAACTGCAGAGGTTTAATTAGCGCTTCTCGCGAAATAACAAATTTCATCTTTTTGCTACCCTTAATTGATCAGCCTGTTACGCGGTCAGATGACGCAACAGATTCTGATAATCCTCTCTTATATCCGTATCGGTCTCACGCAGCGAAGCTACTTTACGGCAACCATGCAGTACCGTCGTATGATCCCGTCCACCAAAAGCATCACCAATCTCAGGCAAGCTGTGATTGGTCAGCTCTTTAGACAGAGTCATAGCAACCTGTCTCGGCCGGGCCACAGAACGACTGCGGCGTTTCGAAAGCAGGTCCGATACTTTTATCTTATAGTAATCGGCTACAACCCGCTGAATGTTATCAATACTAACCTGTTTATCCTGCAATGCCAGCAGGTCTTTCAGTGATTCTTTAATAAAAGGTGTAGTGATCGCATTTCCGGTGAAATGGGCATTTGCAATCACCCGTTTCAGCGCCCCTTCAAGCTCACGGACGTTGGAGCGAATCTTTTGCGCCAGGAAGAAAGCCGAGTCATCCGGCAGACGAACCTGAGCTTCTTCAGCCTTCTTCATCAGGATCGCCACCCGGGTTTCCAGCTCCGGCGGTTCAATCGCCACCGTCAGGCCCCAGCCAAAGCGGGACTTCAGCCGCTCCTCAACACCGTTGATCTCTTTCGGATAGCGGTCACTGGTGAGGATCATTTGTTGTCCCCCCTCAAGCAGCGCATTAAAAGTGTGAAAGAACTCTTCCTGGGAACGCTCTTTACCGGCGAAAAACTGAATATCATCGATCAGCAAGGCATCAACCGAGCGGTAGTAACGTTTAAAATCGTTGATCGCATTCAGCTGCAGCGCCTTCACCATATCCGCTACAAACCGTTCGGAGTGCAGATAAACAATCTTGGCTTTCGGATTGCGCTGCAGCATCTCCATCCCCACCGCATGCATCAGGTGGGTTTTACCCAGACCCACACCACCATATATAAACAGTGGGTTATAGGAACCGCCGGGGTTATCTGCCACCTGCTGTGCTGCGGCCAATGCCAACTGGTTAGACTTACCCTGAACAAACGAGTTAAAGGTAAACGACTGATTCAGGTTGGACTGGTGTCGCACACTGCCTTCAACATCGACATTGCGTGACACGGTGGACTGAACAGAAGGGGGAACAATGATTTCGCGATGTTCGCGATGATTGATCGGCTGAAAACTGCTGTCATCAATCGCCAGCTGCTGAGGAGCATTTTCCTCGACCGGTTGCTTCTTAACTGCGGGCTGAGGCCGGTTGCCAAAACTATTCTGAGAATCATAGGCTGATGGAAACGGCTCTGCGTCATCGAAGCGGCTGGCCGGCCGACGTGCAGGTGCAGCCGGTGGAGCAGGGCGCACCGGGCGCTGGGAGAAACCGTTCGCACGTCCGGCGATATCGATACTCACCTTGGCGGCGATATCTCCACTGACCGTATTGACGATCTCGCGAATCCGGTTCAGGTATTTATCGCTCACCCAATCCTTAACAAAACGGTTAGGCGCCAGCAATACAAGCCCGGTCTCAGCCTCAGGAGAAACCTTCAGAGGCCTGATCCAGGTGTTGTATTGTTGTGAGGGGAACTCATCCTGAAGATTTTGAAGACACTGTTCCCACAACTCAGCCGACATAGCGAATCCTTAAACATCCTCTGTTTTCACTACTACTTGAGTGATCGAGAACAAGACCGTAAACGTAAAAAATATTAGCAGATAATACCCTTTAAACGCCTGCTTATCCACAGTTTGTATCAATCTGTTACTAATTCTTTTTTGTATAATTTTCAATCAATTAGCAAGAATCCCACAGTTTACGCGGTTAACAGAGGAGGCGGTAAAAAATTATCCATAATTTAAAAACAGTTAATACTCAGATATATCAACAGACTATCTGATTGTTTTTTATAGATTTAAACAAGTTAACAACAAAACTTTGTGTATATCTTAAAAAAACCTTCGGCAAATAACTTCATCTCCATTAGTCTCTGCTTTATTCTCTGTCATAAATCACCTGAACAGCTTTTTTACGATTGATGTCAGGAATTGTTTGCAAAGCGAATATCTTTTCTCTACAATTTCGCGTCTGTTTTTGACCGTGGGATTCAGCCAACCTTACTGATACCACCACACTGTATGTTAGTAGGACTGACCAATGAAAAGAACATTTCAACCAAGCAACCTGAAGCGTAAACGCACTCACGGTTTCCGTGCACGTATGGCAACTAAGAACGGCCGTACTATCATTAACCGTCGCCGTGCTAAAGGCCGTAAGCGTCTGTCAGCATAATTTTTTGCCTGTCAGGCTCTCTGAATGAATGAATTCAGCTATCCCCGCCAGTTAAGACTTTTAACTGGTGGGGATTTTAAACAGGTATTCAGCCGAGCCAGTCTCAAGGTGTCAGATAAACATCTGTTGATCCTTGCCCGTCCAAACGATCTTGATCATCCCCGCGTTGGCTTTGTCTTCTCCAAAAAAAATATCCGTTTAGCTGTTAATCGTAACCGCGTTCGGCGTATCATTCGCGAGTCTTTCCGTCTTAATCAGCATAAGCTGCCTAATGTCGATATCGTAATTCTGGCCAGACAGGGTCTGGGGGATATTGATAACAGCGAGGTTCACGCCCTTATTAATAAGAGCTGGAACCGACTGATTGGCCGAGCCAAGGCAAAATCTGACAAATCAAATTCAAACTCATAACTGAATGGTCCAGAAACCATGGATGTACAGCGCATTATATTGATCGCAGCACTGGCAATTATTTCCTATATGCTGGTGCTTCAATGGAACCAGGACTACGGGGTTCAGCCGGCAGCGGTTGCCCAGAGCGAGTCTGTTTCAGCTTACCAGTCCAGTAACGATACCGTTGCTCAGGAAGGTAGTGATCTGCCTTCAGCCGGCACAGAAGCGTCTGCCAATAGCGATCTTCCGGAAGCTAAAGCAGCCTCTACCGTTTCGCAGCAGCAACTGATTTCAGTTAAAACCGATGTGCTTGAACTGCTGATCGATACTAAAGGTGGCGATATTATCGAGCTGACGCTGCCGCAACACAAAGCAGCGCTGAACGATGACAAGCCCTTTGTATTGCTGGAACAGAACGGTAACCGTACCTATGTATCCCAGAGTGGCCTGATCGGTAAAGATGGACTCGACGCCAAGCAAGGGGGTCGTCCACAGTACACCACAACGAAAAACAGCTATCAGCTGGAAGGTGACACACTGAGCGTTGATCTGGTGCATACCGGTGATGATGGGGTTGTTGTTACCAAGCGCTACACCTTTACCCCAGGCAGTTACACGATTGCACAGGAGTTTCTGGTCACCAATGGCTCGGCTGAAAACTGGCAGGCTAAACTGTTTGGTCAGATCAAACGGGATGGCTCGCAGGATCCGTCACAAACCACCAGTATGGGCATGCAGGCGTTTCTGGGTGCGGTCTTCTCAACCGCTGAAGAGCACTATGAAAAAATATCCTTCGATGATATGCAGAAGGAAAACTTTAAGAAAGTCAGCCCTGATGGCTGGGTCGCGATGTCCCAGCACTACTTCCTCAGTGCCTGGATTCCCGCTGCCGGAGCTGAGTACAGCTATAGCAGCCGGGTGACCAACGGTAACTATATTGCCGGATTTGTCTCACCTGAATTCGATGTTGCACCCGGCGAAACCAAGACCGTCGTTGCTAACTTCTATGCCGGTCCTAAAGATACCGATCTGCTGGAACAGGCTGCACCCAACCTGGAACTGACCGTTGACTACGGCATTCTCTGGTTTATCGCTTCACCGCTGGCATGGTTGCTGAAAACCATTCACAGCTTTGTAGGCAACTGGGGTGTCTCTATCATCTTTATTACCATCATCGTTAAAGCCCTGCTGTTCCAGGTGAACGCCAAGGCATTTAAGTCAATGGCGAAGATGCGTAAATTTGGTCCTGAGATGGCCCGCCTGAAAGAGTTGTATGGCGATGACCGTCAGAAGATGTCTCAGTCGATGATGGAGCTGTACAAGAAAGAGAAGATCAATCCGCTGGGAGGCTGTCTGCCGATTGTGGCTCAGATGCCAATCTTTATCGCATTGTACTGGGTACTGATGGAATCAGTTGAGCTGCGTCATGCGCCATTCGCGTTGTGGATCAATGACCTGTCAGTGATGGATCCATACTTTATGCTGCCAATCCTGATGGGTGCGACGATGTTTATTCAGCAGCTGCTGAATCCTACACCTCCCGATCCAATGCAGGCGAAGATTATGAAGATGCTGCCAATTGTCTTCACCTTCTTCTTCCTGTGGTTCCCGGCCGGTCTGGTTCTGTACTGGCTGGTAAACAACGTCTTGTCGATTGCTCAACAGTACCTGATCAACAAGCAGATTGAAGGCGAAGGCAGTAAGTAAGCCTTCACTGACGAATAAAAAAGGCCTCTTATGAGGCCTTTTTTTCGCTTCGCATAAGTCGCTAGAACGGAAACTTCGTTTCCTGCTAGTCGTTAGACGCGACTACGTCGCTTGCTAGAAAAAACTTAAGAGCCTCTCAAAATTTTAGGTAATAGCACGATTGCAGGCTTTTTCTAACGACTAGCGAGGCACGCAGTGCCGTTCTGGCAAGCAGCGAAGCTGCGTCTAAGTTATGCTAAAATCCCCTCCATCTGATATGCCACTTATTCATATTCCGAGGCTTCAATGACGCTGATTAACCAGGACACCATCGCCGCACAAGCAACGCCGCCGGGACGCGGAGGCGTGGGTATTGTACGGGTCTCAGGAAAACTGGCTGCAACTATTGCCCAACAGGTAGTGGGATTTATGCCTAAGCCCCGTTATGCCCACTATGGTCCTTTCTTTGATGCCGATAACAATCAACTGGATCAGGGTCTGGCGCTCTATTTTCCCGGTCCAAACTCCTTTACCGGCGAAGATGTTCTGGAACTGCAGGGCCATGGCGGTCCGATCATTATGGACTTTATTCTGCGTCGGGTAGTGGAGTGCGGCGCCAGACTGGCAAACCCCGGCGAATTTTCCGAACGGGCCTTTCTCAACGATAAACTGGATCTGACGCAGGCAGAGGCGATTGCCGATCTGATCGACGCCAGCTCTGAACAGGCCGCCCGCTGCGCCCTGAAATCCCTTCAGGGAGCGTTCTCAGAGCGGGTACATCAGTTGGTTGAAGCACTGACCCAGCTGCGCATCTATGTCGAAGCCGCGATCGATTTTCCGGAAGAGGAGATCGATTTTCTCGCCGATGGCAAGGTTGCCGGCGACCTGCAACAGATCATCGATACACTGGCGGAAGTAAAGCAGGAGGCCCGCCAGGGTAGCCTGATTCGCGAAGGCATGAGTGTAGTGATTGCCGGCCGGCCAAACGCAGGGAAATCCAGTCTGTTGAACGCCCTGGCGGGCAAAGAGTCCGCTATTGTCACCGATATCGCCGGCACCACCCGGGATGTACTGCGGGAACATATCCACATCGATGGGATGCCACTGCATATCATCGATACCGCCGGCCTGAGGGACGCGCCGGATGAAGTTGAACGGATCGGTATCAGCCGCGCCTGGGAAGAGATCCGTAAAGCGGACCGGGTGCTGCTGATGGTCGATGGCACCACCACAGCCACCGATGACCCGGAACAGATCTGGCCTGAGTTTGTCAGTCAACTGGACGACAAGAGTAAGATCACCGTTATCCGTAATAAGTGCGACCTGACCTCTGAGCAGCCGGTAATTGGTGAGCATGATGGCCATACGCTGATATCACTCTCTGCTAAAGCCGATATTGGTGTGGATAACCTGCGCCAGCATCTGAAAGACTGCATGGGCTATGCTAGTACCACCGAGGGTGGATTTCTCGCTCGCCGTCGCCATATGGATGCCCTGAACCGGGCTGAAAGTTTACTCCTCACGGGTCAGGAACAACTGATTTACGGCGGTGCCGGTGAGCTATTGGCAGAAGATCTGCGTCAGGCACAGCAACATCTGAGTGAGATCACCGGCGAATTCAGTTCTGATGATCTGCTAGGCAGAATTTTCAGTTCGTTCTGTATCGGTAAATAATCGGATCAACGATATTTGATAGGGTCTTCCATAGAGCCGACAGGAACACTTTTAAGACACTCCAGAAAGATAGAGAAGAGTTCTCCATGGGATGTTATCTCAAGTTTCTGGTGGATACGTTTGCGATAGACTTTAACGGTCTCTGGGCTTATTTCCAGTAACCGGGCAATCGATTTACTGGAATGTCCGCGAAGAATACACCTGACAATTTCGCATTCCCGGTCACTTAAACATGAGGAGCCAAATAACTGGAACGATTTTTCCAGATGGGCTCCAACACGTCCGGTATCCTGAGACAGATCTGATCTGATCTGATCTCGGGCCAGTGACTTCGGATCAGTGATATAAACAGTGACTCAATCAGGTCTAAGCGATGCAGATCATCGGTTGTCAGAACCGATCTGTTATCTCTTAGCCCCAATGACAGATGGATCTGAACGCTCTCATTGATGTTCACAATCAGAGTGGTTTCATCCCGAAGCCGGGTAGGTACATAAAAGTTTTTAAAGTAGTCGCTTTCAAAGAAGTCATCGGGAGCGATATCTCTGAGGTGATAAAAGCCATCTTCCACATTCTGTTTGGACAGCTCGTAAAAAGGATCGAGTAAATAGGCCCCCTCAAAATATGGAATCCAGCAGTTCTCTATCTCTCTTTTATGGAAATCATTAAACAGAGGGCGGGGTAGTTCGCCAGGAATAAAGGCATAGCCCATGACTGTGTCATATGCCGAGAGGTACTCACAGATTCGGCAGAGTATAGGGGGAAACTCATCAGTACCGATTGCCGCCACTGCCTTAGCACTGAGATCAAAAACCTCTTTGATTTCCTTATTACTGATCAGCGGCGTATGCATTGAGCTTCCTGAATTTATAGGCTTCTCCTTAATAGTATAAGGTTCCGGTAAGGATAAAAACGGGCCGTATTAACGACCCGTATGTTGTTAACGATGATCAAAAGAGAGTATTTCTTTATAGTGTTCAGGTCTGCGGTCTCTGAATACCCCCCAGCCGTCCCTCTGTGTTGCTATCTGATCCAGATCGAAGCTGGATAACAGAACCGTTTCGCTGTCGCTATCAGCATCGGCAACCAGTACGCCCGTCTGATCGGCAATGAAAGATGAGCCATAAAATTTTATCGGTGTATTACCCTCGGTCTCCTGACCTATTCGGTTGGATGCGATAACCGGCAGGATATTTGCGGCTGCATGTCCTTTCATCACATTTCTCCAGTGATCGGCGCTGTGATGATCCGGATCTGATGGTTCACTGCCTATCGCCGTAGGATAAAAAATCATCTCTGCTCCCTTAAGGGCCATAATACGCGCGGCCTCAGGAAACCATTGATCCCAACAGATACCCACACCAATCCTGCCATAGCGGGTATCATGAACCATAAACCCTGTATCTCCGGGACTGAAATAGTATTTCTCTTCATAACCCGGGTTTTGTGGAATATGCATTTTCCGATAGGTATCACTCACTGATCCATCGGCATCGATTACCACCAGAGAGTTGAAACGGGTATTTCCCGCACGCTCGAAAAAAGAGAGTGGTAACACCACCTCTAACGCTTTAGCCAGCTCAGAAAAATGTGCTATCAGTCTGCTTTCTTCTACTGTTTTTGCCAGCTCGTTGTGACGACTATGCTGCTCAGCACAGAAATAGGGGGTTTCAAACAGTTCCTGTAATAACACAATCTGTGCACCTTGCTGAACAGCCTGCCTGACCAGTTGTTCTGCTTTAGCCACGTTGTTCTGAATATCCCATGTGCAGGACATCTGGGTCGCTGCCACTGTTATTGTTCTCATTCTTTTTCTCACTAATCGTTGTTATTCAAAGCCTGCACCCAAACCTGGCGACAGGCTTACAGCATTCAGATACAAATCATCATCGGCCTGTTTTGATAGATGACCAGGCACTGGTTAACCTGCGATCAAATTTTGCGGTGTGAGCTTTTTGTGAGAAAAGATTCGCCTTCAGTTCTTCATCAGGATAGATCCCCTGATTGGTACGTATTGCCTCATCCAGAAAGGGTCCGACCTTGGTATTCGGTACGGCATACATGACGAAGTTCGATATATCCGCAGCATTTTCAGGTTTCAGAAGGTAATTAATGAATTGATGGGCCGCGTCGCTGTTCGTGCTATCAGCAGGTATCGCGACAAGGTCAAACCATGCAATGGTACCCTCTTTTGGAATGGCATATTTCAGGGTTGATTTCACACCGGCCTCATCCGCTCGTTTCTGAGCACGGAGAAGGTCACCGTTATAGCCAATCGTCACGCATACATCACCATTAACCAGATCCTGAACAAGGTTCCCCGAGTTAAAATACTTTATATTCCCGCGCACTTTTTTGAACAGATCGGTCGCTTTACTCAGATCGAGGGTATTAAATGGCCGGTCTCCTAAACGCTGCCTGAGCATATCTTCGTTGTAGCCCAGCCCTATCGTTCCCCAGGCATAGGGAACACCAACCCGGTTACCCGGATCATTGATCTCTGCCTTTTTAAGTAGCGTTGGATCCAGATTGCTGTAGTTTGAAAGTTTTGATCGGTCTAATTCCTGATAAATGCCTGCTTTAGCCTGGCGCTCAAGAAATGAGCCGGAGGGTACAACCAGATCATATCCTGAGTTACCGGCCATCAGCTTCGCTTCAAGTACTTCATTGGAATCATAAACGTCATAGTTAACTTTAATCCCGGTGTCAGCTTCGAAGTTCTTAATCACCTCCGGCTTGATATAATCCCACCAGTTATAAACGTTGAGAGTCTGTGACTCCGCCGCCACAAACCCTGAAAAACTTAACGCCAGGCCTGCGACTAAACTGATCTTTGTTATTTTCATGATGTATCACCATTACCATCAATTGCGTTGATCTTTAGCCTAGAAGTATTTGAAAGTGCCCGGTATCCCCACTACGTGGTACAATTTTCTTGTCTATAATTCATCTCAAACAGATATAGCAAAGGTGTATAAATGCCCCTGAATATCAGCTGTCCGGGTTGTTCAACCCTCAACAAAGTGCCTGCGGAGCGTCTTCAGGACGGCCCGAAATGTGGTAAATGCAAACAGCCACTGTTTCAGGGCAAACCGGTAGATCTGACAGCAGCAAACTACCAGAACATGGTGACGCGTAATGATATTCCGGTTCTGGTTGACTGCTGGGCCAGCTGGTGCGGACCCTGTAAGCAGTTTTCCCCGGTTTTTGAGCAGGCAGCAGGACAGTTTGAGCCCAAACTTCGTCTGGCTAAACTCGACACGGAAGGGCAACAGGCAATCGCTGCGCAACTACAGATCCGCTCAATACCCACCCTGATTCTGTTTAAGCAGGGTAAGGAAGTGGCCAGAATCAGTGGCGCTCTGCCGCTGGGGCAACTCAAGCAATGGCTTAATCAAAACGGGGTCGATCTCTGATCGTCCCTTGCCAACAATCACTCTTCATATGACTCTCAGCAAGCCGACTCTGAATAACGCCTCCCGATACTGTTTAGCAGCTCAGTTAATCTGAATTATTCACAGTCTCCGATTCCTCCGCTCCCGACAAGTCTGTACACAGCTATCAGCCATGCATAGTTATAAACCGCGACACAAAAAAATCACTTGAAATATATCCTTACTTTTCAACAACTTAAAACAAACACCCCAGAATATAAATAACTTACTCACAAAAACATGTGAATAACCCCTGTATTAAACGCGGATAAGCTGTGCAGATACGGTGTTTATCTTAATCAGAACTATTTATGCTAAAACCTCTTTCCAGTGGGCCTAACACAGAGAGTGCCATCGATAGCGTCATAAACACAGTACAGCTCTGTACCTTAATATATTGTTATTCATATAGTTAACAGGCAAAAGCTTTTCGCCAGGCTCTGGTAAACTGCAGAAAGAGTACATTTAACTCACAAGCAGAAACGACGGGGCGGAAAAGTTATCCCAGCCTGAAAATTCTGAACTGAACTTCATTGAGTCATCTGGAGCGGTTTCAGGAAAAAGCGACTGAGCTCTGCAATTTATCCACTAAACCCTGTGCGTAAACTGTATAACTACATAGGGACAACCGCTTAACAAAGCTGTGTACAAAAGGGCCTGTGCATAAACAGCCTGGTTATACACAGCTCTGTGACAAGCTGTTAAGAGGTTAACCGCAGTTATCCTACAGGGTTATATGTTTTATAAATAGTTGATAGTTAAACGATAATATAGGTTATCAACTGAAAACAGGCTGCTTAATAATAGAAGTAAAAATAAAAAACATATCTTAAGAACATATTTAACTTATATATAAAAGATTAAGAAAAGAGAACAGATTTAAGGTTGTACAAAGTTTAACCATTTCTATATTGACCCCTTAGGTTTATACTTAGCGCCTTTTTCTGAGCCACTGCCTTCAGGCATAACAACTCGGGCTCTCTTCAATTAAATAATGAGGTTAAGTGAGTGGACTATCCTGACCACTTTGATGTGATTGTAATTGGTGGTGGCCATGCCGGAACTGAGGCAGCGTTAGCCGCAGCCCGTACAGGCGTAAAAACTCTGCTGTTAACCCATAACATTGAAACCTTGGGGCAGATGTCCTGTAATCCGGCTATCGGCGGTATTGGTAAAAGTCATCTGGTTAAAGAGATCGATGCTTTAGGCGGAGCAATGGCAATTGCCACCGACAAGGGAGGCATCCAGTTCCGTACCCTGAACTCGCGTAAAGGGCCGGCAGTACGTGCCACCCGTGCACAGGCCGACCGTATTCTGTATAAAGCAGCAATTCGTGAGATCCTGGAAAACCAGCCGAACCTGCAATTGTTTCAGCAGGCGGTCGATGATCTGATTGTCGAAGGTGAGACAGTCAGGGGCGTGATTACTCAGGCGGGTCTGCGCTTCTATGCCAACAACGTTGTTCTCACCGTCGGTACTTTCCTCGGTGGTAAGATTCATATCGGCCTGGATAACTACTCTGGAGGACGTGCAGGCGATCCGCCTTCGATCGCTTTGGCAGACCGGTTGCGGGAACTGCCGTTGCGGGTTGACCGGTTAAAAACCGGCACTCCACCGCGAATCGATGCCCGCAGTGTTGATTTCAGTGCAATGCAGGAACAGCCCGGCGATACACCGACACCGGTAATGTCGTTTATGGGATCACTGGCTGATCACCCGCGGCAGATCAGTTGCTACATTACCCATACCAATGAGCGAACCCATGATATTCTGCGCTCCGGACTGGACCGTTCGCCAATGTATACCGGTGTTATCGACGGGGTTGGTCCACGCTACTGTCCATCGGTGGAAGATAAAATTGTTCGTTTCGCCGACAAGACCAGCCATCAGGTGTTTGTTGAACCGGAAGGTCTGACGACCCATGAGCTGTATCCGAACGGAATCTCAACCAGTCTGCCATTCGATATTCAGCTGGCGGCGGTGCGTTCTATCAAAGGCTTTGAAAACGCTTTCATCACCCGTCCGGGTTATGCCATTGAGTACGATTTTTTCAACCCCCAGGATCTGAAACACACCCTGGAAACCAAACTGATCAACGGCCTCTACTTTGCCGGTCAGATCAACGGTACCACCGGTTATGAAGAAGCCGGTGCACAGGGACTGCTGGCAGGGGTTAACGCTGCTCTGCGCGCTCAGGAGAAGGAACAGTGGTATCCACGTCGTGACGAAGCTTATCTCGGTGTTCTGGTGGATGACCTGATCACCATGGGAACCTCGGAACCTTATCGTATGTTCACCAGTCGTGCCGAGTACCGACTGATTTTGCGGGAAGACAATGCCGATCTTCGATTGACGGAAAAGGGCCGGGAACTGGGACTGGTCAGTGATCAGCGCTGGCAGCGCTTCTGCGATAAGCGGGAGGCGATCGAGCTGGAAAATCAGCGCCTTAAGGAAACCTGGATTCAGCCAGGAACGCCTGAAGCGGAACGCTTAAATGCTCAACTGCAGCAGCCGATCAGCCGGGAATATAACCTGCAGGATCTGGTGAAACGTCCGGAGCTGAATTATGCCGCAGTGGCCGGTCTGAAAGGTGAGCAGGTGAGTGATCCGCAGGTGGCCGAGCAGGTTGAGATTCAGATCAAATATGCCGGCTATATCGATCGCCAGAAAGAAGATATTGATAAGGTTCGTCGCCAGGAAGATACTCTGCTGCCGATCGATTTTGATTACGCCTGCGTCGGTGGTCTGTCGAATGAGCTGACCGCCAAGCTTGAACAGGTGAGACCTGAGAGTATTGCTCAGGCGGCACGGATACAGGGAATGACACCAGCCGCTATCTCGCTGTTGCTGATTCACCTGAAAAAGAAACAGATGACCAATAAAAAGGCTCAGGCTTGATGCAGCAGTACCGTAACCTTCTGGAACAACAGTGCCATCAGATCGATCTTCAGCTGAGCGATGCACAGTATCAACAGCTGCTGAAATATCATGCGTTGCTGATTAAGTGGAATAAGGCATTTAACCTGACGGCGGTGCGTTCTCCGGAAGAGATGATCAGCCGCCATCTGATTGATAGCCTGAGTGTGTTGCCCTACATCGATGTTGAAAGCCTGATCGATGTGGGCAGTGGTCCGGGTCTGCCGGGCATCCCGCTGGCAATCTGTCGGCCCGATCTGCCGATCACACTGCTGGACAGTAATATCAAAAAGAGTCGCTTTCAGTTCCAGGCAAAAGCGGAACTGGGACTGGACAATGTTGCCGTGATCCATGAACGGGTGGAGAAATATCATCCGGAAATCCCTTTTGATGGCGTTATATCAAGGGCATTTGCTTCATTACAGGATATGATTCACTGGACTTCACATCTGTGCTCAGACTCGGGTGTTTTTCTTGCAATGAAAGGGATGTATCCTGAAGAGGAAATTGAGTTATTACCCGAGTCGATTAATCTGCGTCAGAGTATCCGGCTAACCGTTCCGGGCACCGATGGTGAGCGGCATCTGCTGATGTTAGGGAGAACTTCAACGTGACCAAAATATTAACCATCACCAACCAGAAAGGTGGCGTGGGCAAAACCACCACCTGCGTTAATCTGGCGGCTTCACTGGCAGTCACCAAGAAGCGTGTGCTGATGATTGATATGGATCCTCAGGGCAACGCCACCATGGGCAGCGGCGTGGATAAGCACAACCTGAAAAATTCAGTGTATGAAGTGCTTATCGGTGAAGCCAGCATGGAAGATTCGATTATCAGAAATGCCCCGGCCGGTTATGATATCGTCGGTTCAAACGGAGATCTGACGGCGGCGGAAGTTGAACTTCTGCAGCTGCCAAGACGTGAGTTCCGGATGAAGATGGCACTGGAAAAGGTGCAGGATAACTATGATTTTATTCTCATCGATAATCCTCCTTCGCTTAACCTGCTGACCGTTAATGCGCTGGCGGCTTCCAGCGGTGTTATTATCCCCATGCAGTGTGAATACTATGCACTGGAAGGAATCAGTGCGCTGGTTGGCACGATCAATAAGATCAATAAGCGACTCAATCCTGAGTTGAAGATTGAGGGGATTTTACGCACCATGTTTGACCCCCGTATGAGCCTGACCAAAGATGTATCCGATCACCTGGTGGAATATTTTGGTGATCAGGTCTACCGCACCGTTATTCCCCGTAATGTGCGCCTGGCGGAAGCTCCGAGTCATGGACTACCGGCACTGATGTACGATAAAAATTCCCGGGGATCGGTCGCCTATCTGGCTTTAGCGGGTGAGTTGATTCGTAAATCGGGTCTGAATGATAAACAGGCAGAAAAACAGGAACAGGAAGGCTGATCGATGGCGGCTAAAAAGCGTGGTTTAGGACGGGGGCTGGATGCACTGTTATCAACCAGTACTAAATTTGCAGAGGACGCGGTAACTGAGGCGAAAGCCGAGGGCGGCGATGGCTACCGGCTGATGCCGATTGATCAGATTCAGCGGGGTAAATATCAGCCCCGTCGGGATCTTGAGCCGCAGGCGCTGGAAGAGCTGGCTAACTCCATCAGAGCTCAGGGGGTGATGCAGCCAATCGTTGTTCGTCCGGTGGCTGAAAATCTGTATGAGATTATTGCCGGTGAGCGTCGCTGGCGTGCCAGCCAGATGGCGGGACTTGAGGATATACCAACGATTATTCGTGATGTGCCTGATGAAGCGGCAATTGCGATGGCGCTGATTGAGAATATACAGCGAGAAAACCTCAACCCGATGGAGGAGGCGATCGCCCTTGACCGGTTGAAGATTGAGTTTGATCTGACTCAACAGGAGGTCGCAGACGCCGTTGGTAAGTCCCGCTCGTCGGTAACGAACCTGCTGCGTCTGATGCATCTGACCGATGAGGTGAAGAAGATGCTCGAATATGGTGATCTTGAGATGGGTCATGCCCGGGCCCTGCTGGGTATGGACGGCCCGGATCAGGTCATCGCGGCCAAGGAGGTGGTCGGTAAGAATATGTCTGTGCGGCAGACAGAAGATCTGGTGCGCAAGTTACAGCTGAAGAAAACCCAGCCGGCTCAGGAGCCTAAAAAACCTGATCCGCTGCTTAAAGACATGTCCGACTCACTTTCCAGTCGTCTGAACAGCAAAGTTTCAATCAGCGAAAATGCGGCCGGTAAGGGAAAAATCACCATCGCGTATGAAAACCGCGAAAAATTTGAAGCGATTGTTAAGGCGATACAATAAACAGGGCGTTTTTTTGCAGCGGGTGATCGCTGCAGATACCGCTCATAGGGTATTTACTTAGTTCTTCTACTCTGGACGTCTAATACAAAAGTGCAAATCGGTCTGAATCGTGTTGAAGCTGATGCATTAAGCCCCTATAATGCGCTGGCTGTGAAAGGACGTGTTGACGTTTTATTTGCGCAGATGAAGGGAAACTGAGGCTGTATTTATATGAGAAAAGGGCACCGGAAACCTGGCGTTCATACTCGTATCGCCTTGCAGCAGTTTAGGAAAGTCTTCCTGATTCAAGTAGTTAGTTTGATTGTGATTGCGGGAGTTTTACTTCTGCATAGTTGGACTGCGGCCTGGTCATCCCTCTGTGGCGGGATGATATTTCTGCTTCCAAACTATGTATTTGCTTATCGTGCACTGATTGTGCGGCAGGCAAAAAATACTCCCGGCGCTGTTATCCGGCAGCTGTATACGAGTGAAATATGGAAAATGGGCTTATCCATCGTACTCTTCATTGCGGTGTTTATCCTGATTCAACCTCTGAATCCATTTTCCCTATTTGGCACTTATATATTGCTTCAGCTGACAGGCTTTATTGCCCAGCTGAGGCTGAATAACAGTTTCTTAAAACTTTGAATGAGAGAGATAGTAATGGCTAGCGAAATGACTTCCTCAGCCTACATATCCCACCACCTGACGAACTGGACGTTTGGTGTGCATCCTGAACACGGTCTGGGCTTTGCTCATACCGCTCAGGAAGCAGCAGAAATGGGATTTTGGGCAATTCACGTTGACACTATGCTGTGGTCTGTAGGTTTGGGCCTGTTTTTTATCTGGATGTTCCGTAAAGTTGCTAAAAAAGTAACTTCCGGTGTGCCAGGCAGCGCGCAGAACTTTGTTGAAGTAATCATCGAGTTCGTCGAAGACAACGTTAGCAGTATTTTCCACTACAAAAATGCGCTGATTGCCCCGCTGGCACTGACCATTTTTGTCTGGGTCTTCCTGATGAACACTATGGACCTGGTGCCTGTTGACTGGATTCCGTTCCTGACTCAGAAGATCGGTGAAGCGTTTGGCGCTGATCCACATCATGTCTATATGAAGGTTGTACCGACTACCGACATCAACGCTACGCTGGGTATGGCGATTGCGGTGTTTGGTCTGATTCTGTTCTACAGCATCAAAATGAAGGGTTTGGGTGGTTTCCTGGGTGAGCTGGCATTCCAGCCGCTGGGTAAATGGATGCTGCCGTTCAACTTGTTCCTGGAGATCGTAGGCCTGCTGGCGAAGCCGGTATCACTGGCGCTGCGACTGTTCGGTAACATGTATGCAGGTGAGATGATCTTTATTCTGATCGCTCTGCTGCCGTTCTGGGCGCAATGGCTGTTGTCTGTGCCATGGGCGATCTTCCACATTCTGGTAATTACGCTACAGGCGTTCATCTTCATGGTTCTGACGATTGTCTATCTGGCCATGGCACATGAAGAACACTAAGTAGTTGTAAAAACTGAATAATTAAACGATTTCTTTTTAAACTTAAACTTTAGCAATTAAATATCGGAGAAAAACTGATGGAAATGGCATTGCTGTACATCGCTGGTGCACTGATGATGGGTCTGGGGGCTGTAGGCGCCGCTGTAGGTATCGGCATCCTGGGTGGTAAGTTCCTTGAAGGTGCTGCACGTCAGCCTGAGCTGATCCCACTGCTACGTACTCAATTCTTCATCGTAATGGGTCTGGTTGATGCTGTACCTATGATCGGTGTTGGTCTGGGTCTGTACGTACTGTTCGCTGTTGCATAAGTAGAGCTACATACGTCCCTTTATGGGTAACTACTTTTTAAGACAACCGCGAGAGGTAATGGCGTGAATATCAATCTAACCATCTTTGGTCAGATCATTGCATTTACCTTCTTCGTTGTATTTTGTATGAAATATATCTGGCCACCAATTACTGGTGCGCTGGTAGAACGAAAGAAGAAAATTGCAGAAGGTCTGGACGCTGCAGACCGTGCTCAACGTGATTTGGAACTGGCTCAGGAAAAAGCCATGGCCGATATGCGTAAGAGCAAGGAAGAAGCAGCCGCCATCATTGAACAGGCTAATAAGCGAGCTAACCAGATCGTTGATGAAGCAAAAGAGAAAGCACGTGATGAGGCTGCACGCCTTGTAACGGCTGCTCAAGCTGAAATCGATCAGGAAGCAAACCGTGCCAAAGAAGTTCTGCGCGCTGAAGTTGCTGCTCTTGTAGTAGCCGGTGCTGAGAAGATTCTTGAGGCGTCTGTTGACGCTAATGCGCACGCACAGCTTGTTGAAAAACTAGCTGCTGAGCTTTAAGCGAGGTTTACGATGGCTGAACTCAATACAGTCGCTCGGCCTTATACCAAAGCCGCTTTCGAGCACGCAATGGGCAAGGGTATCCTGGACCAGTGGTCTGAAATGCTGACAACTGCAACTGCAGTATCACAGCATGAGACGATGAAACTGGTTCTGGGTAATCCTGGTCTCACCAGCGATCAGAAAGCAGAGGCAATGATCTCTGTCTGTGAAGAGCAGATGGAACCGTCAGCAAAGAACTTTATTACTTTGCTGGCAGAAAATCAGCGTCTGGCTTTGTTACCAGAGATCTCTGCGCAGTTTGAACAGTTGAAAGCCAATCAGCAGCATTCTGTTGAGGTAAGTGTGACAACTGCCTTTGATCTGGGCGAGCAGCAGCAACAAAAATTAACTCAGGCACTGAGCTCCAAGCTGGGCCGCGAAGTGAGTCTGACTACCGAAGTGGACAAGTCCATTATCGGTGGTGTGATCGTTCGAACCGATGATTTGGTTATCGACGGCTCTATTCGTGCTCGACTGGCTAAGCTAGCCGAAGCAATGAACTCCTGAGTGTGAGGATTAAACATGCAGCAACTGAATCCATCTGAGATCAGCGAGATTCTTAAGAGCCGCATCGAGAAACTTGATGTCTCTTCTGAAGCCCGTAATGAAGGTACTATCGTCAGCGTTTCTGACGGTATCATCCTGATTCACGGCCTGGCTGACGTAATGTACGGGGAAATGATCGAATTCCCTGGCGGTATCTACGGTATGGCGCTTAACCTTGAGCGTGACTCTGTAGGTGCTGTAGTACTGGGTGACTATCAGGGTCTGGTAGAAGGTATGACCGCGCGTTGTACTGGCCGAATCCTGGAAGTACCTGTTGGTCCGGAACTGCAGGGTCGTGTAGTAGACGCCCTGGGTAACCCGATCGACGGTAAAGGCCCGATTGAAACTAAACTGACTGACCCTGTAGAAAAGGTTGCACCTGGTGTAATCGAGCGTCAGTCTGTTGATCAGCCAGTACAGACTGGTCTGAAATCCATTGATGCCATGGTGCCAGTTGGCCGTGGTCAGCGTGAGCTGATCATCGGTGACCGTCAGATTGGTAAATCTGCGATCGCGATTGATGCGATCATCAACCAGAAAGGTACCGGCGTTAAATGTATCTACGTAGCAATCGGACAGAAACAGTCCACTATTGCTAACGTGGTACGTAAGCTGGAAGAGCACGGCGCGATGGAACATACCATCGTAGTAGCCGCTGGTGCATCTGATCCTGCAGCGATGCAGTTCCTGGCGCCTTACGCTGGTTGTTCAATGGGTGAATACTACCGTGACCGCGGTGAAGACGCTCTGATCGTATACGATGACCTGACTAAACAAGCCTGGGCTTATCGTCAGATCTCCCTGTTGCTGCGCCGCCCACCGGGCCGTGAAGCATATCCAGGTGACGTATTCTATCTTCACTCACGTCTGCTGGAACGTGCTGCGCGCGTTAACCCAACCTATGTTGAGAAGTTTACTAACGGTGAAGTTAAGGGCCAGACTGGTTCCCTGACTGCACTGCCAGTAATCGAAACACAGGGTGGTGACGTATCTGCATTCGTACCAACCAACGTTATCTCCATCACCGATGGTCAGATCTTCCTGGAAGCGGACCTGTTTAACTCAGGTATCCGTCCGGCGATCAACGCTGGTCTGTCTGTATCCCGTGTAGGTGGTGCAGCACAGACTAAGATCATCAAGAAACTGGGTGGTGGTGTACGTCTGGCTCTGGCTCAGTACCGTGAACTGGCGGCATTCGCTCAGTTTGCATCTGATCTGGACGATGCTACCCGTGCTCAGCTTGAGCATGGTCAGCGCGTAACCGAGCTGATGAAGCAGAAGCAGTACTCCCCAATGTCAGTCGCTGACATGGGTCTGAGTCTGTTCGCTGCCAACGAAGGCTTCCTGAACGATATCGACCTGAACAAGATCCTTGATTTTGAAGCGGCCCTGATCTCCTACTTCAACAGCGAGTACGCTGATGTAATGGGTAAGATCAATAAAGGCGGCGACTACAATGATGAGATCGCGTCTCAGTTCAAGGCTGGTATCGAGAAGTTCAAATCTACCCAAACTTGGTAATAACTCGTCAGAGTGGGGGTCTGCATTCTAGTGATGCAGACCTGAACTAAGTAAAGGTTTAATAGGTGGAACTATGGCAGCCGGAAAAGAGATAAAGACGCAGATAGCCAGTATTCAGGGCACACGTAAGATTACCAGCGCTATGGAAATGGTGGCTGCATCTAAAATGCGTAAAGCTCAGGATCGTATGCAGGAAAGCCGTCCTTATGCCCGGAATATCCGCGGCGTAATTCAGCACCTGGCGAAATCCAATCCTGAATATAAGCATCTGTATCTGCAACAGCGCGAAGTAAAGCGTGTCGGTTTCATTGTTGTAGCAACTGACCGTGGTCTCTGCGGTGGCTTGAACATTAACGCGTTCAAGGCAGCTATTGCCAAGATGAAAGAGTTCGACAAACAGAATATCGAAATCGATATCTGTGCGTTGGGTTCTAAGTCTGTAAGCTTCTTTAAAACATTTGGCGGTAACGTAACCGCAGCAAAATCTGGTCTGGGTGATAAGCCTGAAGCAGCTGAGCTGATCGGTACCGTTAAGGTG
The DNA here is from genome assembly GCA_024397875.1 of Amphritea atlantica. Taxonomy (NCBI): domain Bacteria; kingdom Pseudomonadati; phylum Pseudomonadota; class Gammaproteobacteria; order Oceanospirillales; family Oceanospirillaceae; genus Amphritea; species Amphritea atlantica. The sequence continues at coordinate 4,190,174 of CP073344.1, forward strand.
ATGCTGGATGCTTACGATGAAGGCAGGCTGGATATGTTGTTTGTGGTAACTAACGAATTCGTTAATACCATGACGCAGACTCCACAAGTAGAGCAGATTCTTCCGCTGAAAGCAGAAGACGATGATGACCGTCTTAACCATCACTGGGATTATATTTACGAGCCCGATGCTAAAGAGCTGTTGAACGGCTTACTGGTTCGTTACATTGAGTCCCTGGTCTATCAGGCCGTGGTTGAGAACAATGCCTGTGAACAGGCAGCACGAATGCTGGCGATGAAGAATGCAACTGACAACGCTGGTGACCTAATCGATGAGCTGCAGATGGTTTACAACAAGGCTCGTCAAGCTGCGATTACTCAGGAAATTTCTGAGATCGTAAGTGGTGCTGCTGCTGTATAAGGCAGTTAACAGGTTTAAATGTTAAGAGGATCCGAACATGAGTAGCGGACGTATTGTTCAGATTATCGGCGCAGTAGTCGACGTGGAATTCCCACGTGACAGTGTACCGAAGATCTATGATGCACTGACTGTAGAGGCTAAAGGCCTCACACTTGAAGTTCAGCAGCAGCTGGGTGACGGTGTTGTACGTGCAATCGCTATGGGTCAGACGGAAGGCGTTAGCCGCGGTCTGGACGTAGTTAACACTGGTGCGCCAGTTTCTGTGCCTGTAGGTACAGCGACTCTGGGTCGCATCATGGATGTATTGGGTAACCCAATTGATGAGTGTGGACCTATCGGTGAAGAAGAGCGTATGCCTATTCACCGTAAGGCTCCTTCCTATGCCGATCAGTCAGCTTCAAACGAGCTGCTGGAAACCGGTATCAAGGTAATCGATCTGGTATGCCCATTCGCGAAGGGTGGTAAAGTTGGTCTGTTTGGTGGTGCCGGTGTAGGTAAAACCGTAAACATGATGGAACTGATCCGTAACATCGCGATCGAGCACTCTGGCTTCTCCGTATTTGCGGGTGTAGGTGAGCGTACTCGTGAAGGTAACGATTTCTACTACGAGATGAAAGAATCCAACGTACTGGATAAAGTATCTCTGGTATACGGTCAGATGAATGAGCCTCCCGGTAACCGTCTGCGCGTAGCGCTGACCGGCCTGACTATGGCTGAGAAGTTCCGTGACGAAGGTCGTGACGTACTGTTGTTCGTTGACAACATCTACCGTTACACACTGGCAGGAACGGAAGTATCCGCACTGCTGGGTCGTATGCCTTCAGCGGTAGGTTATCAGCCAACACTGGCGGAAGAGATGGGTGTTCTTCAGGAACGTATCACCTCGACTAAGACCGGTTCTATCACGTCTATTCAGGCGGTATACGTACCGGCGGATGACTTGACCGATCCATCTCCAGCGACAACCTTCTCGCACCTTGATGCGACAGTTGTACTGTCTCGTCAGATTGCCGAGCTGGGTATCTACCCTGCGGTAGATCCACTGGATTCGACTTCACGTCAGCTGGATCCACTGGTAATCGGTCAGGAGCATTATGATACTGCCCGTCAGGTGCAGGGTGTACTGCAGCGCTATAAAGAGCTGAAAGACATCATTGCAATCCTGGGTATGGACGAGCTGTCTGAAGAAGACAAGCAGGTAGTAACCCGCGCTCGTAAGATCCAGCGATTCCTGTCTCAGCCGTTCTTCGTAGCTGAAGTATTCACCGGTTCTCCAGGTAAGTACGTATCTCTGAAAGACACCATCAGCGCATTCAAGGGCATCCTTGCGGGCGATTATGATGATCTGCCTGAGCAAGCGTTCTACATGGTTGGCGGTATCGACGAAGTGGTTGAAAAAGCTAAGAGCATGTAATTGCGCTTAGTTAACCTTTTACAAAGGATAACAACATGGCTATGACTGTTCATTGTGACATCGTAAGTGCTGAAGAAGAGATCTTCTCTGGTCTTATCGAGTTCGTTTCAGTGACAGGTAGCCTGGGTGATCTGGGTATCTACCCGGGTCACGCTCCGCTTCTGTCGGAACTGAAACCAGGTCCTGTAGAGCTAAAGAAACAGGGTGGTGAGCAGGAGGTCTTCTACGTTTCCGGTGGCTTCATTGAAGTTCAGCCGCACAGAGTCTCTGTCCTAGCGGACGTTGCACTGCGTGCGGGTGATATCAACGAAGCGGCTGCTGAAGAAGCGAAGAAGCATGCTGAACATGTGATGGCTGATAAGAGCAGCGAACTGGATTATTCCCGTGCGACTGCTCAATTGGCCGAAGCTGCAGCACAACTGCGTACTATTCAGCAGATTCGTAAGAAGATGGGTAAATAACCCACGCTTACTGAACTGCTACTCGAATAAAAAACAGCCTCCGGGCTGTTTTTTTTTGCTTTCAAGGAGGAGAATTATTGCTTAGTGTGAATATGGGCGCTGAAGCTCAATAGGCTTCTATCAATACAAATTTAAAAAGGATTTATTTTATGTTCTTTAAAGGCAAAGGATTGATTGCAAAAAGTGCTGTTGTGATCTGCTCAACTATTTTAGTGACGGGTTGCGCGACAGAAAGTCATCGTGAGATTCAGCCTCAGAAGGTTGAAACCTATCGGGTAAATTATCAGGGGCCCCGTACCACACTGGTCGTGGGTAATTTTGATAATCGCTCTAATTACCTGCAAGGTATGTTTTCTTCCGACAACAACCGGCTGGGTAATCAGGCGCAAACCATCCTCAAAACACACCTGCAACAGACTAACCGGTTTAATGTTGTCGACCGCGAAAACATGCCTGAGATGCAGCAAGAAGCGAACTTAAGCGGTATTAAGCAGCAAATTAAGGGTGCCCGATATGTTGTCACCGGTGATGTCACAGAGTTTGGCCGCAAAGTAACGGGTGATAAGCAGCTGTTTGGTATCCTTGGTAAAGGCAAAACGCAGACCGCTTACGCAAAAGTATCACTCAATATTGTTGATGTAGTTACCTCACAGATCGTCTATTCGACCCAGGGTGCGGGTGAGTATGAGCTGTCAAACCGTGAAATTATCGGCTTTGGCGGAGCTGCAGGTTATGACGCAACACTCAATGGTAAAGTGCTGAATTTTGCGATTATGGAAGCGGTGAATAATCTGGTTATGGATATGCAAAACGGTATCTGGACGATCGAACAATAAGGAATTTGTTACGTGAAAATATTTGCAGTGTTGTTAATGACTTCCAGTGTTTTGCTGGGAGGCTGCGCCACTCAGGATACCAGTCTTTATTACTGGGGATCATACGAAGCGATGGTTTACGAAATGTACGTTGAGCCTAGTAATGCGCCTGCAGCGTTGCAGATCGCGAAACTGGAGGAGGATATTCAGAAGTCGGATGCGCTGGGTAAAAAGGTTCCTCCGGGTTTATATGCCCATTTGGGAATGATGTACGCTGCGGAAGGCAAAGCAGGCCTGGCTCAGGAAGCGTTGTTGAAAGAAAAGGCAATGTATCCGGAGGCAACCACTCTGGTTGATACACTACTGAAGAATCAGAAACAGGGAGTTAATCAGTGATGATACGTTCTATTTTGTGTGGACCTTTAATGCTGCTGGTGTTGCTGATTAACGGTTGTGCGACTCAGGAACGCTATGATTATTCCGCACTGGAAGCCAGTAAGCCCCGTTCTATTCTGGTGATTCCGCCGATGAATAATTCCGTTGAGGTTAATGCATCCAATATCTATCTTTCTACGTTATCCCGACCTCTGGCGGAAAAAGGCTATTACGTTTTTCCGGTTGCGGTGATTAATCAGTTTCTTCAGGAAAATGGACTGCAGTCGCCTGCTGATATGCACAGTGTCTCTCTGGATAAGTTTGCTGAACACCTTAACCCGGATGCTATCCTCTATATTGTGATTGAAGACTGGGGGCAGAGGTATGAGATCCTCTCTTCAACAACAGTGGTTAAAGCGGATATGAAACTTGTAGATGCAAAAACAGGTACCACCCTGTGGAACACAAAAGTGTCCTATGCTCAGGGCTCAGGCGACAATGGTGGCGGTCTCGTCGGTATGTTGGTTCAGGCTGTGGTGGATCAGGTTGTCGGAACTATCTTAGATCCGACTCCGAACGTCGCCAGGATTGCCAATAATATCGCAATTAATAATCAGGGACGGGGGCTGCTCAATGGTCCTTACCGGGCTCCGTAGCAGCATTTTTTCACCGCTCTATCGCTATTAAAGCGGAGAGCCACTCCTGCATAATGTCTGAATACTGTAGGAGCTGCTTCTAGCCGCGATAGTGTATTTTGAAACTACAATAGCCCCCACAAAGTATCAAAAATAATTTTCTGGGCGGCAGCCACCTCTTTCGATTCGATCACCACTGCGGTTGGGTAGTTGGCTGAAGCCAGGGAGATAATTGCACACTTCGGCGGGTATACAGCGATATAGGCGGCATCAACCCTGCCTTCGGTTTTAATCCATTTCCGTGCACTCAGCTCCGCATCCTCGCCCCCGTCACCAATCGCGATGACCTTTACCTCTATCCCTTTCTGAATTCGCTGAGCAGTGAAGTTTGGAAAGGGACGGTAGAGATGTTGTCGGATCGGTTTTGAAGAAAACACGGAATAGCGCTTGGGTTGTTGAGCTTCGACGGTATTGAGTATATCCCTGAGAACCTGTTCGATACCGCTGTCGCCTTCGTAGTAGCTGACGTTGGCCGTATTGAAGTCTGGCATCAGGTGGTGCAACTCTGGTACTACCCGGTTTTTCAACTGATCAATTGCCGAATCAAGGGAGTGACGCCGCTCTTCAGCCAGCTGCAGCAGTATTTCCGGCTCACGGGCAGAGAACAGCCGGCGTTTTCCTTTTGGCAGATAGGTGACGATGCCTTTCTGCTGCATCTCTTTGAGGCAGTCGTAGGTTGTCCCCCGATTGATAGCCGCTTTTTCAGCAATTGTTCGGATAGCGCTGGGGCCCAGCGAGAGCAGTGCCCGGTAAAGAGTGATTTCACGCTTACTCAGGCCAAGCAGTTCAAACAGTTCATTATTCATAATTGTCAATTTTTCTCTGACATTTAATATTGCATCTAAGACCAGTTAGATTAAAGTTCTGTTAAATTACTGTTCGTGTCAACAACAGCAGGTCGTCGGATCGGCCATTGCTGTAATTAACCAGGGATACCTCTGCTTTGAATACCCTTGATATCGTTATTCTGGCCGCTGGTCAGGGTAGCCGGATGAAATCATATCTGCCTAAAGTGCTGCATACTATTGGCGGAAAATCGATGTTACAGCATGTTATTGATAGCGCTATGACGCTGGAAAATTCCCGCTCCCATATTGTTATTGGGCATGGCGCTGAGAAAGTTGAATCGGCCCTGTCAGGGCAGGGTGTACAGTTTGCTCTTCAGGCCGAACAGCTGGGTACGGGTCATGCGGTGGCTCAGGCAATGCCAAATATCTCTGACAATGGGGTAGTGCTGGTGCTGTATGGCGATGTCCCCCTGACCCGGCCTGAAACGATGGCGGAGTTGGTGAAGATTGCTGAACGGGGCCAGTTTGGTCTGCTGACGGTTAATCTGGCCGATCCAACAGGCTATGGTCGGATCGTACGCAGCGATGCCGGTGATGTTGTGGCAATTGTTGAGCATAAAGATGCCAGTGAAGCGCAACGGGCGATTACCGAAGTCAATACCGGGATTCTGGCGCTGCCCACCGCGCTGCTAAGAGAGTGGATACCTCAGCTTTCCGCCAATAACGTGCAGGGTGAGTATTACCTGACCGATATTATTGCGATGGCGGCGGAGCAGGGAGTGCGTATACAGGCGATTCAGCCTGCCACCGAGCAGGAAGTGCAGGGGGTTAATAATCGCCTGCAGCAGGCTGAGCTGGAGCGCTGGTATCAGTCGCGTCAGGCTGACGCGCTGATGTTGGAAGGGGTTTCTCTGGCGGACCCGTCTCGGATCGATATCCGGGGAGAGGTGAGTGTCGGTCACGATGTCGCAATTGATATCAACGTGATCCTGGAGGGCCGGGTAGAGATCGGCGACAACGTAACCATTGAAGCCAACTGCATTATTAAGGATTCGGTGATCGGGTCTGGTAGCCATATCAAGGCGAACTCATTGCTGGATCAGGCAGTGGTGGCGGATCACTGTGATATCGGCCCGTTTGCCCGGCTTCGTCCCGGCAGTCATCTGGCCAGCAACGCCAAGATCGGCAACTTTGTGGAAACTAAGAAAGCCAGTATTGGCGAGGGCAGCAAGGTTAACCATCTGAGTTATATCGGTGATGCTGAGATCGGTGCCGGTGTTAATGTGGGTGCAGGAACCATTACCTGTAACTATGATGGTGTGAATAAGTCGACGACTGAGATTGGTGATGGCGCATTTATCGGTTCTAACAGCGCTCTGGTCGCACCGGTAAAAATCGGCGCAGGCGCGACGGTCGGTGCAGGTTCCACTATCACTAAAGAGATTAAGGCCGATCAACTGGCAATTACCCGGGCAAAACAGACTAATCTGAATAACTGGCAGCGCCCGGTTAAAAAATCATAAGGAAGCGGAATTATGTGTGGAATAGTAGGGGCTATCGCTGGCCGGAATATTTCAGCGATTCTGCTGGAAGGACTTAAACGGCTGGAATACCGGGGTTATGATTCGGCGGGTATGGCGGTTCTTAATAGCACTTCGGGCCTGCTTGATCATCTGAAGCGGGTGGGTAAGGTGGCTGAACTGGATGCCGCTTTGAGTGAATTACCGCTACCCGGTTATCTGGGAATCGCTCATACCCGCTGGGCAACCCACGGAAAGCCTGAGCAGCGCAATGCCCACCCGCATCTCTCTGCCGATCGCATTGCCGTCGTGCATAACGGTATTATCGAAAATCACACCGCGCTGAAGACTGAGCTGGTTGCTGATGGTTATCAATTTTTATCTGATACCGATACTGAAGTCGTTACCCATCTGATCCACCGGGAAGTGATCGCCGGTAAAGGGCTGCAAGCGGCGCTGAAAGAGACCTTAAAGCGACTGGACGGCGCCTATGCATTGGCAGTGATCGATCAGCAGCAACCGGATCTGCTGCTGGCGACCCGTATGGGCAGTCCGCTGGTGATCGGTGTGGGTATCGAGGAAAATTTTATCGCTTCAGACCCGCTGGCGTTGTTGCAGGTGACCGATCGTTTTATCTATCTGGAGGAGGGGGATATCGCCTCTATTACCCGCTCCGGGGTTCAGGTTGAAGATATTGCCGGTCAGCCGGTAAAGCGTGAGGTTCAGCTGTTTGAACATGGTCATGATGCCGCTGACAAGGGCGAGTACCGTCACTACATGCTGAAAGAGATCTATGAACAGCCCACAGTGATCCGTAACGTGCTTGAAGGCAGGATCCATCAGGGGCATGTGCTGGAGCAGGTGTTCGGTAGCGGCGCATCCGAGCTGTTTGACCAGGTGAAAATGGTCCAGATCGTTGCCTGTGGTACCAGTTACAATGCCGGCGTGGTGGCCCGTTACTGGATTGAAAAACTGGTTGGAATCCCCTGTATGGTGGAAGTAGCCAGCGAGTTCCGTTATCGCAAAACCGTGTGTATGCCCGGAACCCTGTTTATTACCATCTCCCAGTCCGGGGAAACAGCCGATACCCTCTCCGCGCTGCGGGAAGCGAAAGAGCAAAACTATCTTGGCTTCCTGTCGATCTGTAATGTCGCAGGCAGCTCGCTGGTGCGGGAGTCCGATCTGGCGATTATGACCAATGCCGGTCCGGAGATCGGAGTCGCTTCAACCAAAGCCTTCACCAGTCAGTTAGTCGTACTGATGCTGACCACTCTGGTGTTGGCCCGTCGCTATGGTTTTGAGGGCGAACGGGAGATTGTTGCTCAGTTGCAGCAGTTATCCGCCCTGACTGATCAGGTACTGGCGCTGGATCCACAGATCCAGAAAATGGCGGAACACTTTGTTGATAAGCACCACGCTCTGTTTCTGGGTCGGGGTACCATCTACCCGGTGGCGGTAGAGGGCGCTCTGAAGCTTAAAGAGATTTCCTACATCCATGCAGAAGCGTACCCTGCAGGTGAGCTGAAACATGGCCCTCTGGCGCTGGTAGACGAGGATATGCCGGTCGTAGCCGTTGCGCCGAACAACTCGTTGCTGGAAAAACTTCAGGCTAATCTGGAAGAGGTACGGGCCCGGGGCGGAAAACTGTTCCTGTTCGCCGATTCTAAAGCGCAGGTGAAACCCGGTAATGATCTGGAACTGATCACCCTGCCGGATGTGCCAACGGTGATGGCGCCGATCATCTACTCCATCCCGCTGCAGTTGCTGGCTTACTATGTCGCCTGCCTGAAAGGCACCGATGTCGATCAGCCACGTAATCTGGCAAAATCCGTCACGGTGGAATAACGCTTACCTGGCCTGATGGCGAAATACGCCCTGTTGATCGTCTTCAGGCCAGTCTCTCAAGTGCTCAGGGAGATAAAGGGCGGCCTCAGGGTAAGATGACGCTTTTATTACCCAATCTGGTTGTTATACGAAAGTATAGTGAAGCAATCGTTGCTATAGTTCCCTCTGGTATTACTACATTTTTCAGAACGTTTTGAACCTTTTCGGGTCAGTGATCGTTCTCCTGAAAAAATAATAATAATTTCATATGTCAGGGTTACTCTATGAAAATTCGTACTAAGTTGCTGGCCTTCATTGCAATTTCGGTCATAGTGCCAATTATTATCATTTCATCATTTTCTATCTATGAAGCCAGAGTGACCGCACTGGATAACTTTGAAACCAGCAGCCGTAAAGAGATCACTCAGATCGATAATGCCTTTAACATCTTTTTTAAAGCTATTGCCGATAATGTAACTTTCGTGGCGGATCTTCCGCTGGTTAAAGATAATAGCTTTAACTTATCCAATTTTCTTAATGGGCCTGGCAGTTTCAAATCGCATCTGAGTGCCGGGGGAAAGGAGGCGGAGCTGTTCCGCATTTACGAGAAGTTTGGTCAGACCCATCCTGGGCTGGCCTATGTGTATTCTGGTCGTGCTGACGGCGGTTACATTCAGTGGCCCGATGTTGCCATTAAAGATGCATACGATCCGCGTCCCCGTCCGTGGTATAAAAAAGCACTGGAAAATCCTGGCGAGGTGGTGCGTACTGAGGCTTATTACTGGGCGGGAGATGATGCCACCTTTGTTGGTACCGCCAAGACGATTACTGACAGTTCAGGCAAAGTTATGGGGGTGCAGTCGATGGATGTCTCCGTGAAACAGCTGACGGAGATTGTGCAGCAGATAAAAATTGGCGAGCGTGGACACATCTTGCTGATTGAAGACAGCGGAACGGTTTTAGTTGATCCACTTTTTCCAGAGCATAACTTCAAAAAAGTCAGTGCGCTGGATACCCAACTGTTTAAACAGCTTGTATCGGTTGATTCTGGTCTGTTGGAAGTCGAGCGTAATGGTGAAAACTATCTGGCAAAGGTGGTTAAATCCTCTGCGCTGGGCTGGCGCTTTGTTGCGCTGGTTCCAGCCGATGAGGTCTTTGCGACGGCTGACAGAATTGCCTGGCTATCGCTGATTATTGCTGCGGTACTTATCGCACTGTTTATCTCGGTTGGTGCATTATTTTCTAAACTGATTACCCGGCCGATTGATCGTGTCGCTGATGTGTTGAAAAGCATCGCTGACGGAGAGGGGGATCTGACCACCCGGTTACCGATAGAGTCAAATGATGAGGTCGGTGAGCTATCCCGTTCATTCAATCAGTTTATAGAAAAGCTGCAATCGATCATTCAACAGATAGTCGGGCTTTCCGGAGAACTGAAAAGTAGTGCCGATGCGGCTGCGGAGAGTGCGAATGGTTCTATGGCTGAGGTGAGGCATCAATTGGATCAGATTACTCTGGTGGCCACGTCAGTGGAAGAGATGTCGGCGGCGACTCAGGAAATTGCTTCCAATGCTGAGCATACATCCCATGCTGCCAGTGAAAGCGCCCGTTTTAGCAAGCAGGGCCAGGCCGTGGTAATGAAAGCCCGGGATTCAATCGATGATCTGGCGGGCGAGGTGAGTACTGCATCGCAGGTTATCCTCAAACTGAGCGAACACTCTCAGCAGATAAACTCGATTCTGGGTACGATCCAGGGAATAGCAGAGCAAACAAACCTGTTAGCGCTAAATGCTGCGATTGAAGCGGCACGTGCAGGAGAGAATGGCCGTGGATTTGCGGTAGTCGCTGATGAAGTCAGAAGTCTTTCACAGAAAACGACGGTCTCCACTGCTGATATACGCAATATGATCGCGACACTTCAGTCTACAACACAGCAGGCCGTGTCGATTATGACCAGCAGTGAAGCGATGGCTCAGACTTCTGTTGCTGAGGCCAATCAGGCCTATGAACAGTTGGTTCTGATAACGGATTCTGTGAATAATATCAGTGATATGTCTGCCCAGATCGCCACGGCGACAGAGGAGCAGAGTATGGTCAATAACGGCATATCGGAGAATACCTCTCAGATTAAAATGATTGCCGATCAGATGTTCGAAAATGCTGATACCCGACTGAAGCGATCCCGCAAACTGCATTCTCTTTCTGAAGGTATGCATGGTCAGGTCGGACTTTTTAAAGTCTGAAGAGTGTTATAGGAGTTTGTAAACCAGACAGACTGAACCGCCAGAGCAGGGCCGCTAAACAGCTATTCTAAGCCCGGTGGTATAAACCGGGTTTAGGAGCTGCATTCGGACCGTATCAATGTGTGGTTTGGCCAGGGTTCAATTAAGCACTTCATCAAGTGCTTAAATCTGCAGCTGATTAAAACTTCTGATCATCTTTTTTCGTTCCGGGTCGAAACCCTGGTGCAGTTCCCGTAGGCAATACCGTTATAACAGGATAGGATTGGCGCTGATATCTTGAATGACCTGCGGATAAACACTATTAAGGAGTTCGGAACATGATCGATCCCGTCAGTAGCTTTGCGATTAATTTCGTAGCAATTCTGGGCGGCATCCTGCTGTTAATTTTTGTTGTCGGACTGATTGCTGCGCTGATTATATATCAGATCGATAAACATCAGACCGGCCAGACCATTCGACGCAACTACCCTCTGTTTGGTCGTTTTCGTTATGTGTTTGAGCATCTGGGAGAGTTCTTCCGGCAATACTTTTTTGCTATGGATCGCGAGGAGATGCCGTTTAACCGGGCGCAACGCAGCTGGTGTTATCGCGCCGCCAAGAACATCGACAACACGATTGCATTTGGTTCCTCCCGGGACCTGCGGGCACCGGGTACTTATTATTTTCTCAACTGCCCTTTCCCGACACTGGCGGAAGATGCGGTCAGGAATCAGCCGCTACAAATTGGTCCCTACTGTCGCCAGCCATACGATGCCAGATCCTTTTTTAACATCTCCGGGATGAGTTACGGCGCTATTTCAAAGCCTGCTATCCAGGCACTGTCTAACGGTGCCCGTGAAGCGGGGTGCTGGATGAACACGGGGGAGGGGGGATTATCACCGTTTCACCTTGAGGGCGGGTGTGACATCGTTTGTCAGATCGGTACCGCTAAATATGGGATGCGCGATGAACAGGGTCTGCTCAGCGATGAAAAGCTGAGAGAGAAGGCTGCATATCATCAGGTACGGATGTTTGAGATCAAACTGAGCCAGGGAGCCAAGCCCGGCAAAGGGGGAATGTTGCCTGCTGAAAAGGTGACCGCTGAGATAGCTGCCATTCGAGGCATTCCTGAAGGGGTTGCTTCTATAAGTCCTAACCGGCATCGAGAGGTGGATTCTGCTGATGATCTGCTGGACCTGGTCTGTCATATCCGCGAGGTCACCGGCAAGCCGGTCGGCTTTAAGCTGGTGCTGGGTTCTACTGACTGGCTGGATGAGTTCTGTGAGCGGGTGGTTGCCAGGGGACTTGAGGAGGCTCCGGACTTTATAACACTGGATAGCAGTGATGGAGGCACCGGTGCAGCGCCAATGCCGCTGATGGATAGTGTTGGTTTGCCGTTACGGGAGAGTTTGCCAATACTGGTGAACAAGTTGATTATGCATGGCCTGCGTGAACGAATAAGGGTGATCGCCTCAGGCAAGTGTATCAACCCAACCGATGTGGCTGCGGCACTCTGTATGGGAGCTGATTTCTGTGTCAGCGCCCGGGGCTTTATGTTTTCGCTCGGCTGTATTCAGGCGCTGCAGTGTAATAAGAACACCTGTCCGAGCGGTGTTGCCACTCATGATAAAGCTCTGCAACGGGGGCTGGTGCCGGAAGATAAGGCTGTCAGGGTAACTCACTACCATGATAATCTGGTCCATGAAGTGGAGATGATTGCGCACTCCTGCGGGGTGCCAGAGCCGAGAAAACTGAAGCGTAAACATGCGGCGATAGTGATCGATAGTGGCCGTTCAGTACCGCTGGATATTCTGTATCCCGAGCTGTAGTGAATCAGAAGGTAAATAAAAAAGCCTGCAATCTGATTGCAGGCTTTTTTATGCTCTGGTTTCAGATATCGTCAAACCAGCGCTCATCGTTAATCTGATATTCGAGCTCTTTGCGCTGTTTGCGTTCTTCGAGCGCCCGTCTGAGTGCCAGACTTTTCTTGCTGGCTATTTTTTGTTTAGCTTGCTTTTCATGCTCCTCGATACCGACGATGATATCGAAGACTGTTGTCTGGATTTCGTTCAGATCCTGATCTTTCCGTATAAGCATAGCATGTGCTCCTATACCCTCTGTAAAGTCCGCCTGGAAGCCTATAAATCTGACAGGCTAACCGACCGCCTCGTATTTCTGATTAACAGGGATTCTCTTTTTTATACCAGGAGAAAGAGAATTTCAATAAGTCATAGGCCTTATCAAAGGCGCTGACGGGGCAGATACTGGCGTAAAAATGTTACAGAAAGAGGAAACAGCGGAGATATTTATTCTTCGGTTTTTCGCAGTGGCAGGCGTTTATCGTTCTGGCGCAGGCTCTTCAGGCTGCGTTTGATCGTTTTCAGATGATCCAGCAGGCCAGGTCCCAGTTTCATTGCCACCCCGACCGCGAGCACATCAATTACCACCAGGTGAACCACCCGGGATGACATCAGCGTGCTGAGGTCTTTATCCTCTTCCAGATCGATATGGATGGCAATACTGGCCAGATCTGACAGGGGGGTGTTGCTGGGGCAAAGCGAGATTACCGTGACGCCGGCATCTTTCACCAGTTTGACTGCGTGCAGCAGGTCTTTGGTACGACCGGTCTGGGAGATGGCGATGACCACATCCTGCTCTGTCAGTGTTGTGGCTGAGATCATCTGCATGTGAGGGTCGGAGTAAGCCGACGCAGCAATTTTCAGGCGGTGGAATTTATGTTGTGCGTCGTTGCATACCGGCGCTGATGCGCCAAAACCATAGAGCTCCAGCCGGTTAGTGCTGGCAATCGCATTGATCGCTTCTTCCAGCGTATTGGCATCGAGTTCTTCACGAACCCGCATCATATTGCCCACCGTTGAATCGAAGATCTTCTGCTTGAATTCGCTGACGGTATCTTTGCTATTCAGGGAGAACTGTTCGAAGTTTGCGTTGCTGGCAAGGCCCTGAGCAAGGGTTAGCTTAAAGTCCTGAAAGCCGTCATAGTGGAGTGCGCGGCAGAACCGCACGACGGTAGGCTCACTTACATTCGCTTCAGAGGCCAGATCGACAATGCGCATGTGGATTACATCGGAGGGATGTTCCAATACGTAATCGGCAACTTTCTGCTCTGATTTTCGCAGACTAATTTTCGCGTCTGCAATAGATTTAAGAAGATTAAGCGGCTGCAAGCTGGTTTCCGTATTCAGGTTAGGCATAACGGAAGAGAGTATATCAGTAATTCAGGTTAATAGAATAAATGCGTCTTTCATTACCTGCGCATTTTATAGTGGCTTATTAATCAATGTGCCAATGCCGGCTATTTGAAATTGCAGCCATTATGACTTGGTGCTATGTTCAGTCCGTTATAGATAAAAAATACAATAAGTTAGATAACTAAAATGACGATTAGGGAGAAGCCTTGTGAAACGTCGTGATATTGTCAAAGTCCTCGGTCTGGGAGTTGCTGCTGCGGGACTGGCGGCCTGTACCGAAGAGAAGAAAGAGGTTGCTGATTGTAAGCCGGCCGCTCCGGCCGTTGCAGAGAAGCCGGAAACGATAGAGTGGAAAATGGTCACCACCTGGCCGAAAAACTTTCCTGGCCTGGGAACGGGCGCTAATCAACTGGCAGATCTTATTGGTCAGATGAGCGGTGGCCGGATTAATGTCAAAGTGTATGGTGCAAAAGAGCTGGTGGGGGCGCTGGAGATTTTTGATGCGGTTTCCCGGGGTACAGCGGAGATGGGGCATGGCGCATCATATTACTGGAAAGGTAAATCCCGTGCTGCACAATTCTTTGCTGCCGTGCCGTTTGGTCTGACGGCGCAGGAGATGAACTCCTGGCTGTATCATGGCGGCGGTATGGAGTTGTGGGAAGAGGTTTATGCTGAGTTTGGTCTGGTTCCGGGGGCTGCCGGTAATACCGGTGTGCAGATGGGTGGCTGGTTCAACCGCGAGATCAATTCGGTTGAAGACCTGAAAGGTCTGAAAATGCGGATTCCAGGGCTGGGCGGTGAAGTGCTTAAGCGTGCCGGGGGTACTCCGGTACTACTGCCGGGCGGTGAGATCTTCCCATCTTTGCAGTCTGGTGCAATCGATGCGACTGAGTGGGTAGGTCCATATAATGACCTGGCATTTGGTCTGCATAAAGCGGCTAAGTATTACTACTACCCGGGCTGGCATGAGCCAGGCACAACCCTTGAGTGCTTTATGAACAAGGAAGCCTTTGAAAAATTGCCGGAAGATTTGCAGATTATCGTACGAAATGCGATTCGGGTTGCCAACCAGGATATGCTGGCTGACTTCACGGCGAAGAATAACCGCGCGCTGGAACAGCTGAAGAGTGAACATGGTGTTGAGTTGCGTGCGTTCCCTGACGATGTACTGAAACAGATTAAGACATTATCTGATGAGGTGGTTTCAGAGGAAGCAGCCAAAGATCCGATGTCTCAGAAAGTGTTTGAGTCTTTCGTGACGTTCCGCGACCAGGCGATCAAATGGCATGCTGTTTCTGAGCAGGCTTATCTGAACGCCCGGACACTGTAAGCTATTCAGGCTAAGAAAAAACAGGCTTTAATGCCTGTTTTTTTATAACTTATCTATAATATTAAGCTTTAAATGTTATAACGATATCAGGGCTTCTCAGCTCTATTTTCAGCTCTATTTCAGGATAGCCTCATATATTGAATGTGAAATGGAAGCAAATGAGGATATCACCATGAGCATTAAATTCTTATCAGCGATTACTCTGGGATTGGTAGTGGTCTCATCTAGCGTATTTTCTGCTGGCCCTACACTAAATGACCCTTATTCCGGACATGTAATGAACAATTCAAAAGTAAATTCCAGCTATGGAATTCATGATGCAGAAATGCGTAGTATGTCTATGTCTACTCAATCTGTTGATAAAGCGATGAGCCACGACATGATGGCCCCAGTTTTTGGTTGGGATGCTGATTCATCAAGGTAACTGAAACAGCTTTATATATAAAAAAGCCTCACGGTGCACCATGAGGCTTTTTTTTGATCAGTTCTGACCTAACCATACACCAGATTTGGCAGCCAGGTAGCCAGTGCAGGCCATTGCGCAAGTGCCATCAGTGCCACCAGCTGGATCATGATAAATGGTATTACCCCCCGATAGATCTGCATGGTAGAGATACTTTCCGGTGCTACCCCGCGCAGGTAGAACAGGGCAAAACCAAACGGAGGTGTCAGGAATGAGGTCTGCAGGTTGAGGGCGATCATCACCCCAAGCCAGACCGGATCGAGGCCCATCGCCAGCAGAATAGGGGCGACAATCGGCACAACAACAAAGGTGATCTCGATAAAGTCGAGGAAGAACCCCAACAGGAAGATCACCAGCATCACCAGCGCCACCGCTCCAAATACCCCGCCAGGTAAGTTGGACAGGAACTGCCGCACCAGATCATCGCCGCCATAGCCACGGAACACCAGCGAGAAGATCGATGCACCCACCAGGATAATGAACACCATCGAACTGACCTGAGTGGTCGTGCGCATCACCTCTTTGAGAATGCTCAGAGTGAAGCACCGGCGGACCATCGCCAGCACCATCGCGCCTACGGCACCGACCGAAGCGGCTTCCGTAGGGGTTGCCCAGCCCCCCAGTATTGACCCCAGCACCAGACCGACCAGAAAAACCGGAGGTAATAGCGCAGAGATCACCCGTTTAAACATGTTATCCATGGCATCCCGTTCCTCTTTAGGGATCGCCGGGACGGTGTCAGGGTGGAAGATTGCTTTAAAAATCAGATAGGCGATATAGGCTGCTACCAGTAACAGACCTGGCAACAGTGCGCCGAGGAACAGGTCACCGACAGTCACTGTTTCGGGTGAATAGATCCCCTGATCCAGTTGTGCCTGCTGATAGGCTGAAGAGATCACATCACCCAGCAGAACCAGCACAATCGAGGGAGGGATAATCTGTCCAAGGGTACCCGATGCACAGATGACGCCGGTGGCTACCTTGGGGTCATAGCCGCGGCGCAACATGGTCGGCAGAGACAGCAAACCCATGGTAACCACGGTTGCTCCTACGATACCGGTGCTGGCTGCCAGTAGCATACCGACAACGGTGACCGATATCCCCAGCCCCCCCCGCATCGGGCCAAACAGTGCGGACATTGTATCCAGCAGCTCTTCAGCGATTTTGGATTTTTCCAGCATCACGCCCATAAAGACAAACAGGGGCACTGCAATCAGAACGGAATTATTCATAATACCGAACAGGCGGTTAGGCACCGCTTCAAGGAAACTGGCTTCAAAGTGCCCGGTCATAATCCCGATAGCAGCAAATATCAGCCCGGTTCCCGCGAGGGAGAACGCCACTGAGTAACCCAGTAGCAGAACAAATATTGCACCGACAAACAGCAATAATGGTAAATATTCAATCATAGCGGGTGCTCCCCATGAGTATCGGCTTCCGTCAGATGCTCCAGCCCACTCAGCACCAGTATATTGCGCAACAGCTCAGCGATCCCCTGCAAGATCATCAGCACAGGCATCAGTAGCAGAGAGGTCTTGAGGATGTACAGTGCTTCAATACCCCCGGCTTCCTGAGAGCCTTCCATGGTATGCCAGGAGAACAGTACATACTCCCAGGAGATCCACAGAATAAATAGCGAAACGGGAAGCAGCAGAAAGAGGGTGCCGATAATATTGATAACGGCTTTACCCCGCTCGCCTAGCGGTCGATAGAAGATATCGACACGGACATGGCCGTCGTGCTTGAGTGTATATCCCGCGCCAAGCAGGAAGACGAAACTGTGCATATAGATCACAGATTCTTGTAACTGGATGTTGCCGATATTGAGGACATAACGCATTACAACGACAACAAAGGTCACCAGCACCATCAGCAACGTCAACCAGGCGATACTTCGGCCGGTCCATTCGCTGAGACCGTCAAGTATCCTGACGACCGTTGCAATCGGATTCTTATTATTCATGGTTTAAATTCCATTCAGAGCTTACTTTGCCGTTGCAGTATACAGTAAAAAAGCGAACCGAATCAGCGGATTAATGAACCTGGTTGAAGGCGCAGTAAGCGCTTGGGTGGGAGCAGCAAATCGAGCATAACTGCTGCAAAATGATTTCTGCGCGGTACAATAGGGACCAAATAGAGCCTGGGGGTATATCTGATGTCACAATGGTCACTTGAACATGAGCTTAAAGCACTCGATGGCTGGCAACTGAGCGCCTTCTCAGTGGCGCTGACAGAGCGGATGTTTCCCAACTTTGCGCTGTTTTCAACTTTGCTTGAATTTGGTGACCGTGATCAGGTGCGCAGCATTCTGGATGGTATCTGGAACCGGCTTAGCAATAGCGGAGCGAAGATGAACTTTGAGGTTCAGCAGGCGAATGTTGAAGCGAATATGCCGGATCTGCAGGTGTTTGATATGTATGGTGCTTCACCGGCATTGGATGCGATGGTTGCGCTGTACTCAACAATCAACTGTCTGCTGGAACCAAACCGCACGGAAGCCGCCAATATCGGCAATCTGTCGCTGGAGTGTGTTGCCACCTTTATTGAAGTAACTGCCGATGCCGATATGTCCGACGAAGAGTTGCTGGTCTATATCAGCCATCACGACATGATGTTGCAGGAAGAAAGCTTTCAGGAAGAGGTCATTAAGCGGCTGTCGACGATGAAGAGTGCTACGGCCTCCGCCATCAATGAACTTAAACGCCTGGCGGCAAATGAAGGTGTCAGTAATATAGGCGTCAGTGAAGAGTGATGTTGCGACTGGGTCTGATACTGCTGATACTCCCCGGCGTGGTTTTGATGGGGGCATTCTGGTCTGAGCTGAATACCGTGAATGAGTGCCTCGCAGCCGGGGGATCGTACAATTACACGGCGCAGGCCTGCGATATGCAGGGGAGACAACCATTCATCCCCTTTGCTCTCCGTAATCCGCTGTTTGTAAATCTGACCATGCTGGCCTCTGCCGCTGGCTTTTGCTGTTGTCTGTTCGGGCTATACGTCCGCAGACGCTGAATCAAAAGGACTTAAGGTATATGCGACGTTTTTGGCTGGGGCTGCTGCTGGCAATTATTGTAGGTGTTTTCTATAGCTGGCTGAACGCACCGGAATGGCTGGAAGGCTGGAATGAAGAGCATCAGCAGATGGTTGAGCAGCAGCGCCAGGCAGGCATTGCCGCCGGCATTGAAACCGATCAGCAGGGGTGTGTTAGCGAGGCGTTACAGCGTGTGGAAAGCTGCCAGGAGTCTGAATACCGCTGTACTGTTAGCGGAGGCACCTTTTTTAAAGCCTGCTGGGAGAGCAGTCAGCCTTCAGTGGGCATCTGTAATACGATTCCTGCCTATCATGAAACGGCTACTGAGGATGATAAAGCCTGGGTAAAAGATCGCTGTACAGAGCTTGGGCTGCGGGCGACAGGTTGCCGGTTGATTATGCGTCAGCAACAACAGCTTTGTGGTGCGCAGCCGTAGTTTTAAGTGTATTTGCCTCATCGACTACCCAGATTGGGGAGTCCCTTGGTGCCGCAATCCTTGTCTTGAGTGATTGACGCCAGGGCCGCGTGTTCTCTGGTGAGTGGCTGGTTTTTAAGTGATCCATCAGGATGCCGGTTGTCGTTTTCTGACGCTTTCATAACCGGTTAAAGCCCCTCGCTGTCCTGACCAGCCGATCCGGGGCTTGTCAATATTCTGCTTTATCCGTAATTTGATACAGCTGTTTGAGCCGGAGTGTTGCTGGCTGGCTTAAAGGAATTAAAAGCACTGTTTACAGAAAATAAATATAACAAAGGTTAATTGGCACTGCTTAATAAGCAGGCTGGCCAGTTTGGTACATGCAGAGTGTTTTTTCCGCAACATCTGAACTCGCTTACGGCGGCGAATAGTGTGTTGGTCTGAATCAGTTTAAAGACTCTGTCATATTTTACCTTCATCATGCGTACCCCTTTGTCCGAATATTTGTTTATCGCTTTTTTGATTAAGAGAACCTGTTTTATGTTAATTCCCACCGGTGCAGGTGGAATAAATGTTTTGCTGTAGTGGTTAATCAGGAAATACCATGAATATTGGAACTATAGGCTTTCCCGCCGATCAGCAGCAGAAGCTGTCACGGATACTCGAATTATCGAGAAATCAGCGTTATGAACTGGTGGCCTTTGATCCACAAATGCCTCCGGATCTGTTATTACTGTTCGGTGAGCAAGCGGTTGCGGATCCTGCTCTGGAGCAACTGTCTGACGGTTATCGTTCGCGGATGATTCAGGTGAGTAAAGAGGCGCCGGCAGAGAGTGGCCTGGGACATATCCGTTATCCGCTGGTGTCGTCCCGGGTTATCCGCACTCTGGATGAGATGACCTCTGAAAATGAGGAGCAGTGTGATGATCTTCAGGCTGCAGCTGCCGCAGCAGAGGAACGTTTCAGTAAATATGCAGCGGTCGCGATTGAGCTGCCGCAGCCAGTGCCACAGCAGGATAATTATCGGGTGCTGGTGGTGGATGACAATAGTGCGATGCAACAGGCACTAACGCTGGAGCTGGAAAAGCTACCCGCTGTGGTTGAGCTAGCCTATGCTGATAATGGGGAACAGGCATTAGATAAAGTCAGCGGTGAGCCGTTTGATTTTATTTTTCTGGATGTGATGATGCCCGGCATTGATGGGTTTGAAACCTGCACCCGAATGCGCGAGCTGCCAGCACTGAAGAAAACCCCGATTATTATGCTGACCTCTAAAACCTCGCCTCTGGATGAGGTAAAAGGGATTATGGCGGGTTGTTCTACCTATCTGACCAAGCCAATAGATCCGGATGAATTTCAGAAGGTCATTGGCAGGGTATCCAGTTGGGTGAATGAGTTTAAGCGAACCTAGATATGAGTATTGCCAGATAGTCTGGTAACTGAAATTTAAAATGGAGTGGTAATGAGTAAGAAAATTCTGGTCGTTGAAGATGATCCCGTACAGCAGCAACGTATCTGCGATGTACTGAAAAGCGTTGATGCCGAGATTATTATTGCGGTGAATGGGCAACAGGGGATTAGCAAGGCGATTGAGGAAAGACCGGATCTTATTCTTATGGATGTGGTAATGCCCGAAGTGGATGGTTTTGCCGCCTGTCGACAGATCACTTCAGGTGATGAGACCCGGGAGATCCCGGTGGTTATCGTTTCCAGTAAAAACCAGGAAGCGGATAAAGTCTGGGCGCAGCTTCAGGGGGCAAAAGCGATGATCGCCAAGCCTTTTTCTGATCAGGAGCTGGTGGATCAGGTAAACGCATTTCTCTAAGGATTCGTTATTAATGGAACAGCAGAATATAACCACGGCCAGTGAGGCCGGGCCTCAGGATAGTTATGACCTTCGTCATGGATTCCGGGTAGGTTTTTTGCAGTTATTGCTGCAATCACAGACCCGTTCTGAGTTGCACCGGTGTGAGCGGTTGTGCTCCATTCCCGATACCCCGGACTGGTTTGTCGGGTTTATCAATCATCGGGGAGATGCTGTTCCTGTATATGACCTTGCTGCTTCTTTAGGGCTGGGTATCACCGATCCGAAAATGGGATGGTTACTGCTTCTGGATGCGCAGCCTGCTACCGCTGCAGTACTGTTGCAGGAAACGCCTCAGGGAATCACTAACCCTGATGTAGCCGACGCGGCTCCTTATCCTGAACTTGTGGATGGGATCTGCAGTGGTCAGTATCTCTATCGTAACTCCATCTGGTTTGAGTTCGATCATCGGGCCTATTTTTCCAGGCAGAAACAGCGCTTTATCAAGACAGATTCCGCTATCCCGGCCTGAGACGCTGGATAAAGCAGATATTGACACGGGGAATACCACGTATGACTTCATTCAGGCAGATAAAAACCGATAACAGCTTTCAGATGTGGGAATTCCGTAATATACGGATGCCACTTAAGTTCGCGATTGCCGGCGTTCTGATGGTGATCGGCCTCATCTTTATGGGTGCTTCTTATTACCAGACCATTGTTATCGATGAGCGTGCAGAGGCGCGTTCTCAGGAGGTGAATGCATTCTTGCTGCTGGCGGGCAATATTGATGCGAATATCACTCAGGCTCGCTATTATGAGAAGAGCTTTCAGATCGGTAATGATCTGATGCAGTTGATGCAGTTTAACCGCACGATGGCGGCAGTGGATCGGGATATTCTTAAACTGCAGCAGTATCTCGAGACCCCTGAAGACCAGGAACGGGTGTTGAAGTTGCAGTCCGTTATCGATAACTACCAGGATACGCTTTACGATGCTTCCGAGGCGGCCATTGTCGCAGGTCTGACGCCTGAACAGGGACTTTCCGGGGAGATGAGAGCGTTGTTGTCGAGCACCGGTGAGCGAGTCTCCGGAACCCGTCAGCCTGACCTGATTAGTTCATTCAGCAGCTTGAAAAACAGCATCAATGATTATGTTTTCAGCGCCGGACAGGCGGTGCCTAAAGCTTCGGTTAAATTGCAGATTGAGGTGCTCAAGCGACAGCTGCAGACGGCGGCTGCTGAGCAGATATCGCAAAGCCGGAATGCTCTGGCCAATATCACTGAAGCTGAACAGCTTTTTGGACAGTTATCTGACGCCCTCGAGCGCAGAGATAGCCTGTTTCGTCTTTTACCCGCGATTATCGTAGCACTGGATCCGCACATTATCCGTATCATCAAGCTGGCGGATGAACAGAAAGCAGACAACAGCGCGTTACAGGCAGAAGAGACGCTCACGATGGTGAGTTACTTCTTTTTCTCGATGGCGATGATGATTGTGGCAATGGCTGTGGCGATGTCCATTATCAAGTTCGGCGTGGTCGACCCGGTAACTAAACTACAGGACACGGTAAACCGGGTGCGGGAGGGGGATGTTGATGCCCGCAGCCAGCTTGAATCGCGGGATGAGCTGGGACAGTTCAGTCTGGTATTGGATACCTTGCTGGATGAGAAGGAGCTGGCACTGGAAACTAAAGAGCAGGAAAACCGTCAGCTCAACGGCTCTATTATCGAGCTGATTAAAAGTGTATTCCAGATCAGTCAGCGGGATCTTAGCGTCAGGGTTCCGGTTGCGGAAGATGTAACCGGTGCGATCGCTGACTCGATCAACCAGCTGACAGCCTCGATTGTGACGGTACTGAACGATGTAAATGCCGTTTCCCTGCGGGTAAATAATGCATCTGTACAGGTGAAGTCTCAGTCTGAAACAGTACTGACCTACGCCAGCCGTGAACAGGAAGAGATTGTTGAAACCCTGCAGGGACTCGACTCAGCAATCAAGGCGATGGAATTGATCTCAAAACTGGCGGTACTGACGAATAACGCTTCGCAAAAGGCGATTAAAACCTCGGAAACGGCGATGAGCTCGGTATCTCAGACCATCGGCAGTATCAATAAGATCCGTCAGACCATTCATGAGGCGGAAAAACGGATTAAACGCCTGGGTGAACGTTCTCAGGAGATCGGCGGCATCGTCGGTCTGATCAACAACATCTCTGAGCGAACCCATGTGTTATCGTTGAATGCGAGTATGCACGCAGCCTCTGCCGGTGAAGCGGGACGGGGTCTGATGGTGGTGGTAGATGAAGTACAGCGTCTGGCGGAGAACTCCCGGGAAGCGACGTCAGAGATCGAGTCTCTGGTAAACAATATTCAGCTGGAAACAGCCGATACCATCAACGTTATGAATACCGTAATCACCGACGTGGTCGAGGGTACCCGTCTGGCAGAGGAAGCGGGTGAACGGATGGATGAAACCCGTGCTACGACACAGACGCTGGTTGAGTCCGTCGTGCGGATCGCGCAGAACTCAGCCCGGCAGGCCCGGGTAGCGAAAGAGCTGCGGGTACGTGCGGGTAAGATCGATGAAACCACCCTGGCAACCAACAAGGAGATGCTACAACAGGCTGAACTCTCTGATGAGCTGGTAAGTGCCGCGCAGGAGCTTCAGCGATCTGTAAGCGTGTTCAAGCTGGCGGCTCCGACCGCCTCCTGAGTAACCTGACAGGCCGATAGCATGATCCGTGAAAGCATCACCGCAGCAGAACAATTTCTGGCTTTATTGCAGCGACAGATTGAAACTCAACCGAACACCGGAGAGTTGATTGAGTCGCTGCAGCAGCTGGTTGACTCATTCAGTGAGACTGAACTACTGGGCATTGCTGATGCTCTGGCGCTGTTTGCAGAGCAGCTTGAACAACTGAATCAGATTGAAGAGCCTTCCGAACAGCGGGTGCTGTTGGTTGATTTTCATAAAGCGCTGGATGATTTTATCCATCGCCCCCAAACCGGTATCTGGCAGTATCTTCTCGCTAGCCTGAGTGATAGTCACTGGCCGGAACCGCTTCCTGAAGAGGATTGCGAGTTTCTGGCAGAACTGCTGGAGCAGGACTGCCAGAAACTGACAGAACAGAGTTCGGAAACCGTGTCAGGATATGTTGCCGATACCACGGTTCAAACCGAACCGGAAGTCGTTGAAGACTCCGCTGTGATCACGCAGCCATTCATCAGCTCCCTCTCTGCCGGCTGGGCTGAACAGGTTGCACAGCTGTCCGAATCGGATACCGGGCAGGGGATAGAACTACTGCACCTGCTGGCAGAGGAAGCAGGAGATGCCGAGTACACCGGCTTTGCCGATCTGTTTGCGCTGGTTGCCGAGCAGTGGCAGTCCGAGTGTGAGAATCCACAACGGCCAGAGCTACAACACCAGACCATCAGATTGCTGACAGAGTTGCAGCCCGAGGTTGTTGATACGCTGTTGTTACTGATGAGCGAGCCTCGCTGGCAGGAGCCCTTACCGGAAGATGATCGGGTGTTTTTACAGCCATTGCTGCTGTCTGATCTGCACCGGCTGAATCCGGCGGATAAGGTCGAACCGGTCGCTGAGTCAGAACCACCGGTTTTGACTGTTGTTGCAGAACCAGAACCAGAACCAGAACCAGAACCAGAACCAGAACCAGAACCAGAACCAGAACCAGAACCTGTCAGTGACATACAACCTGAGCCGGAGCTGCAAGAACTACCGCCACTGTTCTGTCAGGTGGCACTGGAGCAACTGCAACAACCCGGGCCACAGCTGGATCCGGCGGTGCTGCAGATGCTGACCGGGTCACTACAACAGCTTGAAGCGCTGTGGCAGCAGACCGATAGCCGTCCTGAAGCGACTGCAACCCTGCTGAATCGCTCGCAACAGCTATTTGAGCCAGTTATCCGGGCGATGCAAACAGTGCATCTGTCCGGTGCGGCCGACATTGTTCAGGGACTCCGGGTTAATATCGACTGGTTGCAGCAGCATCCGGCACGCTTACAGGCGCAAATGCTGTTGCAGATCAGCGCCCTGCTCGGAGATCTGATCACGTATCTGGATGACATTAACGATGACTCCCGGCAGCAGGTCTTGCTGGATCAGCTTGAGGCGCTGGAGCTTCCTGCGAGTCCGACCGAGGAGCAGATCAGTTACATTGGTGGTTTGTTGTCACTGGCGCGGCTGCAAACAGCACAAACCATTGAGCAGGAGCTGGCAGGCGAGGGCGATATTCAACTGCATATTGCGACAGATATTGATCCCCAGTTGCTGGAGATGCTGTTCAGCGAGCTGCCGGTTTTATCTGAGCAATTGTCAGAACAGCTTCAGGATGTCGCAGACAACCAGAGTGCCGATGCGATGCGCGAGGCGCAACGTGCTGCCCACACTCTCAAAGGTCTGGCTAATATGGCGGGTATCAGTGGCATTGCTAACCTGACCCACCGGCTGGAAGATATACTCGAGCTCTATACCGAGGCGGGACAGCTTCCGGCAAAACGGCTTTGCGATGACCTGACGGCAATCACCGATACCCTTGCGATGATGTGTGAGGCCGTGATAAATCAGTCAGCGGCGCCTGAGAACGCTCAGAGCATGTTGCAGCTGTTAATGGACTGGCATTATCGGTTACGCCGTGACGGGCTGGATCTGAGCAGTGAGGAGCTTGCGCAGAGTGCAACGCAGTTGTCCGAGTCTCAACCCGAACTGCAAGCGCTGTCAGAAGACACTTCAAACGAGCCATCTCCGGACGCCGGAGAGAGGAGTCAGGAACAGACACTTTTCCGGGTACCGCACACAACTCTGGATGAGCTGATGCGCCTTGCCGGTGAAGGCACCACCCTGAATACGCAGTTAGATGAACAGATTATGCAACTGCGCAGCTATGTTCGTCTCAGCCGTGACCGTCAGCGGATATTGCAGCGGATTATGTTTGAGCTTGAGCAGCAACTGAATGAGCAGTTCACCATGCAATCGGCAAATGATGCTGACGACAGCTTTGATGCGCTGGAGATGGACCGTTATAACGAGATGCATACCAGTATGTCCCGGTTACAGGAGGCAGCTGCCGATATTCAGGAAGTAGAGCAACTGATGGACCGTCATGTTCGTCGCACCGGCGAGTTGCATATCGCCCAGTCAGGGGTGCAGAAAGAGACTCTGGAGCGGGTGCTCAGCACCCGTCTGGTGGACGTGAAATCGATTGCTGCCCGATTGCACCGGGTGGTGCGTCAGGCGTGTCGCAGTACCGGAAAACAGGCCGAGCTGATTATTGAGGGAGAGTCTGTCCGGATTGACAGCAATATACTCAGTCAGCTGACCAGTCCGCTGATGCATATTATTCGAAATGCGGTTGATCATGGTCTGGAAAGTCCGGAACAGAGACAGAATGCCGGAAAGCCGCGACAGGGGCGGATCGAGCTGCGCTTCTGGCTGGACAAGGATCAGGTCCGGGTTGATTGTAGCGACGATGGCAGCGGTATTGATACTGACCGGATTCGTGAAGTGGCAATCCAGCGGAAGCTGATCGGTTCGGATATTCAGTTAAGCCGGCGTGAGGCGGAGCGGCTGATCCTTATTCCGGGATTCTCAACCCGCGAAGAGATCAGTCAGCTGTCTGGCCGGGGCATCGGAATGGATGTTGTGCATCAGCAGATCATGCGTTTGCAGGGCGTTCTGGATATCCGCTCGGATGCAGGGCAGGGCACCACCTTCGAGATGTCGATGCCCTCCAGTGCGCTGATGATAAAAACGCTATTGGTACGCTCTGGTGGACAGATCTATGCATTGGCCAGTCACGGTCTGGAGCAGACGATGATCTCACTGGACGGCGTGCTGCTTGATACCGCTGACGGGATGAAGTTTGAACACAATGGAGAACAGTTTCCTGTTTACGGCCTGGAAGCGCTGTTGGGTGAGCATGGCACGCCATACACGCCGGGAGAGGTTCATCCGGTGTTGCTGGTAAATCTGGGACAGGGGGAAAAGGCGGCGGTCATGGTGCGGGAGCTGATCGCCCACCGGGAGCTGGCGTTCAAGCCGATGGGCGAGTATCTGCCTGACCTGCCGGGTATCCCGGGGCTGACTATTCTGGCGAACGGTGATACCGCTGCGGTAATCGATCTGCCCGCCAGAATTCGTTATAAGCTGGCGAATCAGCAGAACCTGTTTAATCCGGTATCGATGCAGAGCGATCTGAGCCTGCCGAAGCTTCTGGTGGTGGATGACTCACTCAGTGCAAGAGCCTCACTGTCAACCTTGTTGCGGGATACCGGCTATGATGTCAGCACCGCAATTGATGGTCTGGATGCCATGAATCAGATGCGGAAAAAACGTCCGGATCTGGTGCTCACAGATCTGGAGATGCCGCGGATGGGAGGGATGGAGCTGACCAGTATGATTCGTGGCCGGGAAGGGATGAGTGATATTCCGGTACTGATGATCACCTCAAGAACAACACAGCGGCATCGTGATGAAGCAAATAGCTCAGGGGTCAGCGTTTTTCTGACAAAGCCCTGGACAGAAAATGCACTGCTGGATCATGTGCAAACCCTGTTACAAACAACCACGCAAACAGCCTGAAGACAGTATTGATATGAAGACTAAAAAAATCATCAAAGCATCAATCTCGACCCTACTCATGACCATCTGTCTGGCGGGATTAGCCCGGGCTGCAGATATCAAAACTCAACCCGAAGCGATCAGTGTCGCAGCGCAGCAGCGGACGCTGACACAGGTTATGATGAAAAATTATCTGTTTTCTGCGCTTGGCGTGCGTTCCCGGAATGCTGATGAGCAGTTAGCAGAGGCAACTCAGCAGTTTACCTCGCAACAGCAACAGCTGGCTGAGTTTGTAGCCGATGAGGGAGTACAGCAACAGTTAGCACGGATGAGTCAGAGCTGGCCAGCAGTGCAGCAACAGTTTCAGAGAAAACCTGATAAATTGCGCTTTAAGGAGCTGTATGCCGATAACGAAACACTCCTGACTGAGGCCGATAGTACGTTGAAAAAGGTCGTTCAGGCGAAACCGGATGTGCGTGCTCAACCGCTGTCGCTGTTGGGACAGCAGGAGTTGCTTTGTCAGCGTCTGGTAGTTCTCTATGCGATGACCGCCTGGGGCGTTGCGTCAGAAGCGGATAGCTCATATGAGACTATCACCAGCGAACTGCATGAGAATATGGCTCTGTTACAGAAGCTACCGCAGAATACGGCTGAGATTAATGAGCAGCTGCAGCAGCTCAATCAGGCGCTGGAGCGGACACTGCAAGTGTCAAAAGCCCGTCCTGGAGCCCTGCTGCCAGCGCTGGTCGACCGTTCCGTAGTCAAAGTGGTTATGCAACTGGAGCAGCTGCAGTCGGACTATCGTTCTCTGGCTGGCGCATAAACTTCTGCGGGTGATTTACTCCTGGCCATCAAAGGTCAGGATCAGCTTCCCGCAGACATGGCCGCTCTGACTCAGTTCGAATGCTTCGTCGGCCTTCTCCAGCGGAAATGTTTCGCCGATATGCAGTTTGAGCTGCTCATCGGCGACCAGTTCGGCGATCTTATTTAACTGTTCTGCTGAGGGTTGACAGAGAATTGGCTCAACCCGACGTCGCTGTGCAGCTCCGGCAGCGATCACCTGCTCTTTGGTCACCGATGGCAGGGTCACCAGAACGCCCTCAGGTTTAAGGCAGGGAAGCGCGCTGATACCGGTTTCACCGCCGACACAGTCGATAATCAGATCCATCGAGTTGGCATACTCATTGAGGCTCTGGTTGTGATAGTCGATGGGGTGTTCGCAGCCCAGTTCAGCAAGAAATTCATGATTGTGGAGCGAGGCCGTCCCGGTAACGTGCGCCCCTGCCCAGCGGGCTAGCTGAACCGCCAGATGACCGACACCACCGGCGGCTCCCAGCACCAGAACTTGCTGACCCGCTTCTAATCCGCCTTTATCGAACAGGGCCTGCCAGGCGGTCAGACTCGCTGTGGCCAGGCCTCCGGCCATGATCAGGTCGACAGCATCCGGAAGATGGGAGATCTGTTCTGCCGGTGCGGCGATGTATTCCGCATAGCAGCCAGCAGGCTGAGGAAAGCGGATCATACCGAAGACCGCATCACCTTCTTTAAAACCGGTATCGCCGGGATCCGTTACAACACCCGAAAACTCCCAGCCGGGAATAAACGGAAACTCTTCTATAAAGCCGCTGGCACCATTACCGGAGCAGGTTTTCCAGTCGATCGGGTTAACACCGGCGGCAGCGGTTTTCACCAGTACCTCTCCCGGGTTCAGCTGAGGTCTGGGTTGTTTATTGTAAATTAGCTCATTAAGGCCACCAAACTGATGTATCGAGATAGCATGCATAAGAGACTCCGGTGAATTGCAGAAGAGAAATAAACAGCAGGAGATTTGTATATTCACATAAAGTTATAGGCTAAACCAGCCACTAATGCAGACTATTTCTGGTAATCTTATCCCTCTGAAAAGTAATTTATGGTGATAGAAAAATGACTCTGGCGGTAGCAGAACAGCTGTTAATGATGGTCGGTCTTGGTGTATTTCTGGTGTCACTGATACTCTATGTACTGAGGACCAGTGATTTCAAATCGATACTGGTATTCTGGCAGGCAACGATCAGTTTTACCAAGCGGGAGTTTCTGATTAACCGGATCGGCCTGTCG
Organism: Amphritea atlantica; assembly: GCA_024397875.1. Taxonomy (NCBI): domain Bacteria; kingdom Pseudomonadati; phylum Pseudomonadota; class Gammaproteobacteria; order Oceanospirillales; family Oceanospirillaceae; genus Amphritea; species Amphritea atlantica. The sequence goes on from CP073344.1 coordinate 4,219,624, forward strand.
ATGATGGTTCTGGCCGTGATTGTGCGTTTTTATAGCCACTTTTTTGCCTGATTTAGACGTTCCAATTTATTGAGGAAATGATGAAAGGAAATCCGTTACGCGGCGCAAACTATTTCTTGCGCGGTCTGGCGATGTTGCCAGAGAAGGGAATTCGGCACTTTGTTGTGGTGCCTCTGTTAATCAATATTTTTCTGTTTACCGGTGCCATCTGGTTGCTGTTTGATCAGATGGGCTACTGGATCGATTATCTTCTCAGTTCAATACTGCCTGACTGGGACTGGTTGCAGTTTTTGCGTTATATCCTTTGGCCGCTGGTGGCGGCGCTGGTGCTGATTTTGGTGTATTACAGTTTTAGCGTTGTCGCAAATATTATCGCCGCACCATTCAATGGTATTTTGTCCGAAAAAGTTGAGCAGCGTTTACGCGGTGTCACGGTCACGGATTCCGGCTGGAAGGAGATTCTGGCGCTGATCCCCAGAACGGTTGCCCGGGAGCTTGCTAAGCTGTTCTATTACCTGCCCCGGTTATTGTTTCTGATTATTCTGGCCTTTATACCGGTACTGGGAATGGTTGCACCCGTGCTGCTGTTCCTGTTTGGTTGCTGGATGATGGCGATACAGTACTGCGATTACCCGATGGATAATAACCGGGTAAGTTTTCGCGATATGAAAGACACCCTTAAACAGCGCCGGTTGACCTCAGTGGGGTTTGGCGGACTGATCTCTGTGGGTATGATGATTCCGCTGTTCAACCTGTTGATTATGCCTGCGGCGGTGGTGGGTGCGACGATCTTCTGGGTTGAGGAGTATACCGATGGCAGTGAGATTGATCTTTCCGGGTTAATGCGTCAGCAGCAGTTAGACGATAAACGTAGTTAATCTGATTGATCTGGTTCACTTCTCAGCATAAAAAACGCACTCTGGGTGCGTTTTTTTTATGTTACTGGGCTTTTTCCCTGGCGGCAGCGGGAATGACCAGTTCATGGGGGAAGTGGCAGGTGAAGGTACTGCCTTTGTCCAGTTGGCTGCTGATGGTCAGTTTGCCGCCATGCCGCAGCATGACATGTTTTACAATCGCCAGTCCGAGACCGGTACCGCCGCTATCGGATGAGCGGCTTTCATCCACCCGGTAGAAACGTTCCTGTAAACGAGGCAGGTGGATACTGTCGATCCCCGGTCCGTTATCTTTAACGGCGAAGTGGCCACCCTCTTTATCGGTCCACCAGCGGAGCTGGATTTTGCCTCCGGCCGGAGTGTAGCGTACCGCGTTAAAGACCAGGTTTGAGATGGCGCTGTAGATCTCGGATTCCTGGCCCAGCAGGGCGCTGCTTTCTTGCAGATCCATATCGATAGTCTGATCTTTATCCTGCCCCAGTACCAGAGCATCCTCGCGGATGCGCGCGATCATTGAATGGATCGGAACCGGCAGCTCATCGGAGACATGGGCGCTGGTTTCCAGTCGGGAAAGCAGCAGCAGGTCGGCGACCAGGTTTTCCATGCGACGGGACTGGTTTTCCATCTGGCTCAGACCTCGCAGCATAGGCCGTGGCAGGTCCTGATCAAGGAATGTCTCAAGGTAGCCGCGAATCACAGTGAGTGGCGTACGCAGCTCGTGGGAGGCGTTGGCAACGAAATCCTGACGGGTCTGTTCAAGTTGCTTCAGGCGGGTGATGTCCCGGGCGACCAGAATCCGGTCACCATCACCAAAGCGGGTAATGCGGTATTCGAGGACGCTATCTTTATGCACCGGTGATGTCAGCTGCAGCGGATCATCATATTGGCTTTTGCGGTAGTAGCGGACAAAACGGGGATCACGCAACAGATTCATGACTGAACGTCCGCGGTCGGTCTGAGCTTTCATTCCTAAGAGCTTTTCCGCCGCCCTGTTCCACCACTCCAGGTGGTTCTGGGCATCGATAATGACGATAGCATCGCTGAGGGCAGCAGAGGATTGTTGAAACCGGTGAATAACTTTTCGTAACGACTGGGCCCGCTGGAGCTGACGTTTCTGGTCTCTGGAGATCTCATCAAACAGTTCACCCCAGTAGCCGTTACTTTCCGGGACATCGGTGTGGTCTTCGCGCATCAGCCACTGCTGTAAACGCTTAAACTGCCTGACCTGATAGATCCCCCAGAGGATCAGTGCCAGTGCCAGGGTCCAGCCGGGATAGCCGATAATAAAACCCAGAAACAGCCCGACAACCACGGTTAGCAGCAGGTTGCCGGCTATTGTATGGCTGGAGTTGTACATAGGCTAGGCTCAGGCTACCTGGGATGAGAACCGGTAACCGGTACCGCGTACCGTCTGGATCAGGTAGTCGTGACGGTCGCCAAGGGCTTTACGCAGACGTCGGATGTGAACATCAACCGTACGCTCTTCGACATACACGTTGCCACCCCAAACCAGGTCGAGCAACTGACTACGGGTGTAGGCACGATCCTGATGAGTCATGAAAAACTGCAACAGGCGGAATTCGGTGGGTCCCAGTTCCAGAGGTTTAAGCTCTGAACTGACCCGGTGAGATACCGGATCAAGGGTCAGACCGTCAATGGTGATCGGTTCCTCGACCCCCTTCGGTGTTGTCCGTCGCAGGACAGTCTTCAGGCGGGCGACCAGCTCACGTGGAGAAAACGGCTTGGTGATATAGTCATCGATACCGGTTTCCAGCCCCTGAATCTTATTATCTTCATCGGTTTTGGCGGTCAGCATGATGATCGGAATATCTGAAGTCATTTCGTCTTTCCGCAGACGACGCGCAAATTCGATACCGCTGATACCCGGCATCATCCAGTCCAGCAGAACCATATCCGGCTTGCGATCAATGATCATTGGATGGGCCGCTTGTGCGGAATCGGCCTCCATACAATCATATCCAGCCATTTCGAGTGCAACAGCGATCATCTCGCGAATCGGAGCCTCGTCGTCAACAATCAGAACGCGTTTACCCGATGTCATGACCAATCACCTCATTTATTCTATGTATTAAGACGGTCATATTAGATTATGAAACTGTTACAGAAATATGACAAAAGTTCCAGTGGAAGGGTAATTGTCATCAGGTTGTCAGATAATGGATAAATAAACCGATAAAAACCGCCATACCCGCATAATTGTTATTCAGAAATGCAGTGAAACAGGCTTCGCGCTGACGTTCTCTGATGAGATATTGCTGGTAGATAAAAAATCCGCCCATACCCAGCAGGCCCAGATAGAACCAGAAAGACATATTCAGATCGATACCCAGCATGATGAAAATTGCCAGAGTCAGCAGTTGCAGCAAGCCGATAATGGCTTTATCCATATCGCCGAACAGCACGGCGGTGGATTTCACGCCGATACGGATATCATCGTCCCGGTCGACCATTGCGTACATGGTGTCATAGGTGATGATCCATAGAATTGCGGCGATATAGATCAGCCAGGCGATTTTTGGCACCTCATTGAGGGTCGCACTGAAAGCCATAGGTATCGCCCAGGAAAATGCCATGCCGAGTACCACCTGAGGCAGGTGGGTATAGCGTTTCATAAAGGGATAACAGGATGCCAGTGCCACGGCAACGACGGATAGCAAAATAGTCAACTGGTTGGTGAACAGTACCAGTACAAATGAAGCTGCCAGCAGTGCGGCAAACAGGATCAGCGTCTCTTTAGCTGAGATTCTTCCGGAAGGCAGGGGACGTTGTGCGGTTCGCTTAACATGACCATCAATTTTGCGATCGGCAAAATCGTTAATCACGCAGCCGGCGGAGCGCATCAGGAATGTTCCCAACACAAAGATAATGAGTAAACTGACAGACGGAATCCCCGCGGCTGCAATCCATAACGCCCATAGTGCAGGCCAGAGCAGCAGGTAGGTGCCGATCGGTTTACTCACCCGCATCAGTTCACCACAGGCTTTGAGTTTCTGTTGCCAGACGGGGCTGATTATTTGTGTACCCAATTGCATAGCGATCGATCCGAATTTATTTATGGCCGTAGTTTACCTGTTGCAGGGCGGGCAGGAAAACCTCGGTGACCAGGAGTGGTTTATTGGCCAGATAGAACAACGAGCGCCGTGCCCAGGCCATTTCCCCGCTGTTCAGCGTCAGGCGACCCACCTGTAGCGGGCCTCGCTTCATGGTTGGGTCGCGAAACAGGACGGTTCCCAGAGAGCGGCACCCCAGCCCGTTGAGTTTTCGCTGTTTGCCCGTCAGCGTTGAGGCGGGGATGATCGTCCGGGCAAATACCCAGGGCTGCTCATGACCCAGCAGCCGGACCTCCCGTATCAGCACCTTTTGCCGCGGATCAATATTCAGAGCCCGGGCTTCTGAGCGACTGGGTCGGCCCCACAACTGACGCACAACTTCCACTCTGAAGTGGCCCTGACTGGCCTGCACTAGGTGCTGAGTTAACGACCCCCGGTCGAGTAACCATCTGCGCCAGATCCGCGGCGCATCAGTTGCTGCAGGGCGTTTCAGGGTATACCAGCGGGTATCAAAACTGTTCTGACTCAGAGCGACAGGCACAATAATTTCTCAGCAAAAAAACTGGCCGTATAGTACCCTAGCTGAAGTCAAAAGTATCGGTTTCGCCGCCGTTCAGAGTCAGGTACAGGTTTATGATTAAAGCACAGCCGGGCTATGCGCCCGCCGAGGTAGAAGCGCTTACCCGTCAGTGGGTGGAAACGATGGTCGTCGGGTTGAATCTGTGCCCGTTTGCTGCGCCGGTGGTGAGAGATAACACTCTGCGCTATGCGGTTACCCCGGCTCAGGAGGACGAAGCACTGGTCGCTGCTTTTCTGGCAGAGGTTGAGTTGATGCTTAAGGCGGATGAGCATGAGATATCGACCACGTTGTTTATAGTGCCTGTCGGACTGGAAGATTTTTACGACTATCTGGATCATCTGCGGTTGTTTGAAGATCTGCTGGAGCAGGCCGGACTGGATGGTGTGCTGCAGCTCGCCAGCTTTCACCCGGCGTATCGCTTTGCAGGGGTCCCTGAAGATGATCTGAGCCACTGGAGCAACCGTTCCCCCTGGCCTGCGTTTCATATCATCAGAGAGGCTGAGATGAGCCGTGCGCTGACTCACTATGCCAATCCGGAACAGATTCCAGAGCGTAATATCAAATTGTTGCGTGAGTTAGGCCGTGAAGGGCTTATTGCGCGTTTTCCCCCCTTTGCCGATTACTGTTAGTCCGGTTATCGGTGCACTCCGTTTAACTATGCCCACGTTCTCCTGTTTGTTTGTAAATCATTAAATACGTAGTACAACAGGTTTTTTAATTAAGTTAAAATTCACCAGCGGCAGTTAGAACTGAAGTAAGTGATGATGCTTTATACTGTGCAGGATGTAAGTGAAATTAAACCGAATCAATACAGGGTGGAAGCGTGTCAGTTGATCTAAAGAGTCAACCCCAGGGAGGGCTGGGGGGCCAGAGTAATAAACCGCGTAAAGCGGGTGAAGCAGTTTGTGATATGAAGGGTGACTTGTGGGATCTTGATGCGGTTTTTCTGCTCTCGATGAAACAGATAGCACCCGGCTGGAGTGGCGGTAACCTCCCATCTGAAGTTATGTCTGAACTGAAGAACACCGGAAGATATCAGGCTAACGGTCTGGAACTTACCGCTCAGCCGGTGAGTGGTGGCAAAATCGCTCTGCGCATTTCAGAGTTACGACGCTGAGGCGCACCTGAGATAAAACCCGGATATTAAAAAGGCAGCTTAACGCTGCCTTTTTAATAGCTGTCGAAACCAGCGGTTTATTTTTTCTGCTCAACTTCGCGCACGGTACGTTTAATATCTTTCAGGCTGCTATGGCGAACGTCGGTGCCACTGACCAGATAGATCAGGTGTTCTGCCATATTGCGGGCATGATCGCCAATCCGCTCCAGGCCACGCAGTATCCACATAACGTTCATGATACTGGTGATATAGCGGGGATCTTCCATCATGTAGGTCATCAGTGAGCGCATCGCGGTGCGGTACTCTGAATCCACCTCTTTATCCTGCTTAGCCACCTTATACGCCATCTCTGCATCACTGCGGGCAAACGCCGTGAGACAGTTTTGCAGCATATCGCGTACCAGATTACCGATATGGCGAACCTCCTGATAACCGCGGACGTTTTTGCCATCATTGGCCAGCTCAATGGCATAGCGGCAGATCCGACTGGTCTCATCGCCGATTCGCTCAAGGTCGCTGGTGGCTTTACTGACCGAGATAATCAGACGCAGGTCGGCTGCGGCTGGCTGACGCCGGGCGATGATCAGTGTGCACTGCTCATCGATCATCATCTCCATATCATTGATCGACTGGTCGCTCTTACGGGCCTGCTCTGCCTGCTCTGTATCACCGGCTACCAGTGCATTAACCGCATCACTCAGCTGACGCTCAACGAGGCCTCCCATGGTTAGCAATTCGGTACGGATCTGCTCCAGCTCTTCATTGAAGCTCTGGGAGATGTGATTGCTATGACGGTCCTGTTCGTAACTCATTATAGTTCTCCCCTAATTAACCGTAACGACCGGTAATGTAGTCTTCTGTTTGTTTTTTCGCGGGGTTGGTGAACAGATGGTCTGTTACACCAAACTCGATTAGATCGCCCATATACATAAATGCAGTGTAATCAGAAACCCGGGCTGCCTGCTGCATGTTATGGGTTACGATTACAATGGTGAAATCTTTTTTCAGCTCATTGATCAGCTCTTCGATTTTCAGCGTAGAGATCGGGTCAAGCGCTGATGCCGGCTCATCCAGTAGCAGCACTTCAGGCTTTACTGCGATAGTCCGGGCGATAACCAGACGCTGCTGCTGTCCGCCGGACATGCCCAGGGCACTTTCGTGCAGCCGGTCTTTAACTTCATCCCATAGCGCGGCAGATTTTAATGCCCACTCGACAGTTTCGTCGATTACACGCTTTTTATTGATCCCCTGAATACGCAGTCCGTAGGCAACGTTTTCATAGATGCTTTTTGGGAATGGGTTCGGCTTCTGGAACACCATGCCGACGCGGCGACGCAGGTCTGCAACATCGACACCGCGCTCGTAGATGTTCTCATCATACAGGCTCATCTGGCCTTCGATACGGCAGCTGTCGACCAGATCATTCATCCGGTTAAAGCAGCGCAACAGTGTTGATTTACCGCAACCGGATGGACCGATAAAGGCGGTCACCCGGTTTTTCGGGATATCCATGTTAATGCCATGCAGAGCACGTTTATCACCATAATATAGCTGGAGATCGCGTACAGTCAGGGCAATGGTCTCATCTTCCAGGCGCAGGCTCTGATTCTGGCGCTGCAACGCGGAAATATCGATTGAATGGGTTTTAGCTTCCATAGTCATCATTAAACCTATCTAGTGTTCGGCTTACATCTCAAGCGCTTGGTATTGTTCGTTAAAGCTACTGGTTACGAATCGCAATGAATGAATCAATATATTATTCATGGCTTACATTTCCAGTGCTTTGTATTTTTCTCGCAGGTGGTTACGGATTGCAATCGCTGACATGTTCAGCAATGCGATGACCGCCACCAACAGCAGGGCGGTGGCATATACCAATGGCCGTGCAGCTTCAACGTTAGGGCTCTGGAAACCCACATCATAGATATGGAAGCCCAGATGCATAAATTTCTGATCCAGGTGGATAAACGGGTAGTTACCATCCAGTGGCAGGCTGGGCGCCAGTTTAACCACACCCACCAGCATCAGTGGTGCTACTTCGCCTGCCGCACGGGCGATTGCCAGGATGACGCCGGTCATCATGGCCGGGCTTGCCATCGGCAGTACAACCTTCATCAGGGTTTCAAATTTGGTTGCTCCCAGTGCCAGGCTACCCTCGCGAACCGAGCGGGGTATACGGCTGAGTCCCTCTTCAGTCGCAACGATCACGACCGGCACGGTCAGCAATGCCAGCGTCAGGGAGGCCCACATCAGACCCGGCGTACCAAAAGTGGGTGCGGGCTTGGCTTCGGGGAAGAACAGGTCGTCAATGTTACCGCCAAGGAAGTAGACAAAGAAGCCCAGACCAAATACACCGTAGACGATAGACGGCACGCCTGCCAGATTGTTCACCGCGATACGGATCAGACGGGTGACAAACCCCTGTTTGGCGTATTCCCGCAGATAAACCGCCGCGATAACGCCAAATGGCGTCACCAGCAGAGACATCAACAGAACCATCATCACCGTGCCAAAGATCGCCGGAAAAATTCCGCCTTCTGTATTAGCCTCACGTGGATCTTCGCTGACAAACTCCCAGAGCTTAGCCGCATAGTGAAGGCTCTTCTGACCGATACCCATAGCGTTAGGCCGGAAAGCGCGAACGACTTTTGCCAGTTGAACCTCAACAACCTTACCGTTGGCAACTTCAGCTGTCAGAGAGTCACGGTTAATGTCGGTGTAGAGGTCTATCAGGCGTTGCTGCAAGTTTTCATACTCATCGTCAAGCTCTTTACGGCGCTGCTCAATTTTAGCAAAAGGCGCCGTTTCGGTGACATTTTTAAGTTGCAGGCTGCGCTCTTTAAGGCGCAGGCGCTCCAGTTCATAGTTAATTGCGCCGATCTCATGTTTCTCTATCTGGAGAATATCTTCGTGAATATCCAGAGCCCGTTGAATCCGCGCTTCTAGGTTATCCCACAGGGCCAGGTACTCGGAGGAAGGCTCATAGCCTTCGTAACGAGCGACCTCATTGCCGGACTCTTTTATGCTACGCAGATAACCGTACAGGTTTCCCCATTCGCGTCGTTCGGCGGTAAACAGCATTTCGGGGCGAGACTGGTCGGATAAAAAGTCTTCCAGTACCCAGGTGAAATCAGAACCATAAACGTCCCGGTTACCAATTTTCAGCAGATGCCGGATAGAGAACTCATTGTCTTCGGGAAGATTTATGCCCGCTTCGATCAGCTGCTTTGTCAATACTTCACTGGTTTCAACGACTTCACCGGTGATCGTACGGGTTTCTCCATTCTGGGTATAAGTACCCTGAAGAATATCCGCTGGCCAGAAGTGGCTCAGACCACGTACCGCGATCAGGCCCAGCAGGCCAACAACCATAATAATACTGATGGCTACCGCCCCGGCATTCATCCATACCCAGGGTGAGCCAGACTTAAACCAATCTTTTACTGAGATGTTCATAATCGTATATTTCCTCAACAACTCAGGTTAAAGGGAGCCATACTTATTGCGCAGTCGCTGACGGATTACTTCCGCCAGGGTGTTTACCATAAAGGTAAACATAAACAGCACAAAAGCAGCCAGGAACAGGATTCGATAGTGTGTACTAGCGACTTCAGCTTCGGGCATTTCCACCGCGATGTTGGCCGCCAGAGTTCGCATCCCCTCGAATATGTTGACATCCATAATCGGCGTATTACCGGTCGCCATCAGTACGATCATGGTTTCGCCGACGGCACGACCCATACCGATCATCACGGCCGAAAAGATACCCGGGCTGGCGGTTGGCATGACAACCCGGGTAAGGGTCTGCCATGGGGTCGCGCCTAACGCCAGAGATCCGTAGCTAAGGTGCTTCGGCACCGCAAAGATCGCATCTTCAGTGATCGAGAAGATGGTTGGAATAACGGCAAAGCCCATCGCAATACCAATCACCATTGCGTTGCGCTGATCATAAGCGATACCCAGATCGTTAGTCAGCCAGTGGCGCATATTGCCATCAAATAACACCAGCTCCAGCGAAGGGCTGATGGCAATACTGCCCCAGGTGGCCAGGATAATCACCGGAATCAGCAGCAGCGCATCCCAGCCGTCAGGGACCAGCCAGCGAATCTTTTTCGGCATCTGTGCCCAGCAGAAGGCAAAGCCTAATATTGCCGCGGGTAGCATTAGCAAGGTGACAAAGATGCCCGGCAGGTTTTCCTCCATGAAGGGGGCTAGCCAGAGGCCCGCCAGAAACCCGAGGATGACCGTCGGCAGTGCTTCCATCAGCTCGATAAAGGGTTTCACCTTGCGCCGCAGTGACGGCACCATAAAGTAGGCGGTATAAATAGCACCACAGATTGCCAGGGGTGTCGCCAGCAGCATCGCATAAAATGCGGCTTTAAGTGTGCCGAATGCCAACGGCATCAGGCTGTATTTTGGCTCGAAGTCATTGTTTGCAGCCGAGGACTGCCAGACGTATTTAGGTTTTTCATGACCCTCATACCAGACTTTACCCCAGAGCGCGCTCCAGGATACTTCCGGGTGCTCATTATCGATGTGCAACAGGGTCAGCTTGCCAGCTTCTTCTATCAGCGCTGCGTTAGCCCGGGGTGCCAGGGTGATCATGGAGGCATTTGCCTGTGCGACTTTCTGGGTCAGGACATTAACGTTAGCGGTGCTATTGAATATGCGCAGGTCGCCAGCCGCATCGATAGTGACAAACCCTTTACGACGATGCTCAATGGCAAGATCAATCACCGGTGAATTGCCGGTTTCGAACTCGCGGATTTTAGTCATCAACCACTCCCCTTTATCGTTTCTGACCAGAAACCATTGGGAGATTTGACCCTTTTCATTGCCAATCAGGATAGCGTTTCCGCCGAGTAACAGGTCAAAGGTTGTGATCTTGCTGGATGATGCATCCAGCACCTGTGTGATAACCGGTGCGTCACGGTCACGCAGATTGATAACTTCCATTTTGCCACTTTCCCCGGCAACCAATAGCCAGGCCAGGTCAGGCATCATCAGCATTTTTCTAATCTTGATACCCAGATCAGGTAGTGCCGTGGTGGTTTGTTCAAGCTCAATGTCGCCGGTAAACAGGTTTTCTGTTTGAGAGATAAACACGGCCTGCATGTTTTGTTGTGTGCCACCAATCAGCGCAAAGTTACCTTCAGAGCCATTGAATGCCAGTAGATTCAGGGCGACCGACGCGACGTCGATAGGGGCTTCTCCCAGTGGATACGTGATCGTGGGTAATATCACCCGCTCGCCGCCGGGGTAGGTGGACTTATATTCATGTTTGAACACCAGTGCCTGGCCGTTACTCAGACCCAGTGCAAAAGAGTGGCTGTTCTCTGAGGCCAGGGCAAAGCTGGTAATGCTGGTTCCGGCTGGCAGAGGGGCCTGAACCGTTTTCATTAATTCACCCGTCAGGGTGCTGAAAAAGTTAAGCTCGCCCAGATCGGTAACCCTTAAACCTATCTCAGCCTGCTCTTCCATCGCCATGTAGAGGGTTTGTCCTGAGCCAGGAACCGCATAAGGTTCAACAACCTGCTCATTATGTTTCCAGGGCTCAACTTCAGCTCCACGGAACATCGGTATTACTTCATAAAGAAGGTAGAAAAAGATCAAAAGGATCGCGATGATTACGCTGACACCACCCAGACCAATACCCACGGATGCAGTTTTATCTTTAAAAGCGCGGAATTTCCGGCTACGACGTGCTGCTGGTGAGTTAAAATCCAGATCAGGAATAACGGAGTTGTTCTCAATATTCATGACATATTTCTACAATGATAAAAGTTATGGCGCAAAGATAAACGTAATTTATGACAGATATGTTACAGCTCTGTAATAAAGCGCTACAGACGAAAAAAGGAGCCCTCATGGGCTCCTCTTTCAGATTGGTTTACTGTCTCGACGCGCTGGGCGTCGCTCAGTAATTCCTGGGTAACAGGTCTGTATTACAGGCCCAGTTCCTTCATCTGCTTCTCAACCAGAGAGGCTGGCAGTGGAATGTAACCATCTTTCACAACCACTTCCTGGCCTACTTTAGACATTACCATCTTCAGGAATTCACGCTCCAGAGGCGCCAGCTCCTGACCTGGTTTCTTGTTGATGTAGACATACAGGGCACGGGCCAGAGGATAAGAACCGTTCAGTGCGTTCTCTGGAGTTGCTTCTACGAAAGGCGTACCGGCTTTCTTTGTCAGAGCCAGGGCGCGAACAGAAGAGGTCTTGTAACCGATACCTGAGTAACCGATACCGTTCAGGGAAGTAGACACTGACTGCACAACAGAAGCGGATCCTGGCTGCTCGTTTACGTTATTACGGAAGTCACCTTTACACAGCGCTTTCTTCTTGAAGTAACCGTAAGTACCGGATACTGAGTTACGACCGAAAACCTGGAAGCCCTGAGCTGCGATTGCACCTGTCGCACCGACATCTGCCCAGGTATTAACCTCTTCAGCAAGACCGCATTTACGGGTAGCAGAGAAGATCGCGTCAACCTGTGGAATAGTCAGGCCTTCAATTGCATTATCCTTGTTTACGAATACTGCCAGTGCGTCGATTGCAACGGCAACAGGTGTTGGCTTGTAACCGAATTTCTTCTCAAACGCTTCCAGTTCCTTGTCTTTCATCTTACGAGACATAGGACCCATGTTAGAGGTTCCTTCAGTCAGCGCGGGTGGTGCAGTAGAAGAACCCGCCGCCTGAATCTGAACGTTAACATTTGGGTAGTTACGCTTGAACTCTTCAGCCCACAGAGTCATCAGGTTCGCAAGAGTGTCTGAACCTACAGAAGACAAGTTGCCAGAAACTCCGGAAGCTTTGTTGTAAGTTGGCAGGTTTGGATCCAGCAGGTCTGATGCAGATGCAGTCAGGCAGGTTGCGGTCAGGGCAACGGCTGCAAAAATTTTCTTCATTGGTTTCATTACAAGCTCCACAGAGTATGGTTTGAATACGCTTTAAAAACGATCAGTTTTGATTCGATGTGAGGAATATAAGGGTGTTTTGTGACAAACATGTGACATGTTGAAACATTTTCTCTTGGCGGTTCTCCGAGACAAACTTTTTTTAGCTAGACCTTGGTCGGGTATTTGGTAGTAAAATATACCCAGTAAATATAAATACAATGCGGAAACAGACCCGATATGAATACCGATAAAACGCTCTTAAAGCCCGAAGGTGAACTAAGCCTTCGCTGTCCCGCTTCTGGCAGTGCAGCCAATATGTTTGGTGACGTCTATGGCGGCTGGGTTGCATCGCAGGCGGTTCTGGCCGCAGAGATCCGTGCCGGGGAAGCGGCGGAGGGCAGGGTTGCTACCGTCTCAATCGGGGCAATGAGTTTTATGGCGCCGGTGCTTGAAGGCACTATTCTGAGTTTTTATACCCGTATCAAGGAGCAGGGCACCAGTTCCTTGCGCATCAATGTTGAGGTCTGGGGATGCTGTCCCGATGGGCGGGATCTTCGCAAAGTATCAGAAACCGAGTGTGTACAGGTCGCCATTGATGGCCATGGTCATATCCGGGCGCTGGATTTCGGACAATAAGCTCTCGGTTAACCAAAGAACCAGTATCCCACCACAATCGCACTGATAATGCCTGCCAGGTCGGCGGTCAGACCGCAGGCCAGTGCATGGCGGGTGTGGCGTACGCCCACTGAACCGAAATAGACCGCCAGGACATAGAAGGTGGTTTCGGTCGAGCCCTGAATAATCGCCGCCAGGCGACCGGCGAATGAATCCACGCCATGGGTGCCGATAGCATCAAGCATCATCGCCCGGGCGCCGGAGCCGCTCAGCGGTTTCATTAACGCGGTGGGCAGGGCATCAACAAAACGGGTGTCCATGCCCAGCAGTGATACTCCCTCCCGCAGCAGCCAGATTACCCCATCCATTACGCCGCTGGCGCGGAAGACGCCGATCGCTACCAGCATCGCCAGTAGGTAGGGGATGATCATGATGGCGACAGAAAACCCCTCCTTAGCCCCCTCGACAAAGGTTTCATAGATATTCACCCCTTTCAGGTGGGCCACTCCGAGAAAGCAGATAATCGCACTGAAGATCATCAGGTTACCAATCAGAGACGACTGTTGCTGCAACTGTTCGACCGTCAGCGTGGCAAAGTAACCAATAAACGCCAGCAGAAGGGCAAAGAAGCCGCCAAGGTAGAACAGTGTGACCCGTTCCCACAGGCGGATCTTTTGCACCCAGGCAACGGCCAGCAGCCCTGCCAGAGTGGAGCAGCAGGTGGCAATCAGGATCGGAATGAAAACCGAGGTGGGGTCAGTTGATCCCTGCTGGGCCCGGTAGAGAAACACTGTGATCGGAAACAGGGTGACGGAAGATGTATTTAATACCAGAAACAGAATCTGGGCATTGGTGGCGCGGGCCTTATCCGGATTAAGCTGCTGCAGATCCTGCATCGCTTTCAGCCCCAGCGGGGTGGCCGCATTATCCAGTCCCAGCATATTGGCCGACAGATTCATCGTCATTGATCCGATCGCCGGGTGACCTTTGGGGACTTCCGGCATCAGTCGGGTAAACAGCGGGCTGAGACCGTTGGCCAGCTTTTCCACCAGCCCGGCCGCCTCTGCCAGTTTCATGATGCCGAGCCAGAAGGCCAGTGTGCCGATCAGTCCCAGCGCCAGTTCAACCGAGAGCTTCGACATATCGAAGGTTGACTGCACCATCCGTTGAAAGATGTCGGCATCGCCTCCTGCCAGCCACTGATACAGGCCGCCGGCAAAGGCGAGCAGGAAAAATCCCAGCCAGATTCTGTGTAACATCCCGGTTCCTTTCAGACTGTTTCAGAACACTGTATCGGCAGTTGCACCGGTAAGAAAAGGAGAAATTGGTGATTATCTTATCGCTTACGCCGGTTGCAGATTAGCGTAACCAACCACCAGCCACTTACTCCCCTCGGAGTCAAAATTAACCTGGACCCGGGCTTTTGGTCCCGAGCCTTCATAATTCACCACAATGCCATCGCCGAAGATCTGGTGGCTCACCCGCTGTCCGAGCACAATTTGTGTGTCCGGCACTTCGGCGTTATCAAACATCGAAGGGCGTTGCGGCTGACGCGCGGTGACCGGTCGGCTGACGCTGGCATTCAGGCGCACCTCTTCCAGGCAGTTGTCCGGTATCTCGCGGATAAAGCGGGAGGGGCGGTTAAAGGTTTCATTGCCATGCAGGCGCCGTGATTCAGCATAGGTGATAAACAGCTTCTGCATGGCGCGGGTGATCCCCACGTAGCAGAGTCGTCGCTCCTCTTCGAGACGTCCCGGTTCCTCAATAGACATCTTATGGGGGAACAGGCCTTCCTCCATACCGGCGAGGAAGACCAGCGGAAACTCAAGTCCCTTGGCTGAGTGCAGGGTCATCAGCTGTACTGAGTCCTGATGCTCATCGGCCTGGGCTTCACCGGCATCCAGTGCCGCATCATCGAGGAAGGCGGTCAGCGGCGTGCTGTTCTCATTGCCCTCTTTATCTGGCTGCCAGGTGGACAGGTACTGACGCGCAGCACTGATCAGCTCTTCCAGGTTTTCCACCCGAGCCTGCGCTTTTTCGCCTTTCTCTTTCAGATGGTGCTCGATCAGCCCTGAGGTTTTAATCGCATGTTCAGTCTGTTCATGCAGATCGGTACCTTCGGTATCCTGAGCCATCTGGTTGACCAGATCGAGAAAGGCCTGCAGGGCGTTAGCCGCCCGGGCGCTGAGTTTGTTTAGTTCGATCACCTCGTTCGCTGCGCGCCACATAGAAACGCCCTCTGTGCGGGCGTGCAAGCGCACTTCTTCGATCGTTTTGCCGCCAATCCCCCGGGTCGGTACATTGACGACCCGTTCCATGGCCGTATCATCTTCACGATTGCTGATCAGCCGCAGATAGGCGAGAGCGTTTTTAATTTCCAGGCGATCATAGAAGCGTTGACCGCCATAGATGCGGTAAGGCATTCCTGCCCGGATCAGTGCTTCCTCCAAGACCCGGGACTGAGCGTTGGAGCGGTACAGAATTGCGCTCTCACTGCGAAGATTACCCTGGCGTACCCAGCTGTCGATCTGGTCAACAATGAACCGGGATTCATCCTGTTCATTGAAGGCGGCATACAGTGATATCTGCTCACCATCCGGCTGATCTGTGCGCAGTTCTTTGCCTAAGCGCCCCTGATTGTTGCGGATAACATCATTGGCTGCCTGCAGAATCGTGTTGCTGGAACGGTAGTTCTGCTCCAGCTTAACCACCATCGTTTCGTGATAATCCTGGTTGAAGCGCTGTATGTTTTCGATCTTAGCGCCACGCCAGCCGTAGATCGACTGATCATCATCACCTACCGCCATCAGCTTTTCAGGTTTCGGCTTACGGGGATCAAGTGGCTGGCAAAGCATCTTCAGCCAGGCATACTGGATTGAGTTGGTGTCCTGAAATTCGTCTACCAGAATATACCGGAAGCGTTCCTGATAGTGCTCCAGCAGTGCAGGGTTATGGTCACGCAGCAGTTCCAGGCAGCGTAGCAGCAGCTCGCCAAAGTCGACCATGCCACCGCGATCGCAAGCATCCTCATAGGCGCTATACACATTGACCATTACCTGAGCATAGGGATCTCCGCCGGGATCGATATGGCGGGCTCGCAGGCCTTCATCTTTCTGGGCATTGATATACCACTGGAACTGCCGGGCCGGCCAGCGGCTGTCATCGAGATTCATCTCTTTGGCGAGCCGCTTGATCAGTCGCAGCTGATCATCGGAATCCATTATCTGGAAGTTTTCCATCAGTCCGGCATCGCGCCAGTGAGCCCGCAGAATCCGGTGAGCCAGACCGTGGAACGTGCCGACCCACATGCCGCTGGGGTTCAGCCCCATCAGCTCCTCAATTCGTCCACGCATCTCTTTAGCGGCTTTATTGGTAAAGGTTACCGCCATGATTGAGTAGGGCGATAATCCCTCTGTCTGCACCAGCCAGGCGATCCGGTGTACCAGGACACGAGTCTTACCGGAGCCGGCACCGGCCAGTACCAGCATATTGCAGACCGGTGCGGAGACCGCTTCCCGCTGAGCTTCATTAAGGGAATCAAGGAGATGGGATACGTCCATAGGGCTTCTTCAGATAGCTGTATAAATATTCAGTAGGGGATTATAGCTGCGCCTGCGGTGA
Organism: Amphritea atlantica; assembly: GCA_024397875.1. NCBI lineage: Bacteria > Pseudomonadati > Pseudomonadota > Gammaproteobacteria > Oceanospirillales > Oceanospirillaceae > Amphritea > Amphritea atlantica. The sequence continues at coordinate 4,236,420 of CP073344.1, forward strand.
GTAGCCAGACGCAAAGCGGGGAACTGCAGCCGTTAGTCGCTTGGAGTCACTAAAAATGTGACTTGCCAGTGGTTAGGAAAAGCCTTCTTATCTGGAATATCAAAGGGCTGACATTAGTGGGGCCTTAAAAGAAAAATAGTTGGCGCTCCCCCTGAGGTTTCCAGAAAATCCGGCTAGCCACTAGCTATGGCAACGTCGCGGGGGTCTTAATCCGCTGTAGCAGTATCCGCCGGAACTCTTCCGGGTCTTTAATCTTCTGGGTGGAACCGGGGTCCAGCGCCGGGATCAGGCGGGACAACCAGAAACGCATCGCCGCAGTACGCACCAGCTGTGGCCAGGCGAGGTATTCATTTTCGTCGAAGGGTCTGACTTTGCCATAGGCGGTCAGGAGTGCCTGTTCCCGCAGCGGATCAATCGAGCCATCGGCGTTGACGCACCAGTCGTTGGCGACAATTGCCAGATCGTATAGCAGATATCCGGTACAGGCGTTATAGATATCCAGAATGGCGCTTAGCTTATCACCCTCAAACAGCGCGTTATCATAGAACAGATCGCCGTGGATAGCGCCTTGTGGCAGATTCCAGGGCTGCTCACGCAGCTGATCAAACAGATCAACCTCAGTGCGCAGTAGTTGTGCATCCTCATCCGATAGCTTATCGGCAATATGTTGTGACTCACGGCGCCACCAGAAAACCCCCCGGTGGGCCTGACGTTGCAGGTAAAAATCACGCCCAGCCTGGTGAAACTGTGCCAGTGCCGCACCGATCTGGCTGCAATGGCTCTCGGTCAGGGTTTCGATATGATGGCCGGACAGTCGGGGTTGCAAGAGTGCCGGGCGGCCATGCAGGCTTTTCAGGGCGATACCGTTGTTGTCCTTGAACGGGAAAGGCACCGGACAGCCACGCTCTGCCAGCCAGGTGGTCAGCTCGACAAAGTAGGGCATCTCGTCCTGATTCAACTCTTCGAAAAGAGTGAGTACATACTCCTGCTGCAGGCCTTCGTTATTAAGGGTAACAAAGTAGTTGGTGTTTTCGATACCGCCGTCAATCCCTTTGAAATCTATCAATTTCCCCAGATCGTAATCCTTTAACAGGGTTTCCAGATCTGTCTTACTCACTTCTGTATATACAGCCATAAATACCGCTTATCTTCTTACCAGCTGAAAAGAATCCATTTAGGTAACATCAGGGTTGAATCTTCAAATCGCTGAAACTCACCCTCTTCTGTGGGCCTCAGATAATAGGTTGCACCGATCACAGGCTCAACTTTTATCTCCTTCAGTTTGCCATTGACCCGATACTCAAAGTATGTGGCTTCTTCCCCGTGGCGAATGGTTACCACCGGCTCGTTGTCATCAAATTCTGGTAAAACATCTGCACTCACCGCCGGCGCCAGAGAAATTGAGCAAAGCAGGGTAAACAGGAATAATATTTTCTTCATAACCACTCCGTGAACTGGGATCGCCCCTTCTGTGTCAGGGACTAATCTAATATGATGATCCTTCCGGGCACCAAACCCGATAACCATATCTCCTGACGGACAATGACTGCAATACCATGACCGCAAATACTTCTCCTATTATATTAGTCGATGGCTCCTCATACCTGTACCGGGCATTTTTCGCTTCCCAGCAAGCCGATATGCGCACCTCTGAGGGGGTGCCAACCGGTGCCGTGCGGCTGGTCACCAGTATGTTACGCAGCCTGATCAAACAATACCCGGAAAGTCCGGTTGCTGTGGTGTTTGATGCCAAGGGGAAAACGTTTCGCGATGAGATTTATGCGGAATATAAGTCCCATCGTCCGCCGATGCCGGATGATCTGCGTACCCAGATAGAGCCGATCCACAATATTGTCCGGGCGATGGGATTTCCACTGATCTCCGTTGAGGGCGTCGAGGCCGATGATGTGATCGGTACCCTGGCCCGGGAGGCGAGTGCTAAAGGGCTGGATACGATTATATCCACCGGCGATAAGGATATGGCGCAGCTGGTGGATAAGCATGTCACCCTGATCAACACCATGAATGATAGCCATATGGATATTGATGGGATCAATGAGAAATTTGGTATTCCGCCGGAGCTGATTATCGATTATCTGGCGCTGGTGGGGGATAAGGTCGATAACATCCCCGGTGTGCCGGGAGTGGGAGAGAAGACTGCGCTGGCGCTGTTGCAGGGGATCGGTGGTATCAGCGACCTGTATGATAATCTGGATAAAATTGCGGCGCTGGGCTTTCGTGGTTCAAAGACGATGGCGAAGAAGCTGGAGGAGAATCGCGAGGCTGCTGAACTGTCCTACCTGCTGGCAACGATTAAAACCGATCTTGAGCTCGACTGTGGCATAGAAGACATTCCGGTGCCGGTGGCCGATAACGATCAATTGCTGGAACTGTTCAAGCAAAGTGAGTTTCGTAGCTGGATCAGCGAGTTGGATGCGGCTGCCGCTGACGGTGCGAGAATGATAGAGAATGAATCTCAGCTGCCCGATGAGATTATCTATGAAACCATTCTTAATCAGGATGACTTTGATCGCTGGCTTAAGGTGCTTGAGGCTGCAGAGCTGTTTGCCTTCGATACGGAAACCGATAGTCTCAATTACATGGAGGCGAACCTGATCGGCCTGTCTTTTTCTGTCGAGGCGGGTAAGGCCGCTTATCTGCCGGTAGCCCATGACTATATGGGTGCGCCTGCCCAGTTGGATCGGAATGCGGTGCTGGCGCAGCTCAAGCCTTTACTGGAGAGTGAATCCCATAAAAAAGTGGGCCAGCATATTAAATACGATATGAACGTATTGGCCCGCTATGGGATTGAGTTGAAAGGTGTCGCGTTCGATACCATGCTGGAATCCTATGCGCTGAACTCTACGGCCTCACGACATAATATGGATGACCTGGCGGATTTTTATCTGGGGGTGAAAACCGTTAAGTTTGAAACGATCGCCGGCAAGGGTAAGAAGCAGCTGACCTTTAATCAGATCGAGATGGAGCAGGCGGCGCCTTATGCGGCAGAGGACGCAGATATAACCCTGCGTCTGCATCAGGTGCTCAGCGCCCGGCTGGAACAGGATCCGGTATTGCAGGGAGTCTTTTCTGATATCGAACTACCGCTGATTCAGGTGCTGGCCCGCATGGAACAACAGGGCGCTATGGTTGATGCAACGCAGCTGGCCATTCAAAGCCGGGAGCACGGGGAGCGGCTGGTTGAGCTGGAGAAGCAAGCCCATGAGTTGGCGGGAGGGCCTTTTAACCTGAGTTCACCCAAGCAGCTGCAGGAGATCCTGTTCGAGCAGCAGAAGCTGCCGGTGATTAAGAAAACCCCGAAAGGCGCACCCTCCACCGCAGAAGAGGTGCTTCAGGAACTGGCACTGGATTATCCGCTGCCGAAGGTGATTATCGAACACCGCAGCCTGAGCAAGCTGAAGAGCACCTATACCGATAAGTTGCCGCAGATGATCAATCCGGCCACCGGTCGGATACATACTTCATACCATCAGGCGGTGACGGCGACCGGGCGTCTCTCTTCATCGGACCCTAACCTGCAGAATATTCCGATTCGCTCCACTGAGGGGCGCCGTATCCGGCAGGCATTTGTCGCCCCTGAAGGGTATAAGCTGGTGGCGGCGGATTACTCACAGATCGAGCTGCGGATCATGGCGCACCTGTCGCAGGATAAAGGCTTGCTGAATGCTTTCGCCCATGGTGAGGATGTCCATAAAGCGACTGCAGCGGAGGTGTTTGGTGTGGAGCTGGAAAAAGTAACCGCGGATCAGCGCCGCAGTGCTAAAGCGATTAATTTTGGCCTGATCTACGGTATGTCAGCCTTTGGTCTGGCTAAGCAACTGGGCATCGGCCGGAATGAAGCGCAAACCTACATAAATCATTATTTCGATACCTATCCGGGTGTGCAGCGTTACATGGATGATATCCGTGCTCAGGCGGCGGAAAAGGGATATGTGGAAACGTTGTTTGGTCGACGGCTGTATCTGCCGGAAATAAAAGCCAGTAACGGTATGCGCCGTCAGGCCGCCGAACGCACCGCCATTAATGCGCCGATGCAGGGAACTGCTGCGGATATTATTAAGAAAGCGATGGTGAAGGTGGATAGCTGGTTACAGAGCAGCGATACGGGGGCCCGAATGATCATGCAGGTACACGATGAACTGATTCTGGAGGTGCCGGAAGCTCAGCTTGAGAAGGTGACTGATCAACTGGTGGAACTGATGCAGTCGGCTGCCACGCTGGATGTGCCGCTGCTGGTGGAAGCGGGTGTCGGGAATAACTGGGATGAGGCGCACTGATTCAGTCACCTCTGGTCGTTTGGCCGTGGCCGGTTGGCGAACTTTTCAGCGCTGAACTAATCTTATGGATGTGGGAGTCATACTTATACTCCTGCATCTGATACAGATGCAGCGACAAGCCCATGCCTGGGAGGCTCTCATGATAAATGAAGCATACGAAAACAAGTATGCCTTTAATGCTCTCGAAATCAAATGGTTCCCCCTTGATGATTCCGGGAGCTTTTTTTATGGCTCCGGTTTGACGACTATTCAGCGTCCTGCTGTGCTTCATCGTCCTCTAACAGCCAGCGGTTGAGATGTTCGCGTAACTGCTCGACTCCGGTTGTTTTCAGCGCGGAGAATGACTGAATCGTCAGCAGCGGATTGTTTTTTACATCCAGTAGCTGCTTCATTTTTAACAGTGCATTCTGTGCCGCGCCGCGATTCAGTTTATCGGCTTTAGTCAGCAGAATGTGCAAAGGCATTCCCGCCTCGTTGCACCACTGAATCATCATCTGATCAAACTCTTTCAGGGGGTGGCGAATATCCACCATCAAAACAACCCCGCGAAGACACTCACGGTTCTGCAGGTAATCATCCAGATGTTTCTGCCAGTGCTCCTTCATGGCGATAGGGACTTTGGCATAACCATAGCCTGGCAGATCAACGATGCGGACGCCTTCCACATTGGTATCGAAGAAATTAATCAGCTGAGTCCGGCCCGGTGTTTTACTGGTCCGGGCCAGCTTTGCGTTGGTCAGTGTGTTGATAGCACTGGACTTACCGGCATTGGAACGGCCTGCAAATGCAACCTCTGCTCCGGTGTCCTCGGGACACTGACTCAGCTTGCTTGCGCTGGTATTAAAACGCGTCAGATGGTACTGAATTTGGGGTAAAGACATATACTTTTTGCCTATCAGCCTGTAAATACAGACATTTATCGTTCCAGTTTGTATGGATATTAGGTTATAATTCCGCCGGAATTCTACCTGTGGCTGTAATATTACACCAGCCCGGGAGTTGGTTAGGTCGCCCTGTTTCAATCTGATTAGATTCAGATTGTGGCAGAAACCGTTAGCAATCTATAGCAAGAGTCTGGGTTAGTCGATGAATAAACTACTGATCGCCATACTGGCAAGCGTGAGTATCATAAGTGTTGCACATGCGGCGGGAGATGCTGCTGCAGGACAGGGTAAAACCGCAATCTGCGGTGCTTGTCACGGAGCTGATGGCAACAGTGCTGTCGGAAACTTCCCTAAACTGGCGGGCCAGAATGAAAGCTACCTGCTGAAGCAGTTGCAGGATATCAAAGCAGGCAGCCGTACGGTTGTTGAAATGACAGGCCTGCTGACCAACCTGAACGATGAGGATCTGGCTGATATTGCTGCTTATTACTCTTCCAAGTCCATACAGATTGGCGCAGCTAAAGCTGATCTGGTAGAAGCCGGTGAGAAAATCTATCGTGCCGGTATCGCATCTAAAGGTGTTGCGGCATGTACTGCCTGTCATGGTGCCCAGGGTCAGGGTATTGAGACCGCAGGTTACCCGCTGGTCGGTGGTCAGCATGCTCAGTACGTTGAGACTCAGCTGAAGAATTTCCGCACGGGTGCCCGTAATAACGATCCTCAGGGTATGATGACGACTATCGCCGCGAAACTGAGCGATAAAGAGATCCAGGCGGTTGCAAGTTATATCCAGGGTCTGAATTAATATTCAGCTCTGAGTCAGGGAAGGCAGCGTAAGCTGCCTTTTTTATTGGCAAAAATATTTGCGCCAGGGCTGAACTTGACGCATATTGGCCGGTCTTATAAGACTGATTTTCTGAAAGGTTGGAGACGGATATGTTTAGAAAACTCGCTATCGGATTGTTAATAACGCTGACTGCCGTCATCGCACAGGCTGAGGAATATAAGGCCGGCGTAAACTATGACGTGATTGCTATGCCGGTTCCGACCGCTGACAAAACTAAAGTTGAAGTCGTGGAGGCTTTTGGTTATCTCTGTCCACATTGCGCCCGGTTTGAGCCATTACTGCACAGCTGGACAAAAAAATTGCCGATGGATGTTGATTTTGCGCGGGTGCCCGTGGTTTTTTCCCGCTCATGGGAACCCTTAGCCCGGGCGTATTACGCTTCTGAGATTCTCAATGATCTTGATAAAACCCATCAGGCAACCTTTACTGCGCTGCATAAAGAGCGGCGCCGGTTTAGCAGTTTTGACGACCTGGCTGATTACTATGCAGACCTGGGTGTGGATAAGGATAAGTTCGTCAAAATGAACCAGTCTTTCGCCGTCAATATGCGTATGAATCAGGGCGCCTCAAAGCTGAAAGGCTATGGTATTCAGAGCGTACCAACCCTGATTGTGAACGGCAAATACCGCATTACTGCGGATAAGGCCGGAGGGCATGCCGGGATGCTTAAAGTGGCCGAGTATCTTATTGAGCAGGAACGCAATGCACAGTAACAGTAAGTTAGATCAAAAAAGCCGCATTTAGCGGCTTTTTTATTGCGTATTGGGTAATGCCCAAGGGAGAGTCTATAGCTTGTATACCCTGTATTGGCATAAAATTGACCTTTGATATTTAGTGACTGACCGGTTCATAGGTGTAATTGATGGAACAGGACGACTGGAAAGAGCGTTACAAAATCCTTTCAGAAGAGGTGGATCTGCTACAGGCTCAACTTGATGAGCAGCCTCTTGTGCGTCTTATTTGTCAGATGGCAGTAGCACTTGATGGACAGTCAGAGTCGCTGGACCGGTCATTAAAAACGCTATGTGAACAGATTAAAGCAGATAAAACCGGTCAGCCCGATACCGTCAGTCTGGTTGAAAAGCAGCTTCGCGGACTGGATCTTGAGCAGCAGAAGCAGCGCAACGCACTGGTGCAAGGGCTGCAAAAGTGGATATATCAGCTACGCCTGAATCTGACCACCGATCTCAGTAATGAGCGGCTGAGTGAGATTGAAAAGACGATGGTTCCCTTTGTGGGACAGACGTCTTATGTTTCCTCCCTGATTAACGACCTGGTTTCCCTCCAGGCGCCTCTCCTGACAGACGATTTTATTGGCGAACGTCAACACGGAATTCTTGCAGAGCTGGGGCATGAAGATGAAGAGCTGTTACAAAAGATAGCTTCTGAGCTACTTAGCCTGATGTCCGGCCTGCATATTCCTCAGGGGGATATGTCTCTGGCGCGGGAGTTAGTCAGCAGAATAGAAGCGGGTATATCGCTGATCACCCTGCCAGCGATTATTCAGGATCTTGTCGGGCTGATGGCCCGGTTGAGTTCTTATAGTAGTGAGGATTTCGAAGATTATCTGTTAAACCTTACCGGGCAGCTGGCAGAGGTGCAGGCCTACGTTGAAGAGAGTCAGCAAGAGGGACAGCTGAATGAAGAGACGGCGTTGCTGAGTAGTGGGATCCATCACGATGTGCAGGCAATTCAGCAGGCGATGCAGGAGTCAAAGGATCTGCATCAGCTGAAGAGTAATGTGTCATCACAGCTACAGAGCATTGTGAAGTCAGTGGACCTGTTTAAACAGAAAGAGGAAAACCGGGAAAAGCGGCTTCATGAGCGCTATCTGCAGCTCCAGAATCGCCTTGAGCAGATGGAAGCGCAGACGCAGCAGATGAAAGGGCATATAGAAGCTGAGCGTCATAAAGCGCTGACAGATTCATTGACCTCGCTGCCGAACCGAGCCGGATATGATCAACAGATCGCCTCTGAGTTTGAGCGCTGGAAGCGTTATGGACAGGTGTTTTCGATCGCCGTTGTTGATCTGGATCTCTTTAAACGGATCAATGATTCTTATGGTCACCAGGCGGGAGATAAAGTATTGCGTCTGGTGGCCACGATTCTTACCCGACAGTGCCGGTCCACCGATTTTGTCTCCCGTTATGGCGGCGAAGAATTTGTTATTCTGATGCCGGGGACAGCTGCGGAGCAGGCGGTCACTGCCGTAGAAAAAATCCGTCATGCAGTTGAACGCAGTCCTTTTAACTTTCATGGCGAGCCAGTCAATATTACCCTCTCGGCTGGTGTGGCTGAGGTACAGGCCGATGACTTTGTTGAGGAGGTGTTCGGTCGGGCAGATAAAGCGCTTTATGCAGCCAAGAGCCTGGGGCGAAATCGTATTGAGCTGGGTTAACCTTGTGTACTCCGGTATGATGCAGCTCTTTACCTTGAGTGTCGAAGTGGGCAATATGCCTGCCTCACTCCAGAACAACTGACCACGGAACATAACAGCGGTGCGACGTTTACTCCGAATTTTCAAGATTGCACGGGTTTTTGCGAAATACCGGCTTGATACCCTTTTTGAACAGATCAACCTGCGTTGGTATGCCCGCCTGCTATTAAAGCTGATGCTGTGGCGTTATTTTATTCCTGTGGGTTCCCGCTCGCAGGGACAGCGTTTACGTCTGGCGCTGGAAGAGCTGGGCCCGGTGTTTATTAAGTTTGGTCAGATGCTTTCCACCCGACGTGACCTGTTATCCGATGACTTGGCACTGGAGCTGAAAAAACTACAGGATCAGGTACCTCCTTTTGAGGGAGCCTATTCTCAGCGCTTGATTGAGCGTGCGCTGGGCGCCCCGGTAGCCGAGATCTTTGCCGAGTTTAATGCAACGCCAATGGCATCCGCATCGGTCGCACAGGTGCATGAGGCACTGTTATATAACGGTGAAGAGGTGGTGGTTAAAGTCATCCGCCCGGGCATCGACAAAACGATCCGTAAAGATATGGCGGTGTTGTATACCATCGCCCAGCTGGTTCAGGCTCTCTGGGTCGAAGGCCGCAGGCTGAAGCCGGTAGAGGTGGTCGCCGACTATGAAAATACCATCTTTGATGAACTGGATCTGCGTAAAGAGGCTGCTAACGGCTCTCAGATCAGGCGTAATTTTGACAACTCCCCTATATTATATGTTCCTGAGATCTATTGGGATCTGACCCGGCAGAATGTCCTGGTGATGGAGCGGATTCACGGTATTCCGGTGGCTGATATAGAGCAGCTGAAAGCCCAGAATACTGATATGAAGAAACTGGCAGAGCAGGGTGTGGAGATATTTTTCACGCAGGTCTTTCGTGACAGTTTCTTCCATGCGGATATGCACCCGGGCAATATTTTTGTCTCCCGGGAAAATCCTTCAGCGCCACAATATCTAGCCGTAGATTTCGGTATTGTCGGTTCTCTTTCACCGGAAGATCAAAATTATCTGGCGCGTAACTTTCTGGCATTTTTTCAGCGAGACTACCGTCAGGTTGCGCAACTGCATATTGATTCCGGCTGGGTACCCGCGGATACCAATGTACAGGCATTCGAAACAGCTATTCGCAGTGTTTGCGAACCGATCTTTGAAAAACCGCTGAAGGATATCTCTTTCGGCATGGTGCTGATGGGATTATTCCAGACCGCCCGGCGTTTCAATATGGAGGTGCAGCCGCAGTTGGTGCTGTTACAGAAGACTCTGCTGAACATTGAGGGGTTGGGGCGTCAGCTGTATCCGGAGCTGGACCTTTGGCAAACCGGACAGCCGTTCCTGGAGCGCTGGATGAAAGAACGAATGGGGCCAAAAGCGGTCTACCGTTCGATGAAGCAGCAAGCCCCGGACTGGCTGGATAAAATGCCTCACCTGCCGCAGATGGCTTATGATGCCCTGAATCAGTTGAAGGGCCTGGATGATAACCGGCGGCGGGATATGCTCGCGCTGAGCGTGGCGCGGCAAGAGCTGCAGCAGCAACGCAGTCAGAAAGGGCGCTGGATTGGTCTGCTGTGCCTCATCGCTGCCGTCGGGCTCTCGGTAGATGACCCGCTATTTGTCGTCCGGGATCTGCCGGCTATAAGCTGGCTGTTGGGTGTTTCTGCTACGGTATTGCTGCTCCGTCACTGAAGTGAAACAATAAACAATTACTCTTGCCGCCTCCCATTTTCCGGGGATAGTAGTGTTGCAGGGGATCGGGTATCCTTGCCTGCTTAGATTTTGAAGAATATTGATATGTCAGAGTTATGGTTAGACCAGGTTAAGTGGAATAGTGATGGGCTGGTACCGGCAATCGCCCAGGATCATATTACGGGCAGAGTGTTGATGGTCGCCTGGATGAATCGCGAGGCGCTGGCGCTGACGGTCCAGGAAAACCGGGCTATATACTGGTCCCGGTCGCGGCAGAAACTATGGCGCAAAGGGGAAGAGTCAGGTCACGTACAGGTGCTGCATGACATCCGCCTTGATTGCGATAATGATGTCATTCTGCTCAGTGTAGAGCAGTTAGGTGGTATTGCCTGTCATACCGGTCGCGAACACTGCTTTTTTAAAACCCTTAAAGAGGGGGAGTGGGTTGCGGTTGAACCCGTTCTGAAAGACCCCGATACGATTTACGATAAGTAAGGCCTTATTATGAGTGATGTACTGACACAGTTGGGCGATATTCTTGAGCAGCGTAAAGCGGCGACGGCTGAAAAGTCTTATGTCGCCAGCCTGCATGCGAAAGGGCTGAACAAAATTCTGGAAAAAGTCGGTGAAGAAGCAACGGAAACGATTATTGCCGCAAAAGATGCAGAGTTAAATGGCGATACCCGCGATGTTGTCTATGAAACAGCCGATCTGTGGTTTCATACGCTGGTTGCGCTCTCTCACTTGGGGGTCCGTCCGGAAGCCGTGGTAAATGAGCTTGCCAGTCGCTTTGATATGTCAGGTCTGGAAGAGAAAGCATCCCGGACTGAGAAAAAGTAGTTTTAAAGCGGTTCCAGATAAATGATAAAATGAGTAATCTGGAACAAAGAAGCATAACTTAACGTGCGGAGAAGCTCCTCCCATGTAGTCAATCGGAGAACGATAATATGTTAGGTGGTATTAGTCTGTGGCAGTTGGCTATTCTTTTAGTAATCGTTGTACTGCTGTTTGGCACCAAGAAACTGCGCAATCTGGGTGGTGATCTGGGTGGTGCAGTCAAGGGCTTTAAGAAAGCGATGAATGACGAGCCTAAAGAGGAAGAGAAAAAGCTGGAAAATGATGCCGACTTTGCTGAAACAGATAAAACTGAAGCAAAAGAGCAAGCGAAAGACGAGCCAAAAGCTGATAAGTAACCGACAGGTAACTGTAGATGTTTGATATCGGTTTTGCTGAGCTGCTGATAATCGCTGTGGTCGGTCTGGTAGTGCTGGGGCCGGAAAAGCTTCCGGTTGCTATTCGCACCGTCGGTCTCTGGGTGAGTAAAGCAAAGCGTACCCTGGGCAGTATACAGTCTGAGATAAGTGAAGAACTTCGTCTGGATGAGATGAAACGTCAGATTGTCATGAAGCAGGAAGAGCTTGACCGTGAACTTGATGAGATGCGTCGTCCCTCATCTGAAGACTCATCCACTCATGCCCCCAAAACTGCCGACACTACCGCTGTAGAAGATAAGTCGGATCAGGCGGAAAAGCCGCAGACTTCCGAAGTGCCGCCTGAACAGGAAAATACCAAGGCCGATGATAGACCCTAACCAGACCCATTCAGAGGATGATCAGGAGCAGCCTATTGTCTCCCATCTGGTAGAGTTGCGCAGTCGCCTGATGCGGGCACTGCTGGCGATCCTGATTCTGTTCCTCTGCCTGTTCTATTTTGCTAATAACCTCTACGAAATCGTTTCTGCGCCTTTAACCGCACTGCTGCCGGAAGGCACCAGTATGATCGCGACCGATGTTACATCGCCGTTTTTTGCGCCGTTCAAGCTGACGCTGGTACTGTCAATTTTTCTGGCGATGCCGCTTATCCTGCACCAGGTGTGGGGGTTTATCTCTCCAGGGCTGTATAAGCATGAGAAGCGACTGGCCGTTCCTTTGTTGGCGTCCAGTATTGTGTTGTTCTATTCAGGCATCGCGTTTGCGTACTTTGTGGTTTTTCCACTGATTTTCGGTTTCTTCACCAGTGTAGGACCCGAAAATGTAGCGGTAATGACTGATATCAGTAGTTATCTTAACTTTGTTCTCAAGATCTTCTTTGCCTTCGGAGTCGTCTTCGAAATTCCCATTGCAACGTTACTGTTGGTCTGGAGTGGTATAACCGACGTTCAGAGTCTCAGAGCGAAACGTGCCTACGTCATTGTCGGTTGCTTTGTTCTTGGGATGTTACTGACGCCTCCGGATGTTATCTCGCAAACTCTGTTGGCAGTACCTATGTGGTTGTTGTTTGAATTGGGTATTATCCTGGCTGTTATCATCAAGAGAAGGGCGCCTGCTGATGATGAAGAGCAGAATGAAGTTGCGGATTAGAAAGCGGTGAGACTCGACTGCGTCGCTGGTCGGAGCCAGACGCTTCGCTTTTCAGGAGCCAGACATTGCTTCGCAACTTGCTAGTCGCT